>JBJMUA010000076.1:0-32385 GCA_045811425.1 Sphingomicrobium sp. | reverse complement strand
CTCTTCCGACAGCTCCTTGGCTTCGGATTCGACCATCATCACCGCGTTGGGAGTGCCGGCGACGACCAGGTCGAGGCTCCCGGCCTTGATCTGCTCCTGGCTCGGGTTGAGGATATAGTCGCCGTCGTTGTAGCTGACGCGCGCCGCGCCGATCGGGCCCATGAAGGGAACGCCGGAGATGGTGAGGGCGGCCGACGCGGCGATCATCGCCAAAATGTCCGGCTCATTCTCGCCGTCGTAGGAAAGCACTTGGGCGATCACCAGAACTTCGTTGTAAAACCCCTCCGGAAACAACGGCCGTATCGGCCGATCAATCAGGCGGCTGGTGAGCGTTTCCTTTTCGGTCGCTCCGCGCTCGCGCTTGAAGAAGCCGCCTGGGATTCGGCCGGCGGCGGAGAATTTTTCCTGATAGTGGACGGTCAGCGGGAAGAAGTCCTGGCCGGGCTTGACCGACTTGGCGGCAGTCACCGCACAGAGGACGACAGTCTCGCCCAGGGTTGCCAGCACCGCTCCGTCAGCCTGACGGGCAACGCGGCCGGTTTCGAGCTTCAGGGTCTTTCCGCCGAGCTCGATTTCTACGGTTTTGATATCAAACATTTCATTTCCTTACGCCCACGGCCAAATGCCGGTGGGGGCAGCTGCTGCAGACAACCGGCCTGCAAGCGGTGCGGGGCCTAGTTTGCCCCTGGCGGGTTCCCATCAAAGTAGCACCTTGACGGGGCCCTTAGGCTGACCGCCGAATTGCGGTCGGGCCCGAATAGGCGAAGGGCGCCGCTCGGGCGCCCTTCGTGAAATCTTATTTGCGGAGGCCGAGTTTCGTGATCAGGTCCGTGTAGCGGGCTGCATCCTCGCGCTTCAAATAATCGAGCAGCGAGCGGCGCTTATTGACGAGCATCAGGAGGCCGCGGCGCGAATGATTGTCTTTCGCGTGGGTCTTGAAATGCTCGGTCAGGGTGGTGATGCGGCTGGTGAGGATCGCGACCTGCACTTCGGGCGAACCAGTGTCATCCGAGCTGCGGGCATGTTCCTTGATCAGTTCCTGCTTCTTCTCAGCGGTAATCGACATCAATCACTCCTTATCTCTAAAAGTTGAACCCGCGCACGACCCTAAGGTCGCCGTCCGAAACCTCGACCAAAGCGACCGGCGTTACGCCGTCTGTCGCAAGGTGAAGTCCCGGCGCCGCGGGGATCCCGACAAGCTGCTGCCCATGACGGAGCAGACGAGCCTGATCGGGAGTGACGGGGAGGGCCGGGATGTCGTCCAGCCCCGCTTCGAGCGGGAGAACCGTCCTCGTCAGTTGGCGCGCCTTAGCTGCATCGGCCAGAAAGTCCAGCGAAATCGCCTGACCCAAGGTGAAGGGGCCCGCACTGGTCCGCCTCAACATGGTCACATATCCGACTGTACCGAGCGCGTGCGCAATGTCTCGGGCAAGCGAGCGAATATAGGTGCCTTTGGAAACGGTAGCGGACAATGTCGCGTCATCCGAACCGGCGTCGATTACCGACAAGGATTGAATTGTCACCTTCCGAGGCTGGAGTTCGACGTTATCGCCGGCCCGTGCAAGATCATAAGCTCGCTCGCCGTCCACCTTAAGGGCGGAAAAGGCCGGAGGGACCTGTTCGATGGTACCGGTGAATCTGTGAAGGATTGCCTCGACCTCCGCGCGGCCAGGCCGGGCTTCGCTGGTCGCGACCAGCTTTCCCTCCAAATCGAGCGTATCCGTCTCCTCGCCGAAGCGGATGGTGAAATCATAGACTTTGGTTGCATCGAGCATCCGCCCGCACAGCTTGGTCGCTTCACCAAGCGCAATCGGCAGCACTCCGCTAGCCAGGGGGTCCAATGTTCCGCCGTGGCCGACCTTGGTCTTGGGCTGGCCAGAGTCCCGCAGGATGCGCTTGACTGCGCTCACTGCCTGGGTGGAACCAAGCCCGATTGGCTTGTCGAGAATGATCCAGCCGTGGAGTGCCATGGCGGGCGCGATAGACAAGCGCACGAGGTTTGACCATAAGTCCGCGGCTCCACCCAAAAGGACCCGGCTGCTTGCTTACGATTGTCGGTGACTGCGACCAACGCCTGTTCGGAATGAAGCCTGCAGAACGGCTGAGCCGGCAGACGTATGATTTGGGCGATCGACATCTGGTCGCCCATGCCTGCGCAGTGTTGTCGAACGACACCGTGGCTTGGCTGGCCGATCATCCGGGGACCGTCATTTCCTCCGCTGGAGGTCGCCCGCTGGCGACAGTCGTAGGTGAAACGCAACTCACCGAGGCCGAGCGGGCAATCCGGGGCGACGGAGGGCTACACCTGATCAGCGCCGACGCAATCGGCCCGGTCTATGTCCGCAAGCTTCGTCGAACGCTGGAGCCGCTGGCACTTGCGCTTGGTGAACAGCCGAAATCGGCTGTGGAGCGCAAGTTGTTTGCCAGCGTCTATAAGGGCGTGACCGACGTCGTGACCAAATATGCGTGGCCGGAGCCGGCGCTTTGGTTGACGCGTGGCGCTGCCGCAGCCGGACTTTCACCCAATGCCGTGACAGTCGTCGGGTTGGTCCTCACCTTTGTCGCCGGATGGCAATTCTACGTCGGCAATTTAGCCTCAGCCATGGTCGCCGCCTGGCTGATGACCCTGCTCGACACGGTTGACGGCAAGCTGGCACGCGTGACCCTGACGTCGACCGATTTCGGCAATCGGCTCGACCATGGCAATGACTTGATCCATCCCCCGCTTTGGTGGCTGTGCCTGGCACATGGCCTTGGCGTCGCCGAGCCCGCCCACGCATGGATCTGGCCGTCCTGCTGGGTGGTTCTGGGCACCTATGTCATTGGTCGCTTCCTGGAAAAGGGGTTCAAGGCGCGTTTCGGTATCAATCCCTTCATGTGGAAGCAGTTCGATTCCCGCTTCCGAATGATCATTTCCCGGCGGAATATCATCCTATTGATCATGACGGTGGGGCTGATCGCCGGCTTGCCCGCCGAAGCCTTTGCGCTATGCGCGCTGTGGAGCGTGATTTCCATCATGGTCCAAGGCGGTCGCTTCGTACAGGCAATCAGCCATTCGCGCCGCGAACCAATCCGCGCCTGGCTGGGGTGAAGCGGAAGAAACGCCTCAAACAGCTCGCCTGGCGCGAGTATCTGCCGCTCGCTGGGACCGCAGCGACGTGGGCGGTCATCATTCTCGCGATCGGACACGCGGATACGGCTCGCCTATTGGCGACCGTTGTAGCGATCCGGGCCGTCCAATATGCCACCAGGCTGGCAACTCCCTCCGTGCTCAAACTTCGCATCGGGGCAAGCAAGCCTGTGCGGCGTCAAGCCAAGCGGTTCGCCGCCAATATCCAGATGGGCGCCTTGGTGATCGCGATGCTGCTAGTTGCGATGCTGGTAGAGGCGATGGAGGCGATCGGTCAGCATCAGATCGCGTCTTTCCTGCCCTATGTCGCTCTTGGCATGCCGGCACGCTATTGGCGTCTTGCCGACGTCCGGACGGCTTCGCCCTACTTTCGGTTGGCACTCGCAGGCAGCGGACTCGTTACCGCCGCGTTCGGCTGGGCTATTGGGTGGCCGGCGGCGCTGATCGGGCTCGCCTTTGGAGCGAGAGAATGGATTGCCTATCTCGTCCTTCGCTGGTGGCCGAAAGAACCGCGCATTCCAGCGGTGGTGATCGATGAGCCGCTCCGCTTTGGAGAAGTTGCGCGCTACACCGTCATCCTCGGGCGACGCCTGCTGACCTATCGGTTGACCAAATCGCTGCTCGCCGTGTTTGGGCCGCTCGGAAATGCCGCTGCTCGGACCAGCCGGGGACTTAACTGGCATGGCAGGCTGGAGCCTTACGTTCCGCACCATCTCGGCGGGTTTATCGCGTTCAGCCTCGGTACGTTGCTCACAGCCATTTATCTGGCGTTACGAAGCGGCGAGCCAGCGGCCATGATCCTGTCGGCAGGTCTGTTGCAGGTTTGCGGAGCGGCTTCAAACGTCGCCCTTCTCTGGCGATGGTTGCCGGACCGCGATGCCGACCTACCGGTCAGCTACGATGACGATGAAGAGTGACTAACCTAGCGCGGGATGGCGAGGCGTAGCTGTCGCGCTTCACTTTCCTTGAGCCTTTCGAAGAAATGCTTTCGGCAGAGCGCCACATAGCGGTCGTTGCCGCCAATCTCGGTCTGCGCGCCGGCCGCAACGGCGGCGCCTTCCGCATCGACTCGCAAGTTCATAGTCGCCTTGCGACCGCACTCGCAAACCGCTTTCAATTCGATAAGCGCGTCGGCAAGGGCCAGCAACGCAGCCGATCCGGGAAATAGATTGCCGAGGAAATCGGTGCGCAGGCCGTAGCAGAGGATTGGGATCTTGAGTTCGTCGGAAATCCGGCAGAGCTGAAGCACCTGATCGCGCGATAGGAACTGCGCCTCATCCACCAGGATGCAGTCGAGCTTTCGCTTGATCAGCTCCCTGACGACCGCCTCGAACAGGTTGGTATCATCCAAGTATTGATTGGCATCCGCTTCCAGTCCGATCCGCGAGCCGATCATGCCGGTCCCCGCCCGCTCGTCGAGCGCTGCGGTCCACAACATGGTTTGCATGCCGCGCTCGCGATAATTGAAATCGGCCTGGAGCAAGGTGGTCGACTTCCCCGCGTTCATCGCGGCATAGTAGAAATAGAGCTTGGCCATCGAGGTTTACGGGCAAGCTCCGTCTTTGCCGGCGATCCGGAAGCGGCTTAGTCGGACGGCAATCGCTTTCTGCGGCCAATGCTCGAACGACAGGCGTCCATTCGCGGGCAAGGTGCAGGACCGCGCCGCAACCGCCTTGTCGACCCCCACCAACTCGGCCTGATAGCTATAGGCGACCGGGTTATTGCTGCTGATGGTCATGGTGGTGCCCATCATCGATGTTACGGTCACCATGACCTGGCCGGGACCAGGCTTCGTCTGTGGCGCGGCCTTGTGCGGGCGAACGGGTTCGCCGCGGTAAAGCGAAAAGAGCCAGCTTTCGCCCGTCTTAACGGTCAGGCCCGGCGCCTTGGCCGGCGAGGAGGAGGCCGCGAGGAGCAGCAATAATCCGAGGAGTCGCGTTGGAACCATGGTGTCAGTCTATTCGCTCGCGCACCGGAATACAGCCCATCGTTACCGGAGCAAGGCGCCGGGAAGGAGAGCCCGGATTACCCAATCGACCGGCGGACCCACCAGTCGGTCGACAATATCGGCATCCGGAAACAGTCTTGGTATGACCAGCAACAACAAGATCAGCAGCAGAAGGCCGTAACGCCACAACTTGGCATAATGCACGGCCAGACTGGGTGGCAGCAAGCCTTCGACGACGTGGCCACCGTCGAACGGAGGCAAGGGAATGAGGTTGAAGAGGGCGAGGAAGATGTTGATCGCCAGGAAATTCACCAGATTCTGCACCACGAAAGCCCACAGCGAGCCCTGCGGGTCCATGGCCACAATCAGTGCGATCAATGCGGCCGTGGCGGCGGCCAGCAGCAGGTTCATTCCCGGGCCGGCCAAGGCCACCAGCACCATGTCGAACCGCGGATTGCGCAGCCGCTTGCTGACCACAGGAACCGGCTTGGCCCAGCCGAAAATCGGAGCTCCGCTGATTGCCAAAACCATCGGCAGTAGCAGCGTGCCGAACGGATCGACATGCTTCACCGGATTGAATGTCAACCGTCCGCGCTGCTTGGCGGTCGGATCCCCCAAGGCATTGGCGACCAAGCCGTGCGACACTTCATGAAATACAATCGCGATGATCAGTGGGACGAGCCACGTGGCTACATCCCACAGCATTTTGTTATTCACGCCTTCATTCCCCCCACTCGTCCTTAAGGATCGAGAATAGCACTGTATCGCGTACGTGGCCGGTCCAGGTAATCCGGTCGGCGCGCATCACGCCTTCGCGCACCGCGCCCAGCTTGGCCATTGCTGCCTGGCTGCGCTTGTTGCGCTCGTCCACCCGGAATTCGACACGGCGGAAGCCGCAATCGAAGGCACGGCGCAGCATCATGTCCTTGATCCGCCGATTGAAGCCGGTGCCGCGAAATTTCGGGCGGTAATAGGTTCCGCCGATTTCGAGCACGCCGCGACCTTCGTCGGTGCCGAGGAAACTCGACATGCCCGCAAGTTCGTCACCTTCGAACAGGACGAAGGTGCGATTCCGTGAGGTGCTGCGGTAAAGCGCGATGCTATCGTCGAAACCGTCAGGACCGAAATTATTAGCGTAAATCTGCCAGATCTCGCCATCCTCTGCGCAGACGGCCTTCAGCTGCTTGCGCCATTTCTCTTCAAACAGCTCGGCGCGGCAGCGATCGCCCGACATGGGCGCGTCGAGCGGGATCATTCCTGTTCGAGGTCCTGCGCCACATGGCTGGAGCGGAGGAGAGTGTCTATGCGGCCGCCCTCATCGAAACTCTCGTCGGCGAGGAATTTGAGCTTCGCCGCATATTTGGTCCGGACCTTTCCGGCGACCTCGCGCTGCAGATAGGCAGTGTGGGTGCGCAGCGCTTTCAGCACCGCCTCCTCGTCCTGGCCGAGCAGCGGCTTCACGAACACCGTAGCATGGCGCAGGTCCGGCGACATGCGCACTTCGGTGATCGAGATGAGGTGGCTGGCGAGGGTGTCATCATGCACATCGCCGCGCTGGAGAATTTCGCTCAGCACATGGCGCACCTGCTCGCCGACGCGAAGCAGGCGGACTGAACGTCCCTCGGCAGTTTCCTTGGTGCGCATCTACAGCGTCCGCGCGCGCTCCTCGGTCTCGAATACCTCGAGGTTGTCGCCCGGCTTGATGTCGTTGGTGTCGGCAAGCAATACGCCGCACTCCATTCCGGCGTTGACCTCTTTGACGTCGTCCTTGAAGCGCCGGAGCGATGAGATGGTCGTCTTGCTGACGATAACGTCTTCACGGGTGAGGCGCGCATGCAGCCCCTTGCGGATGACGCCTTCGAGCACCAGGAGACCGGCCGCCTTGTCACGCTTGCCGGCCGGAAAGACTTCCTTGACCTCGGCGCGGCCGACGACCGTTTCGATGATCTCAGGCCCGAGCTCGCCGGCCATCGCACCCTTCACCCAGTCGGTGAGGTGATAGATGACATCGTAATAGCGTAGCTCGACCTTGTTTCGCTCAGCCGTTTCACGCGCCTTGGCGTTGGGGCGGACGTTGAAGCCGATGATCGGCGCGCCCGTCGAGGCGGCCAGGGTAACGTCGCTTTCCGTGATCGCGCCGACGCCGGAGTGCAGCACGCGCACCCGGATTTCGTCGGTCGATATCTTGTTCACCGCGCTGACGATCGCTTCCGCCGAGCCTTGCACGTCGGCCTTGATGACCATTGGAAACTCGATCGTCGTCGAGGCCCGGTTGGCGAACATATGCTCAAGGCTGACCGGCGCGGAAGTGGTCCGCTTCTTGTCGAGCACCGACTGGCGATAGGCGCCAACCTCGCGGGCTCGCGCCTCATTCTCCACCACGGTCAGCTGGTCACCGGCTGACGGTACGGCGCCTAGGCCGAGTACTTCGACCGGGAAGGAGGGCGGCGCCTCCTTTACCTGGCGGCCATGGTCGTCGATCATGGCGCGGACCTTGCCAGACGCCGCGCCGACTACAATCACGTCGCCGACCTTCAAGGTACCGCGCTGGACCAGCACTGTCGCAAGGGGGCCCCGGCCCTTGTCGAGCTTTGCCTCGACGACGGTGGCTTCCGCCGCGCGGTCCGGGTTGGCCTTGAGTTCGAGGATTTCTGCCTGAAGGCTGATTGCTTCCAAAAGACCATCCAGGTTGGTCTTCTTCAGTGCCGAAACCTCGACGTCCTGTACGTCGCCGCCCATCTGCTCGACGATAATTTCGTGCTGCAGCAATTCCTCGCGGACCTTCTGCGGGGTAGCGTCGGGCTTGTCGATCTTGTTGATCGCGACGATCATTGGCACGCCGGCCGCCTTGGTGTGGTTGATCGCCTCGATGGTCTGAGGCTTCAGGCCGTCATCGGCCGCCACCACCAGCACGACGATGTCCGTGACGTTGGCGCCGCGGGCACGCATTTCGGTGAACGCCTCGTGGCCCGGTGTGTCGAGGAAGGTAACTTTCGACTTGTCCTTCAGGGTGACCTGATAGGCGCCGATATGCTGGGTAATGCCGCCGGCTTCGCCCGACACGACATTGCCGCCGCGAATGGCGTCCAGCAGCGACGTCTTGCCGTGATCGACATGGCCCATGATCGTCACCACGGGGGGGCGCGGCCGCAGCGTTTCCGGTGAATCGACATCCGTTTCGGCCTGGATGTCAACGTCGGATTCGGAGACGCGGTTGATGCGGTGGCCGAATTCCTCGATCAGCAGTTCGGCGGTGTCCTGGTCGATCGTCTCGGTGATCGTGACCGGCGTTCCCATCTTGAACAGGGATTTGACCAAGTCGGCACCGCGTTCGCCCATGCGCTTGGCGAGTTCCTGCACGGTGATCGCCTCGGGGACATCGACATCGCGATATTGCTTGGCTGAAGGACCGGCGGCCTGATGGGCGCGCTTTTCCTTCTCCCGCGCGCGGCGGAGCGCGGCTAGGCTGCGGGCGCGGTTGTCATCCTCACCGGATAGCGCACGGCTGACCGTCAGCTTGCCGGCATGGCGGCGATCGTCACGGCCGCGGTTGGCACCCGGATGTGCGGGCTGCGGCCGTTTCGGGGCGTGGGATGGCGCAGACGCAGGGCGGCGGAAAGCTCGTTCATCCTCCTGGTCCTCGCGCGCCGCCGGCGCAGCGGCGGCCTGTGCGACCTCTTCGGCGGCGAAGCGCTCGGCATCGACTGCTTCCTCTGTGGCCCGCTCGGCAGCCATCACTGCCGCTTCCTCGGCCTTCCGATTTTCCTCGGCGCGGCGCTTCTCGTCTTCGGACTGTTCCTGCTTGGAGCGGTCTTCGCGACGGCGGGCATCTTCGAGCGCGGTCATGCGCGATTCTTCGGCCTCTCGCAGCAGTCGCTCCTGCATTTCCTTGCGAGCGGTGATGTCATCGACCGGCCGCTTCGGCGCAGCGGGCTTTGGCGCAGGCGAAGCGGGACGCGCCGCCGGTGCCGGCGCGGCAGCCTCGACCTTGGGCTCGGGCGCAGGAGCTTCGCCCGGCTTGCCCAGGATACGACGCTTCTTGACCTCGACCACGACGGTGTTCGAGCGGCCATGGCTGAAGCTCTGCTTCACCTTGCCCGTCTCGACCGTGCGCTTCAGGCCCAGCGGAGGCCGGGTCCCAAGCTTGGGCTTGTCACTCTGGTCGGTCATGCGTTTCCTTCGTCTACAAATTCGTCGGCCGCGCTCGGCCCCGCGGCCCTATTTGCGCTATTGGGCGCGCGCTCTAGCCCAGCATCGGGATCAATGAAAGCTTGCCACCGGTTGATGGCATGAAGCACACGCCTTGCGGCGGCTGCATCGGTCAAGGCGATATGTACCACGTTCTCGCGGCCCAGCGCCACGGATAAGATGGTGCGCCCTTCGGGGAAAACCAACCCCGATTTGCCTCCCCCGCCGACCCGCCAGGCCTGGTCCAGGCTCCTGCACCCGTCCTCTCCGGCATCCGCGGCATGGATCAAAAGCTGGACCTTGCCCTGTCGGGCGGCCTGCTCAACCCTTTCCGAGCCATTGATCAGCGTTCCGCTGCGCGCCTCAAGGCCGAGCCGGTCCAGAACCTGCTGGCGAAGCGCGGTTTCCACCCGTTCACCCAGATCTTCTGCTACTTGGAGCTCGCTGGTCTTGAACGCCCGCGATAGCGCGCCCTTGAGCTTGCCCTTGGCATTGGCCTCGTCAAACGCCCGTCGCCCGACCCCGATCCAAGCACCGCGGCCTGGCGCCCGGGCGCGGACATCCGGGGCGACCTGGCCGTCAGGACCAAGTGCAAGCCGGATCAGATCCTCTCGCGAGGCTGTTCGCCGCGAGAGGATGCAAGTGCGCTCCGGAACGTGCGCTTCTAGCGGATCATTGCTCCTTTTCCGCAACCGCGTCCTCCTCACCAGACGGGGTTGCTGCGGGCTCGTCCTCAAACCAGTGAGCGCGAGCGGCCATGATGATCTCATTGCCTTGCTCTTCGGTCAGGCCATAATCGGCCAGGAGCCCGGCCTTTTCCTCGCTTCGCTTGCTGGTCTCTGCCCGGCGGCGCGGCTCGGCACGCTTCTTTTGGATGAGCTCGTCGGTCGCAAGGTCCGCAAGATCGTCCAAGGTGCGGATGTTGGCCTTGCCCAAGGTCACCAGCATCTGCTCAGTAAGGTAGGGCAATTCTGCCAGAGCATCTTCGACGCCAAGCTTCCGGCGTTCCTCGCGGGCCGCAGCCTCGCGACGTTCGAGCGCCTCAGTGGCACGGCTCTGCAGCTCGACTGCAATTTCATCATCGAGGCCTTCGATCGAGGCGATTTCATCAAGTCCGACGTAGGCAACTTCCTCCAGGCTGGTGAAGCCCTCGGCGACCAGCAGCTGGGCCAGGGTTTCATCAACGTCCAGCTCGTTCTGGAACATCTCGGACCGCTCGACAAATTCGCGCTGGCGCTTCTCGCTCGCGTCCGCCTCGGTCAAAATGTCGATTTGCGAACTCGTCAGCTGCGAGGCGAGGCGGACGTTCTGGCCGCGGCGGCCGATCGCCAGGGAGAGCTGGTCGTCGGGTACCACCACCTCGATCCGGCTTTCCTCTTCGTCGATCACGACGCGGCTGACCGTCGCCGGCTGGAGCGCATTGACGACGAACGTTGCCGTGTCCTCGCTCCAGGGGATGATGTCGATCTTCTCGCCCTGCAATTCCTGGACCACGGCCTGAACGCGGCTGCCCTTCATGCCGACGCAGGCGCCCACGGGATCGATCGAGCTGTCGTAGCTGATCACGCCGATCTTGGCGCGCGAACCCGGGTCACGGGCAGCGGCCTTGATCTCGATGATGCCGTCGTAAATCTCCGGCACTTCCTGCGCGAACAGCTTCTTCATGAAGTCGGGATGCGCGCGGGAAAGGAAAATCTGCGGACCACGGGTTTCGCGGCGGACCGACATGATCAGCGATCGAATGCGGTCACCGACGCGAACCATTTCGCGCGGAATTTGCTGGTCGCGGCGGATGACGCCCTCGGCCCGGCCCAGGTCGACGACAACGTGGCCGAATTCCACCCGCTTGACGACACCGGTGATGACCTCGCCGGCGCGGTCCTTGAATTCTTCGAACTGGCGTTCGCGCTCCGCATCGCGGACCTTCTGGAAAATAACCTGCTTGGCCGCCTGGGCGGCGATGCGGCCGAACTCGATCGGCGGCAGCGGATCGACGATGAAGTCGCCAACGGCGGCATCGGCCTTGAGCTTCTGCGCGCCCTTCAGGTCAACCTGCTTGAAATAGTCGTCGACCTCTTCGACCACCTCGAGCACGCGCCACAGTCGAAGGTCGCCGGTGTTCGGGTCCAGCTTGGCGCGGATATCGTTCTCGGCACCGTAGCGGGCGCGGGCGGCACGCTGGATCGCGTCTTCCATCGCCTCGATGACAATGCCCTTGTCGATAAGCTTTTCGCGCGCGACTGCATCGGCGATAGCAAGCAGCTCGGCCTTGTTGGCAGTAGCGGCAGCAGGTGCAGCAGTGGCCATATCGTTCAACCTTCCGTCTTGATCAAATCGGCGCCTTCGGTGCTGAGCGGCGCGGTGGCGTTGATGAGCTTGTCGGTCAAGAGCAACTTGGCCGACGCAATAGATTCGAACGGGACTTCGCGGACCCCCTTGGGCGTGGCGATCGAGACGATGTTGCCGTCGATGCCTTCGATCATGCCCGACAGCTGCTTCGCGCCCTGCAGCGTTTCGGCCAGCTTGAGGCGGGCCTCATGGCCAGCCCAGTCGGCATAATCGCTTTGGCGTGTCAGCGGGCGATCAATGCCGGGCGAGGAAACCTCGAGCCGATAGCTGCCGTCGAATGGGTCGCGCCCCGCAGCTTCCTCGGCATCCAGCACTTCCGACAATTTGCGTGAAAGCGCCTGGCAATCGTCGAGGTTGAGCTGGCGCGTTTCGGGCCTCTCGGCCATCACCTGCAAGGTCGGGTCCGACGTGCCGCCGATCATCGCCACGCGCACGAGGTCGAAGCCCAATTCCTTGACGGCGGGCTCGATCAGTTGAGCGATGGCGACAGCGTCAGTCAAACGGACCTCAGTTCAAATACCCAAACTCTTCCGGCGCTGGGCCGACCCCGGCCCAGCCTCAGCATCTGGCGATGTCGAGGAAGTGAAGGCGATATAGGCGCGTCCCACCGGAGTCGCAAGCGGATAGAGTCAGCGGCCTAAGGCGTGATCTTCGGCACGAATCCGGACGGCCAAAATGATCGCGTTGAGGATCGAAAAGATCACCGCGACCTGCCACAGCCCAAAGACCAGGGGCAGCACCGCGATTTCGCCGAAAACGACCAGATAATTGGGATGATGGACGAAGCGGAAGGGCCCGCGAGCAACCAGTTGCTCTCCGGGAACGACGATGATCCGCGTCGTCCAGCGCCGGCCCAGGGTCCACAGCACCCATAGGCGACCCGCCTCGATGACGACGAACAGACCTAGAAACACGACGTCGATGGGGCGGCCGGGGGCCAACCACCATAGCGCAAGCAGCCAGCAGGCATGGAGGGCGACAATATAGGGATAATGGCTCGCTCCGATCTCGTGGCCACCCTCTGCGATCAGGCGGCGCTGATTGGCCTGGGCGATCGGCAATTCGACCAGGCGCTGCAACGTGACGAAGCTCAATATCGCGACCGCCGCCCAGCTCATTCGCGCTCCAGCAGCATTCCGGCGCAGGTGAAGCCTGGACCGAAAGCAGTGAGCATCGTCTGCTCCGGCAGGCCGCGGGCGATCAGCCGATCCAGCACGAATAGCACGGTTGGCGCGCTCATATTACCGCAATCATTGAGCACGTCCCGCTCCAGGTCGAGCGTTCCAACCGGCAATTCCAGCGCGGTTTCGATCGCATCGATCACCTTTACGCCGCCGGGATGGCAGCAGAAGCGGTCGATTTCGGTCCGCTTGGCACCCATAGTTGCCAACATGCCATCGACCGCACCCGCAAGTTCGTTCTCAACGAAGGGTGGAATGGCCCGGTCGAACACCACGGCGAGGCCCGGATCCTCGACCCGCCAGCCCATGATGTTGAGCGTGTCGGGCCACATGCGCTCACCGGAACCGGTGATTGTGGCGATGCCGGCTTTGCCCGCCTCGAGTACGGCCGCAGCCGCCCCGTCACCGAACAGGGCCGTCGCGACAATCGCGGCCGGATCGTCGCTGTCCAGTCGGATGGCGATGGAGCAGGTTTCGATCGTGACGAACAGCCAGCGCGTTCCTGGCTCCGCTGCCGCGAGACGCGCGGCAGTGGCGAGGCCGTTAACGCCGCCGGCGCAGCCCAGGCCGAAGACCGGAACGCGGCGAATGTCGTCGCGCAGGCCGGTCGCCGGCCCGTTGCGCGCTTCCAGACTAGGCGTGGCGATGCCGGTGGTGGAGACCATTACGACGCCGTCGATATCCTGCGGCTTCAGACCGGCCAGCTCGATAGCCTTGGCCGCAGCCTCGCGAAAAAGGGCGTCGGATGCATCCAGATAAAGCCGGTTGCGTTCCTTCCAGCCATGATGGCCTTCATACCAGCCGATCGGCGCCACGATGTGCCGCTGGGCGATGCCTGCATTGTCGAAAACGCCCGACAACCGGTCGAAGACCGCCTTGCTACCGCCGTAAAATTCGCGCGCCTTGGTTTTGGCGACGCCTTGCTCGACAATGTCCGGAGGAAGCGCGGTTGCGAGCGACAGAAGGCCGACCTTGTTCATGCAAGTCCTTCGGTTCGCCCTGTTCGTAAGGGGAAAGATCGGATGAGCCGAACGCTTTTACAAGCAGGACTTGCGGCCGCCATGCTTGCTGCATGCCAGTCCCAAAGTTCCGCGCAATCAGATTCTTCAGATGCACCTCCTTTCACGGTCACGGAAATTGCCGAATTCAGCACACCCTGGGCCATGGCCTTCCTGCCCGGCAGCGGCGTGCCGCTGACCAACGCCGCATTGCTGACCGAGAGGGAGGGCAGGCTGTGGCTGGTCGACGTGACCAATGGCAAGCGGACGGCGGTTTCGGGCGCGCCAACGGTCGTCGTCGCGGGACAGGGCGGGCTTGGCGATGTCATGCCGCACCCCGACTTTGCTGGAAACCGGCGGATCTATCTCAGCTTTGTCGAGGCCGGGCCAAACGGCACCAGCGGCGCCGCGCTAGGCTATGGGACGCTCGATCTCTCCCATCCTTCGTCGCCCGCGCTCAAGGGCTTCAAGGTGATCTGGCGGCAGCGACCCAAGGTCACCGGCGACGGCCATTTCTCGCATCGTATTGCCTTTGGCCCCGATGGATATCTCTACCTCACTTCGGGCGAGCGGCAGAAAATGCAGCCGGCGCAGGATATGAACGTCAATCTCGGCAAGGTCCTGCGCCTGACCGACGAAGGCGCGCCGGCGCCCGGCAATCCCTTTGCGTCACGCGGCGGCATTGCCGCTGAATTCTGGACCATGGGCCACCGCAATGGCCTTGGCCTACAATTCGCGCCGGATGGACGGCTTTGGGAAAGCGAAATGGGGCCCGAGGGTGGCGACGAGATCAACCTGATCCTGCCGGGGAAAAACTATGGCTGGCCGCGCGTTTCGAACGGCAGCCATTATGGCGGTGCCGAAATCCCCGATCACAAGCCTGGAGATGGTTATGAAGCACCGAAAATCTGGTGGACGCCGTCCATCTCACCGGGCGCATTGCTCATCTACTCCGGCAACAAATTTCCCCGGTGGAAGGGAGATGCGCTGGTCGGGGCACTGTCGGGCGAGGCGCTCATCCGCATCGACATTGACGGCGACAAGGCGCGAAAGGCCGATCACTGGCCAATGGGGCAACGCATCCGCGCGGTCGACCAGGGGCCGGACGGCAGCGTCTATCTACTCGAAGACAAGGGGCGGCTCCTGAGGCTCGATCCAAGATGACGGTTGGCGTGGTGACCGGCGGGGAGTCGGGCATCGGGGCAGCGTGCGCAGTGCGCCTCGCGATGGGCGGTGCAGACATCGCGATCAGCTATCACACCGACCGGATGGCGGCAGACAAGGTCCTCGCCGCGGTTCGTGAACAGGGTCGGCACGGAACCTCGGTCCAATGCGACGTCGGCCGGGAAGCCGATGTCATCGCCTTGTTTGACGCAGCCGAGGAGTTGGGGTCCGCGGACTGGCTGGTGAATTCGGCGGGCGTGGACATGGCCGGCAAGCCGGTCGATCAGATAGAGCTTCAACAGTTCCAGGCGACCCTCGCAACCGACCTGGCAGGTCCGTTCCTGACCTGCCGAGAATTCGTGAGGCGCTTGAAAGGAGCCACTGGCAGGATCGTCAATATTTCGTCGATCCACGAGTTCGCGCCCCGTGCCGGCGGTACCGATTATGATGCGGCGAAGGGTGGCTTGTCCCAATTGACGCGTACGCTTGCATTGGAACTGGCGCCGCGGAAGGTCGCGGTCAACGGGGTGGCGCCGGGCATGATCCTGACGCCAATGAACCAGCGCGAAATCGATAACCCCGATGAACTCCGCAAAAGCGAAGCCGCTATTCCATGGGGCCGCGCCGGGCGACCCGAAGAGGTGGCCGAGCTGGTGGCGTTCCTGCTGTCCCCGGCCGCTGACTATATCACGGGCGCGACGGTAACCATCGATGGAGCGCTGTCACTGACCCTGGGGCAGGGGGCCTGATCATGGTCGCCTATGTCGTCGAACAGGTGGAGACGGTCTGGCTGATCGCTGCCGAGCCATTGAAGTCGATGGATTGGATGAGCCCCTATGTCTGGCGGGCAAACGACGGCCAGCTCTGGATGATGATGCGCGGGGTGCCAAATCCGTTGGCCTATGAGGATCCAACAGGCACCATCTGGTGCGGTTCCTCTGAAGATGGCCTTACGTTCCATATGGACCCGCGGCCAGTGATCATGCCTGGGCCTGAATCGATCGATTTCGGAGGGGTCGAGGACCCGACGGTGGTCCAGACCGATGACGGCATCATGGTCTATTACACTGGAGTCCTTCGCGATCGCCGCCAAGGTTCGATGTTGCTGGCAACGGGCCCCGACCCTTATTCCCTGACCAAGCGTGAGGTGGTCCTGAAAGCGCCGGAGGGCGAAGGAAACTTCAAGGAAGCGACCCTACTGGAAGCACCCGACAAGAGCTGGCGGCTATTCTATGAATTCGCGCGTAACGGAGCCTCTCGCATCGGGATGGCCAAGGCCGACGAGCTGGGCGGGGAATGGGCGGCCATGGACGAAATGGTGCCGATACGCGAGGATAACTGGGACAATTGGCACCTGTCGCCGGGACCGATCATCCAGTGCCCAGACCGCGATCCGGTAATGTTCTACAATGGCGCGACAAATGACGCACGCTGGCGCATCGGCTGGATCACATTCGACCAATCTTGCAATTGCATTACCGGCCGTGGGGTGGAACCCTTGCTGATGCCTCCACCGGCAACGGACCGGGCCGCGACGGACATCGCCTTCGCCGCGTCCGCGATCCTCCAGCCGGATGGGTTGATCCACCTCTACTATTCGCTGGAAGACCGGTTGCTGTCGCGGGCGATTATTCGCACTTACGATTAATCGACAGTTTGCGGCTCATCGACTGGCTGAGGCACCGTGCGAAGATAGGGTTTTACCGTTTTCCAGCCGCCCGGGAATTTTTCGCGTGCCGCCTCATCGTTCAGCGACGGGACGATGATGCAATCCTCGCCTTGCTTCCAGTTGACCGGCGTCGCGACCGCATGCCTCGCCGTCAGCTGAATGCTGTCGAGCAGGCGCAGCACTTCGTCAAAGTTGCGGCCGGTGCTCATTGGATAGATCAGCATCGCCTTGATGAGCTTGTCCGGGCCGATAATGTAAACGGTCCGCACCGTCGCATTATTGGCGGCGGTACGGCCCTCCGATGTTTCGCCGGCGTCGGCGGGAAGCATGTTGTAGAGCTTCGCGACCTTGAGGTCATGATCGCCGATAATCGGGAAATTCACGTCATTGCCGGTGACATCCTTGATGTCCTGCGCCCAGCCTTCATGATCGCCGATCTTGTCGACAGACAGGCCGATGATCTTGGTGTTGCGCTTAGCGAATTCGTCCGCGAGGCCGGCCATATAGCCGAGTTCGGTCGTGCAGACTGGCGTGTAGTCCTTCGGATGGGAAAAGAGGATGGCGTAACTGTCGCCGATCCAATCATGAAAGTTGATGTTTCCCTGGGTGGTTTCGGCCGAAAAGTCCGGCGCCACGCTGCCGATCGAAAGCGTCATTGATCATCCCTCCGCTGAGTCGCGATATGGCGGGCCTATACTCTTCAGATTGTTTCAGGCGAATGCCGGTTCGACGGATTCCGGATTTTCGAGCCAATCCGGTGGTTGCAGGCCCTTGGAATGCAGGAATTCAGGGTTGAAAAGCCGCGATTGATAGCGGGTCGCCGGATCGCAAAGCATGGTGACGATAGTCTTGCCCGGCCCAAGCTCGCGGGCCAGGCGGATCGCACCCGCGACGTTGACGCCCGAAGAAAGGCCAAGCGCCAGCCCTTCCTCCTTCAAGAGTCGATATGCGATATCCAGGCTTTCCGCGTCGGGAATGAAGAAGCTGTGATCCGGCTTGAACCCCTCCAGGTTGGCGGTCACGCGGCCCTGGCCGATTCCTTCGGTGATCGAGCTGCCCTCCGCTTTCAATTCCCCGGTGGTGTAATAGCTGTGCATCGCCGCCCCGGGCACGTCGGCCAGGGCAATGGCGACGCCCGGATTGCGGTCACGCAGCGCCTGCGCGACACCAGCAAGGGTGCCCCCGGTACCGATGGCGCTGACGAAGGCATCGACCTTGCCGTCGGTCTGCTCCCAGATTTCCGGACCAGTCGTCCGCACGTGAATATCGCGATTGGCGACATTGTCGAACTGGTTGGCGAAGATGGCGCCATGAGGATGCTCGCGCGCCAGCCGCTGGGCAGTCCGGCCGGCGACCTTCACATAATTATTGTCATTCCTGTAGGGTACAGCGGGCACCTCAAGCAGCATTGCTCCAAGCGAGCGAAGCGTGTCCTTCTTCTCCCGGGCCTGCGTTTCGGGGATGACGATCACCGTCTTCATGCCCAGTGCGTTCGCGACAATGGCGAGGCCGATGCCCGTATTGCCCGCGGTTCCCTCAACGATCAGTCCCCCAGGCCTAAGTTCGCCGCGTTCGATCGCGTCGGTAATGATCCCGAGTGCGGCGCGGTCCTTGACCGAATGGCCGGGGTTCATGAACTCGGCTTTGCCGAGGATGGTGCAGCCGGTCTCTTCCGATGCGCGCCTTAGCTTGATCAGCGGCGTGTTGCCGATCGCGGCAAGGACGGAGTCTTTAACGTCCATGCCGTGAACCTAGAGGCGCCAGGCGCCTTAGCCAAGCCGCCGGTAACGGAACTGGTGCGGCGCCCGGCCTTCGCGACGCGCCTTGGCGGCATAACGTGTTTCCAGCCAGCCGGACGGATAGTGCAGCCATTCGCCCGGCTCCTGGACCGCCCACTCGAACTGATGGGCATGGCGCTGCATGACCGTCAGCGACCAGTTCAAATAGGTCGGATCGTCAGTTGCAAGCCGGAACTCTCCCCCAGGCTTCATCTTGGCGGCGATCAGGTCGAGCGGCCCGTCGTTCATCATTCGCCGCTTGGCGTGACGCGCCTTGGGCCAGGGGTCGGGATGCAAAAGATAGATCATGGTCAAGGATTGATCCGGCAAGCGGCGTAGCACGTCCAGCGCGTCACCCATGTGGATCCGAACATTGGCAAGCCGCTGGTCACGGATATGGCCGAGCGCCTGGGCAACACCGTTGAGGAAGGGCTCGCAGCCGATGAACCCGTGATCGGGCAGCAGGTCGGCACGATAGGCGAGGTGCTCGCCGCCGCCGAACCCGATTTCTAGGTGGAGCGGGCGGTGGTCACCGAACAGCCGCTGGGCGGAGATCTCGCCGTCTTCCGGCACAGCGATGGCGGGCAGCAATGTCTCGACCAGCTCGGACTGGCTCTTGCGCAGCTTATGTCCGCTCGATCGGCCGTATAGCCGGTTGAGGGTGGTCGGGTCGCCTTCCTTGAGTGCCATCATGAAGGCGCGCCCTAGCTTAGGCGGCCACCGTCGCTGATTCAGCCAGCGCCGCCCTGAGATCCTCGACCAGGTCGGTCTTTTCCCAAGGGAAATGATCGCCTTCGGGCTTGCGCCCGAAGTGACCATAGGCCGCCGTTGCCGAATAAATCGGCTTGTTGAGGCTGAGGTGCGTGCGGATGCCGCGGGGCGTCAGGCCGCCCAGCTTATCGATCCGGCCGATCGCAGTTTCGATCTGGTCATCACCGACCGTTCCGGTGCCATGTGTGTCGACATAGAGCGACAGGGGCGCGCTGACGCCAATCGCATAGGCTAGCTGGATGGTGCAGCGCGTAGCGAGGCCCGCTGCGACGATGTTCTTCGCCAGGTAGCGCGCGGCGTAAGCCGCGGATCGGTCTACCTTGGTCGGGTCCTTGCCGCTGAATGCGCCGCCGCCGTGAGGTGCGGCGCCGCCATAAGTGTCGACGATGATCTTGCGGCCGGTGATACCGGCGTCGCCGTCCGGCCCGCCGATCTCGAAGCTGCCGGTCGGGTTGATGTGGTAGACGGTGTTGGCCGTGACCATTCCGGCCGGCAGGACGTCAACGACGACCTGCTTCACATAGGCGTGGAGTTCGGCCTCCTTGTCGCCCTCGTCATAGCCCTTGGCATGCTGGGTGGAGACCACGATAGCGGTTGCCTCGACCGGCTTTCCATTCTCGAAACGGAGCGTGACCTGGCTCTTGGCGTCGGGCTCCAGGAAAGGCGCATTCCCCGCATGACGGTCGTCGGCCATGCGCTGCAGGATCTTGTGGCTGTAATCCAGGGCCGCCGGCATCAGGTCGGGAGTTTCGTCGCACGCAAAGCCGAACATGATGCCCTGGTCGCCGGCGCCCTCATCTTTGTTGCCGGTCGCATCCACGCCCCGCGCGATGTGAGCCGACTGCGGATGCAGATGGTTTGCAAAGTCGAAGGTCTGCCAATGGAAGCCGGCCTGTTCATAGCCGATCCGCTTCACCGTCTCGCGGGCCGCAGTCTCGATTTCCTCACGGACGCCGGGAGCCCAGTTGCCGGCCTCGTCCATGATTCCCTTGCCGCGAATTTCGCCGGCGAGCACGACCTTTTGCGTGGTCGTCATCGTCTCGCACGCGACGCGCGCCTCCGGGTCTTTCGACAGGAACAGGTCGACGATGGCGTCGCTGATCTGGTCGGCGACCTTGTCGGGGTGGCCTTCGGAAACCGATTCGGATGTGAAGAGAAAGGAGGTGCGCATGGAAAGACGTTCAACCTTTGGCAGAAAACTGCGGAAAAGAAGGATATAAAGGAATCCTTATATGCGCCTGTAGCGAGCGCGGCGGTCGAGCGCAATCGCGGCGATGAGCAGCATGAAGCCGAGCGCCAGCGGGATGATGTTGCCGAAGCGTGCAAAGATGGTGGGCTGGCCGGGATTTGGCAGCCGGGCATCGATTATTCCGGCCTGCTGCCACGGGATCGCCTTGATGAGCTTGCCGTCGGCATCGATCAGCGCGCTGATCCCGGTCGGGGTCGAGCGGATCACGGGCAGCGCCTCCTCGGCGGCCCTGAGCCTGGCCTGGGCGAGGTGTTGCGGCGGCCCCCACCGGCCAAACCAGGCATCGTTTGACGGATTGAAAATAAAGTCCGGGCGGTTGTTTCGGTCGACCACCTGTCCCGAGAAAATAATCTCGTAGCAAAGTTGGAAGCCGGCCTTGCCCCAATTGCCCGGCAGCTGGATCGTGCGAGGTCCAGGTCCGCTGGCAAAGTCGATGTCCCCGGGCGCCAATCGCGACAGCCCGATTGCCGACAATAGCGGTCGCATTGGCAAATATTCGCCATAGGGAACCAGATGCGCCTTGTCGTAGCGGCCGCGGATGCGCCCGAGCGGCTCAAGCACATAGACGCTGTTGGTTGCGCCATCGACGTTCACCCCATCGTGGGACGTGAGCGAAAGTGCGCCGGTCAAGAGCACGTCGCCGATTCCCATTGCCCGGGTAGCGGCAAGGCGCTCGTCCTCGGCGAGTCTTTGCGCGGCGATGCGGCCGTCCTCGAGCGGCGCGGTTACTGCTGCCTCCGGCCAAAAGATCAATCGCGTGACCGGTGGCCCCTTGATGGTCAGCAACTCGAGGCGACGGGAAGATTGGTCTTCAAATCCCGGTCGCCATTTGTCCTGCTGGCCGATGTTGGGCTGGATGATGCGGATGGGGCGAGAGCGTCCCTGCTCTGGCTTGGCCGGGCCTAAGCCGGTCGCCAATGAACCGATTAATCCCAATACACCCCAGACAATCAAAGGTCGTATTTCCCTTTTGGAAAGCAACCAGCAGGCGCCGTAGCCAAAGACCAGGAATGATGATGCCCCGTAGGTACCGACCAAGGGTACCAGTCGATCAATCTGATCGACCGCGCTGGCGGCCAGCGGATTCCAGGCAAACCCAGTGAACATGGTCGCGCGTAGCCATTCGGTTATTGCCCAGCCGCCGGCCAACGCCAGCACCAGCGCGACGCGGCTCTTTTCGCCGAACCTCCAGGCCAGCCCGGTCACCATTGCCGGATAGATGGCGAGATAAAGCGACAGCAGCACCACCGCCACCCAGCCGAGCGAGGCCGGCATTTTCGCCTGGAAGGTGAAGGCTGTGGCAATCCAGTTGAGCCCGATGACGAACTGGCCGAGCCCGAAGCACCAGCCGGTGAGCAGCGCCCGCTTCAGCGATTCCGCGCGCCAGACCATCTCGCACAAAGCGGCGATGGCCAGGATCATCAGCGGCCACCAGGCCACTGGTTGGAAAGCAAATGCGGACGCTGCGCCGGCCAGCAGCGCCAGTAGGAAAATCATGTTGCTTCGCTAGCGGCTGGCGACCCGCTGGGGAAGAGCCGCGCTGACCCGAAAGACCTTGCCATCGACGTCGTCGGGAACCAGCAGGCTACCGACTTTCTCGATCACAAATAGCGGAGACGTTGAAAGGATGAGTTACTTGCCGGCCGGCGCAGACTCGGCGAGGGGATCCGGTGCATACAGCCGGACCGTCACAATACGGCGCGGATCGCTGTCTATGGCCTCGAGGCGCCAACCCGACGGATGGAGGATGGATTCGCCCTTCGTCGGGATGTGGCCGGTCAGCAAAAATACCAGCCCTCCAAGCGTATCGACCTCGTCGTCAGCCGAGGCGAGCTTTGGATCGACGACTTTGGCCAGTTCCTCGAGCTCGATCCGCGCATCCGCCTCCCACAAACCTTCCTCCAGCATGGTCAACATGCCAGCGGCCGCCTCGTCGTGTTCGTCTTCTATTTCGCCGACGATTTCCTCGACGACGTCCTCGATAGTGACCAGACCCTCGGTCCCGCCGAACTCGTCGACGACGATCGCCAGGTGGACTCGGTCGGTGCGCATCCGGGCGAGCAGATCGAGCACCCCCATCGATTCAGGGACGAACAGCGGGGCGCGCAACAAGGCCTCGATCGTGCGCGGCCGGTCGGGATCCTTCTGGGCCTTGAACACATCCTTGATGTGGATCATGCCAATCACCTCGTCGAGGTCTTCGCCGGTCACCGGAAGGCGGCTGTGCTCGGCTTCGGCGAAGGCGGCGATCAGCTCCTCGAAGCTGACGGTCGAGGACACCGAAACAATGTCGCCGCGGGTGACCGCGACCTCGCCGACCGTGCAGTCGCCGAAATGAAGCAGGTTGCGCAGCATCTGCCGTTCGGTCGGGCTGAGGTCGCCGCGCTTGATGGGCTCGTCCTCGGCCTCGTCGATCGCATCCTCGATCTGGTCGCGAAGGGTCGCCTCATGGTCCTCGCCGAACAACAGCGCCCGCATTCCCCGCCACAGCCGGTTGCCGCCCTCTTCGTCGTTGCGCGTCGCCATCACCGGTCCCCCTCGTAGGGATCGGCGATACCGAGACGGGCCAGCGCACGGATCTCGCGCGCCTCCATGTCGGCCGCGCTGTCATCATCCATATGGTCATAGCCCAGGAGGTGCAGGGTGCCATGGATCATGAGATGAGCGGCATGGCTTTCCAGCGGCAGCCCCTTGTCGGCCGCTTCCGCCGCGCAGATGCCGCCCGCGAGGATGATATCGCCGAGCATCAGCTCCGGACCCGGATCGGCCACCGCTTCCAGCTCATCCTCGGCCGCCATCGGGAAGGACAGGACATTGGTCGGCTTGTCCTTGCCGCGCCATTCGGCGTTCAATGCATGCACTTCCTCATCGCTGGTCAGGCGGACGGAAAGCTCCACCATGCGCTCGCTCGCGCCCAGCTGTGGGAAAGCGCTTTCGGCGATGGCGGCCGCAGCTGCTGACCGGGCAAGCATTGCCCAGTCGCTGCTACTGTCCCACTCCGCGTCGGCGTCGATGGCGATATCCAGCGTCATTACCCCAAATTCCGCTTGTCCGGCCCTTCATAAGCCTCGACGATCCTGCCGACCAGCGGATGGCGGACGACGTCGCTCGCGCCGAACCGGACCATCGACAGCTTGGCGATGCCCTCCAGCTTCGACACCGCGTCGGCCAGCCCGGATGTGACTCCCGGCGGCAGGTCGGTCTGGTTGGGGTCGCCGCACACCACCATCCGGCTGCGCATGCCGAACCGGGTCAGGAACATCTTCATCTGCTGCGGCGTGGTGTTTTGCGCCTCGTCGAGGATGATGAAGGCGTCGTTCAAGGTACGGCCGCGCATGAAGGCGATCGGCGCAATCTCGATTTCGCCCGATGCGATGCGCCGCTCGACCTGCTCAGTCGGCAGCATATCGTAGAGCGCGTCATAGAGGGGGCGGAGATAGGGATCGACCTTCTCCTTCATGTCGCCGGGCAGGAAGCCGAGGCGCTCGCCGGCCTCGACCGCCGGGCGCGAGAGGATCAGCCGGTCGACGCTGCCCGAAACGAGTTGCGACACCGCCTGTGCCACCGCCAGGTAAGTCTTGCCGGTGCCGGCCGGCCCCAGCGCGAATATCATGTCGTCGCGGGCCAGGCATTCCATGTACCGGGTCTGGGTCGTCGAGCGCGGGACGATCGTCTTCTTGCGCGTCCGGATCATGACGCTCGGCGGCGATGCAACCTCGTCCGCGATGATGCCTTCGAGCGCCGGCTGGTTGGCCATGCCGATCAGCGCCTCGACCGCGGCGGCGTCGACATCCTGGCCCTGGTCGAGCCGGTTGTAGAGGCCGACCAGCACGTCGCGGCCACGGGCGGCCGCTTCCGGATCGCCCTCGATCATCACCCGGTTGCCGCGGGCGGCGACATTCACTCCCAGCCGGTCCTCGATCATGATCAGGTGACGGTCATAGTCACCGAACAGCGGTCCGAGCAGGTACGGCTGCTCGAATTCCAGCTCAAGGCGGGCGCGGTCGGAGTTGGCGGCAGCCAGTTCGCGCTTCGCCATCAGGCGGCCCTTGCCGTCTTGAGTATGCCGCCCAGGCTGTTGCGCAGGGCCTGCGTGACCGTCACGTCCAGCATCTCCCCGATCGCGGCACCGGTTTCCACGAATATCGATTGGAGCCAGGGTGACTTGCCGATCATCTGGCCGGGCAGGCGGCCTTTCCGGTCGAGCAGGATTTGAGTGTCCTTGCCAATGGTGGCGCGGTTGAAGGCGAGGCTGTGCTCGGCGAGGCGGGCCTGAAGCCGCTGCAATCGATCATCCATCACCTCGGGTGCCACCGCTCCTTCCATCTGCGCCGCCGGAGTGCCCGGCCTGGCGCTAAATTTAAACGAATAAGCCGAAGCGTAACGCACCGCATCGATGATGGATAGCGTAGCGGTGAAATCTTCATCGCTTTCGCCTGGAAAGCCGACGATGAAGTCGCCGGAAACGGCAATGTCGGGACGCGCCGCTCGCACTTTCTCGATCGTTCGAAGATAGGATTCGACGCTGTGGCTGCGGTTCATCGCCTTCAGGATCGGGTCCGACCCCGACTGCACCGGCAGGTGGAGATAGGGCATCAGCTTGTCGACCTCGCCATGGGCCGCAATCAACCGGTCGGTCATGTCGGCGGGATGACTGGTGGTATAGCGGATCCGCTCCAGGCCATCGATCCTTGCCAGGGCCCGGATCAGCGAGTCGAGCCCGCCGAGGCGGCCCTTGTCGTCCTCGCCTGACCAGGCGTTGACGTTCTGCCCAAGCAAGGTGATCTCGCGTGCGCCGCTTTCGACAAGCGAATGCGCCTCGGTAACGATGTCCGCCCATGGCCGGCTGATTTCCGCCCCGCGCGTGTACGGAACCACGCAATAGGTGCAGAATTTGTCGCAACCCTCCTGCACGGTCAGGAATGCGCTCGGCCCAACCTTGCGCCGGGCCGGGAGTGCCCCGAACTTGGAGATCGCCGGCATGTCGGTGTCGACCGGGCGGTGTCCGTTGGCGGCTTCGGCCACCATTTCGGGAAGGCGGTGATAAGCCTGTGGCCCCACCACCAGGTCGATCATCGATGACCGCGTCCTGGCCTCCGCGCCTTCGGCCTGGGCAACGCAGCCCGCCAGCGCGACCATCGGCTTGCTGCCGTCCTCGCGGCGCAGGCGGCCTACATCGGAATAGGCCTTTTCAGCCGCCTTCTCGCGGATGTGGCACGTGTTGAGCACGACCAGGTCGGCATCCTCGCCGTCGGCGACGGCGACCATGCCCTGGGCGCCGAGCAGCTCCGCCATGCGCTCGCCGTCATAGACGTTCATCTGGCAACCGAAGCTTTTGACGCGATAAGTCTTGGGAAGATCAGTCATTTGGCGGCGCCTATAGGCCGGTCGGCGCGTGCAAGGAAGAGAGGGCGGCGGCAATCGACTGGCGGGCATTTCGGGCCAGCACCTTACGATCATCGGAAGGTGGTAGGGGCTCAAGCAGGCGGACGGTCACAGGGATGGACCCGCGATGGCCAAGCACCCGCTTGAAGTTCGTCATCCCCCGCTCTCCGCTGTGCCAGCCGACCAAATCCGCAAACTCGCCATAATCGACCGCGACCGGCCGGACGACGACATTTGGCGGCGGCGGGGCGACTGCTTCCATCAATGTCGAGCGGAATGGCAGCAGCTGCCTGCCGCTTCCCGTCGTGCCCTCAGGGAATATGGTCAGCGGCTGGTGATGATCGAGGGCTTCGGTGATGCGGCGAACCTGGCCGTGCGAATCCCGGCGTGCCGCGCGGTCGATGTAAAGGGTGCGGTTCTGGTCGGCGATCCACCCGAGCAGCGGGGTCTTCTGCAATTCAGCTTTGGAAACGAAGGCGGCCCCGGCCCAGCCACCCAGGATGAGAATGTCGAGCCAACTGGTGTGATTGGCAATGACCAACGTGTGGGGCCGCAAGGGCTCGCCCAATATTTTCGGACGGATGCCGGCAATCAGGCCGGCATGCTTCAGGAACCTTGGCGGCCAGCCCGATCGGCCCAAAAGCCATTTCGAGAGAAGATGTGGTGGCACATAGGCCAGAAACAGGCCGACCAGGCCGGCCAGTCGCAGTGCATACAGCAGTCTGGAAGGCGGTCGCTCAGCGATCCCGGTCAATGGAGACGCCGTAAAGTTCCATCCGATGGTCGACCAGGCGGAAGCCCAACCGCGCCGCGATGCGCCGCTGAAGTTCCTCCAGCTCCTCGTCGACAAATTCGATGACGTTGCCGGTCTCGACGTCGATCAGATGGTCATGATGCGTTTCCGACGCCGCTTCGTAACGCGACCGGCCATCGCCGAACTCGTGGCGCTCGAGGATCCCCGCCTCCTCGAACAGCCGGACCGTCCGATAAACGGTCGCGATCGAGATATTTGGATCCATTGCTGCCGCCCGCGCATGCAGGGTCTCAACGTCGGGATGGTCCTCGCTGTCACCAAGCACCTTGGCGATGGTCCGCCGCTGCTCGGTGATGCGCAGCCCTTTGTCTGCGCACAACTGTTCGATGTCGATCAAGCGATGCATGGGACTGAGTTAAGGCCTCAAGCCGCCGAGCGCAATGTGAGCGAAGCGAAGCGAGCGTCATTGCGTCGAGAGACGGCGAGAGCCGGACGGCCTGCCGCGAAGCGGGCAGGACCGACGTCACGGGATTCACTCCCGTGACGGTTTTGGTTCTCTCTATTGATTATGGGCGTAGCCGGCATCGGAGTGAATCCGATGCCGTCGGTCCTGTCGCGCTGCGCGGCTATAGCCGCTTGCGCGCAGGCCGCCCGCAGTTCGGCGTCTCTCGCCTAATCTTCGCTCGCTTCGCTCCGCTACGATTAGGCTCGGCGCCTCACTTGCCCTTGGTCTTGCGGCGTTTCGTGCCGAGGCCGATCGACTTGGCCAAGGTCCGGCGCTGCTCGGCATAATTGGGCGCGACCATCGGATAGTCCGCGGCCAGGCCCCACTTCTGCCGATATTGATCCGGCGTCATCTGATAGTGGGTCATCAGATGCCGCTTGAGCATTTTCAGCCTTTTCCCATCTTCCAGGCAGACGATAAAGTCCGGCTTCACGGACGAGCGGATCGGAACCTTCGGTTCTGGCTTGGCTTCGGCAGCCGCGCCCGCGCCCGACAATATGGCAAGCGCACCATGGACGTTCGATATTAGCTGCGGCAGGTCATTCACCGCTACGCTATTGTTGCTGACGTGCGCCGCGACAATGTCCGCGGTAAGCGTGATCAGCGTGTCATCGTTCCCTTGATTATCCATTGTTTTTTACCCCGAGCATGGCAAACGAAAAAACGCAGTACACAGGCATTCGACACCAAGTGCGCACTACTACTGCACTATTGCGTGGGCAAGCACGGATTATGCTATCCAAAGTTAGGCTATAATATTCGGCAGGCTAGTTCGCCAGCAACAGGGTGACGGCATCAAATGCCTCTCCATCGGGCCCGTGGTAATAGTTGCGACGCCGCCCTGCCACCACGAAGCCCGAAGCACGATAGAGCTCGACCGCGGGATTTCCGTCGCGCACTTCGAGGTGAAGTCTATGGGCACTGTCCGCCAGGGCGGAGGCGATGAAATCATCCAGCAGGGCCTGGCCGATGCCCCGCCGCTGTTCTTCCGGCGCGACGGCAAGGAGGAGGAGCTCGGCTTCGTCCGCAACCGCCCGAACTAATGAGAAACCGACGGGTCCATCATCGCCGTCGGCAATCGTCAGCGAGACCCCGTGCATCGGCATGATGCCGGCGCATTGGCTGCGCGTCCACGCCTCTCCGAAGCAGGGCCGGAAGGCGGAGGTCATGATGCGCATGACGTCGTCAAGGTCGTCGACGCCTCCCGGCCGCAAGCGAACCGCGGACGTCGTTTGCCGCTGCGTGGCCATCAGGCCGCACCCGCCAATTGCCTGGGCGCCTTTGCGTCTGGCGCACGCGCATAAATTGGCTTGCATTCCAGTGCCCTCAGCAGCTCCGGCAAGGCAAAGGCCCGGCTGGCGGTAGGCAATAGCGAAAGTGCTTCGCCCGAATGCCGGGCCTCGACAAGAGCGGCGGCGCCGCTGCCGACCACCAACGGCGCTTCCACTTTCAGGGCAGCGGCTTGAGGGGTAAGGTTCAGAATGGGACCGGAAGCGGTCATTCTTTTGCGGTCGAAGCTCTGGACGAACAGTTCGCCATGGCCCCCTGCCATGGCCGCGGCGACCTTGCCTTCGCCGGGCGGCGCTGAGGCGGCGAGGAGCGCCAGGCTGTTCATGCCGGATAGCGGGATGCTCCAGCCGATCGCCATGCCATGCGCCGCGGCGATGCCGACCCTCAAGCCCGTGAAGCTTCCCGGTCCGACGCCAACGAGGATCCGGGCCGGCACATGTCCATCAAGCATCTCTTCGATCATCGGTACGAGGCGCTCCGCATGTCCGCGGCCAATCACCTCGTCGCGGGACGCGACAATCGTCCCGTCACGCTCCAGCAGGGCGGCGGTGCAGGCGGCGGTCGACGTGTCGAGCGCGAGGATCAATGGACAAGACTCCTATTGCCTGGCCGACATGGAGGCACAGGCCGCGGGCCGCGGCAAGCGAAAAGCGAAAAATATCAATGAAATCAGAAGCTCAGACGGCTTCGATCGTCTCGACTTCCGGAACGTAATGCTTGATCAGGCCCTCGACGCCACGCTTCAAGGTGACCATCGACGAGGGGCAGCCGGCACAGGCGCCCTGCATGCCGAGATACAGCTTGCCGCCGCGGTAGCCCTTGTAGACGATGTCTCCGCCGTCTTGGGCGACCGCGGGACGGACCCGGGTGTCGAGCAGTTCCTTGATCTGGTCGATGATGTCCGCGTCGGCCGGGTCTTCCTCGATGGTGAGGGGGGCATCGGGAGCGATTTCGATTCCCGCCGCGCTGCCTTGCCTGAATAGCGGCGCGTCGAGCATGAAATGGTCGAGCAGGATCGACAGAACCTCCGGTTCAAGTTGATCCCATTCGACGGTTGGCGCGGCCGAGACCGAGACGAAGTCGCGTCCGAAATAAACGCCGTCGACCATGCCGGTCGAAAACAGCGCCTCCGCCAGCGGGCTGGCCTCGGCGGCGTCGGCATCCGGGAAATCGCGGCCTCCGGCCTGCATGACGGTGCGGCCGGGCAGGAATTTGCGGGTCGCCGGATTGGGCGTTTTTTCGATCTCGATCAGCATGAGCGCGATGTGGTCGTTAATGTCCCTCCCTGCAAGGGAGGAGAGTCAGTCCAATGCCGTGACCGGCGGCTCGACGTGCTTCTCTCCCTCGGGCACCTTCCAGCTGTCGTCGATCATCTTGATGAGTGCGGAGAAATCCTTGCCGCCGCCGCCGCGGTCGACGAAGCGCTGGTAAAGCTCCTCCGCCTCGCCGCCCATCGGCGTATAGGCACCCGCCTTCTGCGCCGCTTCCATTGCCAGTTTCAAATCCTTGAGCATCAGAGCGGCGGCGAATCCGCCCTCATATTCGCGGTCGGCCGGAGTCTCGGGCCCGACGCCGGGCAGGGGGCAATAACTGGTCATCGACCAGCTTTGGCCGCTGGCCTTGGACGAAATGTCGAAGAATATCTTGGGGTCGAGACCGAGCTTCTGGGCAAGCACGAAGGTTTCGCAGGTCGCGGCCATGGTCGCGCCGAGCAGCATGTTGTTGCAGATTTTGGCGGCCTGTCCGGCGCCGGCGTCGCCGGCATGGATTACGGCCTTGCCCATCTTCTCCAGATATTCGCGGGCTCGTTGGAAGCCCTCCTCGCTGCCGCCGACCATGAAGGTCAAGGTGCCGCCCTCGGCCGCGGCGATCCCGCCCGATACCGGCGCGTCGACCATTGTGTAGCCTTGCTCCTGCGCCTCGCCCTCGATGGTCTTGGCGGTGGCGACGTCGATGGTCGAACAGTCGATCAGGATGGCGGATTTGGGTGCGGCGCCGAATATGGACGTGCGGAAGACGTCGGCGACATGCTTTCCGGCCGGCAGCATGGTGACCACCGCATCGGCATCCTTGCACGCCTCGGCGGCCGATTTGGCGCGCTTGCAGCCGTGCTGGGCGGCATTGGCAAGCGCTTCCTCGCTGAGGTCGAAGGCGCGGACTTCGTGTCCGGCCTTGGCCAGGTTGGGCGCCATGCCTCCGCCCATATGTCCCAGCCCGATGAATGCGACGCGTGCCATGTCCGTAACTCCCTTAGCGGCCCGTCCAGTTGCCGGGGCGCTTTTCGACGAAGGCGGTCATGCCTTCCTTCTGGTCCTCGGTACCGAACAGTCCATGGAACAGCCGCCGTTCGAAGTTGATCCCTTGGGCGAGGCCCATTTCGAAGGCGGCATTGACCATTTCCTTGTTGGCGATGGCGGCAAGCGGCGCCATCGCGGCGATGGCTTCGGCGGTCTTCAGCGCCTCGTCGATCAGGTCGGCGGCGGGGACCACGCGGGCGACCAGGCCGGAACGCTCCGCTTCCTCGGCGCCCATCATCCGGCCGGTCAGGCACATTTCCATGGCCTTGGCCTTGCCGACGGCATGGGCCAGGCGCTGCGATCCGCCCATGCCGGGCGATACGGCGAGCTTGATCTCCGGCTGGCCGAACCTGGCGGTGTCGGCGGCGATGATGAAGTCGGCCATCATCGCCACCTCGCAGCCGCCGCCGAGCGCGAAGCCGGCGACGGCGGCGATCCACGGCTTGCGGGTGCGGGTGACCTGCTCCCAGCCGCCGAAGAAGTTGGCGGCGTACATGTCGGCGAAGCCCTGGGCCTGCATTTCCTTGATGTCGGCGCCGGCGGCGAAGGCCTTCTCGCTGCCGGTGAGGACCAGGCAGCGCTGGGCCGGATCGGCATCATAGGCGGCGAAGGCGTCGATCAACTCCGCCAATACGGCCGAGTTCAGGGCGTTGAGCGCCTGCGGGCGGTTCAGGGTGACCAAGGTCACCGCGCCCTTCCGTTCGACCAGGATCGTCTCGTAGCTCATGCGGTACTCCTAGAAATCGAACGGCCGCCACTGTTCCTCGATGGGCAGCGGCTCGAAGAAGGCCTCGACCTCGGCGTCGCCGATCACTTCGGGGCGCGTCGGGTGCCAGTTGGGCGCATTATCCTTGTCGATCAGCAGGGCGCGGACGCCCTCCTTGAAGTCGGGGTGGTGGATCAGGCGGACCATGATCCCATATTCCATCCGCATCTCATCGACGAAATGAAGCTGGTAGGGGCTCTCCTGCAGCAGCTTCAGGCTGACCTTGCAGGCCATCGGCGACTTCCTGCGGATGGTCGCCGCCTCGGTTGCCGCCCATTCGTCGCCATCGTCCGCGCCCGCGTCGAGCGCGCCCAGGATTCCTTCCAGGCGGTCGGACTCGAAATAGCGGTCGATCTTGGCGAGGTTGCCCTTGATCCGCGCTGGCGGGATCCCGTCCTCGCTCAGCTCGTCCAGGATCGCTTCGACCCGGAACGGCTGGGCCATGATCCGCTCCTTGGCTTCTTCGAGGCGATCGGACGCGATATAATGGGTGGCGAGCCGCAGCGCCTTGCATTCGGCGCCATCAAGCCGCGCTCCGGTCAGTGCGAGGAACTGCGCCAGCCTTCCGCGCAGCCGCGACAGATAGCGCCCGCCGCCGACGTCGGGGAAGATGCCGATGGCCGTCTCCGGCATGGCGAGCACGGTGCGCTCGGTGGCGACGCGGAAGCGGCAGGGGCAGGCGATGCCAACGCCGCCGCCCATGGTTATGCCGTCCATGAAGGCGACGCCTGGCTTGGGGTAGGTATATTCGAGATGGTTGAGCCGATATTCGTCGAAAAAGAAGGCGCGCGCCGCGGCCTCGGCCCCTTCGACATTCTGGCTGATGTCGACCACGTCGCCGCCGGCGCAGAAGCCGCGGCCATCGGCATGGTCGATCAGGATGATCCGCACGTCGGGATCATTGCGCCATTCGATCAGCGCGCTTGCCATGTCGCGCACCATCTGGCGATTGAGGCTGTGCAA
>JBJMUA010000075.1:0-19194 GCA_045811425.1 Sphingomicrobium sp. | reverse complement strand
GCTGCCGCCATAGCCCGGCCCGGCATGCAGGAATTTCGGCCCGATGCGATTGTCGAGGCCGATGCCGCGCGCCACTTCCTGGACGTCGGCGCCGACCGCCTCGCACAGGTCCGCCATTTCGTTGATGAAGCTGATCTTCATCGCCAGGAATGCATTGGCGGCATATTTGGTGAGCTCCGCCGTCCGCCGCGCCGTGAACAGGATCGGCGCCTGGTTGAGGAACAAGGGCCGGTAGATTTCCTTCAGCACTTCGCGCGCGGAATCGTCCTCGGCGCCAACGACGATGCGGTCGGGGATCTTGAAGTCGCGGATCGCCGCGCCCTCGCGCAGGAACTCGGGGTTGGAGGCGACGCTGCAGCCGGCCGGCGCGCCCTCCTCGGCGAGGATTTCGGCGATGCGGTCGCCGGTGCCGACCGGCACGGTCGACTTGGTGACGACGACCACGGGCCTGGTCAGCGCCTTCGCCAGCTCGCGCACCGCCTCATAGACGAAGGTCAAATCGGCATGGCCGTCGCCGCGCCGCGCCGGCGTGCCGACGGCGATGAACACCGCCTCGGCCTGGGCGATGCCCTCGGCGAGGCCGGTGGTGAACGCCAGCCGCCCGCGCTCGATGTTCGACTTGACCAGGCCCTCCAGCCCCGGCTCCCAGATCGGCATCACCCCAGATTTAATCTTGGCGATCTTGCCGGCATCCTTGTCGATGCAGGTCACATGATGGCCGAAGTCGGCGAAGCAGGCGCCGGAAACGAGGCCGACATAGCCCGTGCCGATCATCGCGATATGCATGGAGGTCCCTTTGGTCCGGTTTGAAGTGGCCTTTAGCCGTGCCGCAATGGCCATGCTAGGGGCGCGCCATGATCACCGTTGCGCTCGAAAGCCTCGACGCCCGCCACGGCCGCTACGTCGCCCGCGTCGATGGTATCGATGCGGAGGCGGAGCTGACCTTTACCTGGCGAGGCGAGCACCTGCTCTCCGCCGACCATACCGGCGCGCCCGATAAATTGCGCGGCACCGGCGCCGCCCTGGCGCTCATCGAGCGGCTGGTCGCCGACGCCCGCGTCCAGGGCTTCAGGATCATCCCGCTGTGCCCCTACGTCCGCCACAAATATGAGAGCCATCCGGAATGGGCGGACGTGATGACGGTCGCGCCGGGGGAAATGCCGCACCTGCGCATCCGGCCTGCCTAGCTTTCGCCGCAAAAGTCCTTATATCGCCGCCGCTTCCACTATGGCCAAAGTCCTTCCCACCCCGCCGCGCGTCGGCATGGTCTCGCTCGGCTGCCCCAAGGCGCTGGTCGACAGCGAGCGCATCCTCACCAAATTGCGCGCCGAGGGCTATGAAATGTCGGGCGATTATGCCGGCGCCGACGTCGTGCTGGTCAACACCTGCGGCTTCCTCGACAGCGCCAAGGCGGAAAGTCTGGAGGCGATCGGCGAAGCCATTGCTGAAAATGGACGGGTGGTCGTCACCGGTTGCATGGGCAAGGAAGCGGAGCTGATCCGCCAGCGCTTCCCCGAAGTCCTCGCCGTGACCGGACCGCAGCAATATGAGGAGGTGGTCGGGGCAGTACTGAAGGCCGCGCCGCCGGTTGCTAATCCCTACATCGACCTGGTTCCGGAAGCCGGGCTGAAGCTCACTCCTCGGCACTACAGCTATCTAAAGATTTCAGAGGGTTGCAACCATCGCTGCAGCTTCTGCATCATCCCGTCGATCCGCGGCGACCTGGTTTCGCGCCGTCCCGATGCGATCTTGCGCGAGGCGGAGAAGCTGGTGGCGGCCGGCACCAGGGAATTGCTAGTCATCAGCCAGGACACGTCGGCCTACGGCGTCGACATGAAATTCTCGACCTGGTCATGGAAGGGGGGCGAGGTCCGCGCGCACATGACGGACCTGGCTCGCGAACTGGGCAAGCTCGGTGCCTGGGTCCGGCTCCACTATGTCTATCCCTATCCGCATGTCGACGACGTCATCCCGCTGATGGCGGAGGGGCTGGTGCTGCCCTATCTCGACATTCCCTTCCAGCACGCCAGCCCCAAGGTGCTGAAGGCGATGCGCCGACCGGCCAATGAGGCCAAGGTGCTTGAGCGTTTGAAGGCCTGGCGTTCGATCTGCCCGGACATCGCGGTCCGCTCCAGTTTTGTCGTCGGTTTTCCCGGCGAAACAGAGGGGGATTTCGAATATCTCCTAAGCTGGCTGGAAGAAGCGCAGCTCGACCGCGTCGGCGCCTTCCGCTTCGAGCCAGTCGAGGGCGCGGCGGCCAATGCCCTTCCCGACCATGTGCCGGAAGAGGTCAAGGAAGAGCGCTACCAGCGTGTCATGGAGCTGACGGCGCGTATCTCGGCTGAAAAGCTGGCCGCCAAGGTCGGCAAGACATTCGACGTGCTGATCGATCGCGTCGACGAGGTAGCCCCGCAAGACGGGGGCCCGGACAGGGGCCATTTCGACGCCCCCCATACGGAGCATCATCACGACATAGGCGCCACCGGCCGCTCGAAGGCTGACGCGCCGGAAATCGACGGCGAAGTCCACCTGCGCGATGCCGGCGGGCTCAAGCAGGGCGATATCGTCCGAGTGGTTATCGAAGACTCAGACGAGCACGATCTCTACGGCGTGCCAGCCTAATTATCGGCTGCCCCGCCGGACTTTAGATAGCTGGCCCAGAATTCGCCGTTCAGGAAATTATCGACCTTGAACAAAGCGTCGCCGCGCGGAGACCGCATGGGCGGGCCGATAAGAGTGGTTCGGCCGCCGGACGGGTTAATCAAAACCAGCTTGCCCTCTTGTCGCCTCGCGGTCACGACGCAGCCGCCGAGGGTCAGCATTTCGACTGCCCCGTTGCCCGCCGCCATTGCTTCGTCGATCCCGTCCGCGAGCATCGTTCCCTGTATATATAAATCCAGGAACAATCCGATCGTCGCATTGGAGGAGGATTCCGGCGCTTCCTCATGACCCGGGAAATACTTGTCGAGCGCTTCCTGGGTTGGAACGAGGAGCGTCCATGGTCCCTCGTTTGAATTGCGAAGGACCTCGATGATCACCGCGCCGATTTTTTCCCCATAATCCCAATCCTCAGTCGTGCATTTCTCGAGGCCCGCGAGGATATCTTTCATGAGGTCCGATTTCAGCAATTGCTTTGCGCGCTCGCTCATCGGTGCAGATTGAGCGCGGGCGGTTTCTCCGCGCTATCAGGATACAAATCATTCCTGGCGATACCCCTTTTTGCGGGCCAAGAATGGCGAGGAGCACCACCTATTTGGCCTGCCTGAATAGGGCGAACTTTGACCTGACTGGACATGGGGAAAGCGCGAGCTAGGCTCGGTGCCTATGCTTCGATCCATCCTTGCGCTCGCAGCGCTCTTCGCCGCCAGTCCCGTCAGCGCCCAATCCTTGACGCAGGACGAAACCGCCAAGGTTGACGCGCTTGTCGCGAAAACCCTGGCCGATACTGGCGTGCCGTCCGCCTCAATCGCTATCGTTCGTGATGGCCGGATCGTCCTGTCCAAGGCCTATGGCAAGGCATCGGAAGCGCTGACCACCGCCACGCCCGACCTGCGCTATCAGATCGCCTCAAATTCGAAGCAGTTTACGGCGATGGGGCTGCTGCTGCTTGAGGATGAGGGCAAGCTCAACCTTGACGACCATGTTTCAAAATGGCTGCCCGGAATCAGCGGCGGCGACAGCATAACCATCCGCCAATTGCTGAGTCACACCTCCGGCCTGCAGGATTTCTGGCCGCAGGATTATATGTTCTCGGCAATGGCCAAGCCGGTGACGCCGCAGGGCATTGTCGATCGCTGGGGCAAGAAACCGCTCGACTATGCGCCCGGTACGCGCTGGCAATATTCGAATACAGGTTATGTGGTCGCCGGCATGATCCTGGAGAAGGCGGCCGGCGAGCCGTTGATGCACTTTTTGAAGCGCCGGATTTTCGATCCGCTCGTCATGCATCCGGTCGACATCGACGACAGCAACGGGCCCGGCTTCCCGCAAGGCTATCATCGCTATGCCCTTGGCCCGGTACGGGTTGCTGTCCCGCCAGCGCGCGGCTGGCTATGGGCGGCCGGCGAACTCTCCATGAGCGCCAGCGATCTCGCCAAATGGGATATAGCCCGGCTCGACCGCAAGCTCGTTCCGACCGACGACTGGGCGGCGCAGGAAGCGCCTGCAATTCGCAGTGACGGCACGACGAATGGCTATGGGCTCGGTGTTTCAAGCAAGCTGGTACGGGGCCGCCGGATCATCGATCATGGCGGCGAGTCGGTTGGCTTTCTGTCGCAAAACAGCGTCTATCCGGACAGCCGCGCCGCGATTGTCGTGTTGACCAACGCGGATTTCAGTGGCGCGACCGATACGATCACCGAGGGCATCGAGAAAATTGTCCTCCCATCGCCCGCCGTCACTCCGGTCAACGAAGCACCCCGGGTCGACGATGTCCGCGCCATGGTTGCGGCCTTCGCAGCAGGGACAATTGATCCGAAGTCGCTGACGGACAATGCCAATTTCTATTTCACGGCGGAAGTGCTCGGCGATTATCGCGCCAGCCTGTCTCGCCTTGGTCCGCTCACGGATGTCACGCCGGCCGGCCCGCCGCGCCTGCGTGGCGGCTTCGTCAATCGCAACTTCACCCTCAAGTTCGGCGACAAATCACTGACTTTGATCAGCTATGCCGAAGCAGGCCCACACGGCCGCTGGGAGCAGTTCATCGTCATGCCGGAATAGGCGGGCGAAATTGGCGTGGCACGAAGCTTGGACAGGAAGCCGGACTTACTCGGTTCCTAAGGAACAAACTGAGATTTCCGCTGTTTCTCCTGCTCCGCAGGAGATGAGTCATGTCGAAAGGCAAGCTTTTTGGGCTGACATTGCTTGGCTCGGCCTCTTTGATCGCCGGTGCGGCAATTGCCGATCCCGTCCCGCAGGGCGGCCGCAAGTTCACCACGACGCTGAGCGGCCAGAACGAAGTCAACGCGACGTTTCCGACCGGCGGCGCGGGCGATCCGGACGGCACCGGAACCGCCGCTATCACGGTCAACGTCGGTCAACGGCGCGTCTGCTGGGATATCACGGTCAACAACATCGCAGCGCCGACCCGCGGCCATATCCACAAGGCGCCAGTGCTCGTGAATGGGCCGATCGTGGTGGGCTTCTTCGAGGCCGCTGATGTTCGGTTGAAGGGCTGTACTTCCACCACCCAGCCGGTAGACCGGCGGCTGCTGATGGACATCATTCAGCACCCACAAGACTATTATGTGAACGTCCACAATGCCGATTTTCCCGGCGGGGCGATCCGGGGCCAGCTCAAGAAATAGCCGATCAAATTTGTCGCCCACCCTGGCCTTGGCTAAGGGCGGGCGATGACCGATTTCTCGTCGCTTTTGCAAGCCGACCGCGGCGGCCCCGCGCGCCCCATCCATCTCATTGACAAGAACAGCTTCGCCGATTGGGCGAAGAAACAGGGTGCCACGCGCCGGGCGCTGATTGAGGCCGCCCGGTTCGAAGGCAAAACGGCTTTCCAGTTTGCGGTACTTCCGGCGGCGCAGGGCCATGACTGGGAAGTAGTGTCGACCGTGGCCAATGCCGCCGAACTGTCACCCTGGTGCCTGGCAAAGCTGGCGGAGGCGCTGCCGGAGGGCACTTACAGGCTGGCCGAAGGCGATCCGGGCCCGGCAATGCTTGGATGGTTGCTCGGCCAGCACCGCTTCACCGCGTACAAGTCCAAGCAGGAGGACCAGCGCGGTCCGCGCATCCTGCAGACCAGGGAAGCGGCGGATATTGAACGGACCATCCGTCTGGCGGAAGCCACCGCCTATGTCCGCGACCTCGTCGATACTCCCGCGGCCGATCTTGGGCCGGCCGAGCTCGAAGGGGCGGCGCGTGAACTAGCCAAGAAGTTCGGTGCTAAGATCGACGTTACGGCGGGCGATGCGCTCGAACAGGGCTTTCCAATGATTGCAGCGGTCGGCCAGGGCGCTTCCCGGGAGCGTGCGCCACGCCTGATCGAGCTTAGCTGGGGCAAGGAAAGCGCGCCCAGGATCGCCGTCATCGGCAAGGGCGTTTGCTTCGATAGCGGCGGCCTGGATATCAAGCCGGCAAGCGGCATGCGGCTGATGAAAAAGGACATGGGCGGCGCAGCCCATGCGTTGGCGCTTGCGGGCCTGATTATCGGCAAACGGCTGCCCGTGCGGCTCCATGTGCTCATCCCCGCCGTCGAGAATAGCGTTTCCGCGACCGCGATACGCCCCGGCGACGTGATCGGCAGCCGCAAGGGTTTGAAGGTCGAAATTGACAATACCGATGCCGAAGGAAGGCTGATTCTCGGCGACGCGCTTGCCAGGGCGGCCGAGGCCGAACCCGAGCTGATGATCGATTTCGCGACCCTGACCGGCGCGGCGCGCATTGCGTTGGGTCCCGATCTCCCGGCGATGTTTGTCAATGACGATCGCCTTGCGGCCGATCTCGACGCTGCAGCGAAGCAGGTCACCGATCCCATTTGGCGAATGCCGTTGTGGGATGGCTATGACGAAATGCTGAAGTCCGATTTGGCGGACTTGTCCAATGCGGCCGACTCTCCCATGGCCGGTTCGGTTACGGCTGCCTTGTTCCTCCGGCGCTTCGTGCCGGAGGGCATGGCATGGGCGCACTTCGACACCTTTGCGTGGCGCCCGAGCGCGAAACCGGGTCGGCCGAAGGGCGGCGAGGCGATGGGACTCAGGGCCGCGTTCGCCATGCTGCAACAACGATATGGCGCATAACGGAACCGCACCGATCCGCGTAAGCAGCGGTTTTTTCGGCGCTTTGTAAGATCGTTACGCAACCAATCCGCCTTTCCGCGGTTACTTCATCAATAGCTTATGATGGGAGTAATCGAACCAATGGCCGATGCTTCGCTGTCGGGCTGGATGCGGGCACTGATCGAATATGTTCGATCGGGAGAGCCGGATCTGACCAACCGGCAAATGGCCCTTTTGATGCTGGTATACCTCACCCCCGGCCCTCACACGGTTCGCGGTCTCGCCCGAACGCTCGGCGTATCGAAGCCGGTAGTAACGCGTGCCTTGAATACGCTGGGCGCACTCGGCTATCTGCGGCGCGAGCGGGATCAGGACGACCGCCGCAATGTGTTTGTCGTCCGCACCAACGACGGGGCCGAATTTCTTGAAGGGTTCAAAAAATATCTCCGCGCGGGCGAAGACACCCAGCGCCGCGAAGTCGAACATCATGGAAAGGAACCCGCGTTCGCCAGCCGTTGATGGCTTCGCGCTGACCGGCGCATCCAACCCACCCAATCCCGCCACCAATGCCTACCGCAAAGACCTGGCGGACGTGGCGCTCGCCGGTCGCGTCATTGCATCGCACTATGCCGAGCCCCTAGTTCGCCACTTGATTGCTGACGCCCCGTTGCTCGCCGAGCCAGCCGACCAGGTCGCGATCACCGAACTAAGCAAGGGCGATGAGCTGCGCATGCTCGACCTGAGCTTGGGGTGGGCCTGGGGCTATGGGCCCGACGGACGAGTTGGGTACGTGCGTGCCGAAGCGGTCGCGTCCTAGCTCACATCTCGCCGCGTGCGCGGCGGATCGCATACCATTTGGCGACATTGGCCTGATGTTCCGCCAGCGTATTAGCGAACACATGGCCGCCGGTACCATCAGCGACGAAGTAGAGCGCCCTGGTTGGCGCCGGATCGAGCACCGCCGCAATGCTATCCCGGCCCGGGTTGGCGATTGGGCCCTCCGGCAATCCAGGTTCACGATAGGTGTTATAGCCGGTGGTGGCGTTGAGCTCCGATCGGCGGATACGACGGCCGAGCGGCTTGCCCTTCGTAATCGGATAGATGACGGTCGGGTCGGCATCGAGCTTCATGCCGATGCGCAGGCGATTACAATAAACTCCTGCCACCATCCTGCGCTCCGATGGCTTGCCGGTTTCCTTTTCCACGATCGAGGCAAGCGTAATCGCCTCTTCCTTGCTGTTGACGGGACAATTCCACTTGCGACTGGCCCACAGGCGATCAAGCTCTTTCGCCATTGCGTCCGTCATACGCTTGAGCACCGCAGCGCGGGTCTCGCCCTTCTGCCAGTCGTAGCTGTTGGGCAGGACCGTGCCTTCCTCGGGCAATGGGGCGGCGCCAATCAGTCCCGCGATGCCGGCTAGTTTCTCCTGCACCAGGATCGATGGCATGCCCTCCGGAATGGTGACCAGCCGCACGACCGGTCGACCATGCTGGAGGATGTCGAGCACCTTGGCGCCGCTGGCTGCCGCGGGGATGTCGAATTCGCCGGCCTGGATGGGGTCGGATGATGCGAATATCTTGGCCATTGCGCGATAGGTAGTGGCAGTACCCGGGATAACTCCCTTTGCCTCAAGCTGACGCGCGACCGAGGCCAGGGTGGAACCTTCCTCGACCGTAACCCGGTGCGGTCCGGATGCCGGCCCTGACGCAAGCCAAAGCAGCCAAAAGGCCGCGGTGCCGGCCACCAGGCCGAGCAAGGTGACCACCAGGATCAGGCGGCGGAGCATGAGCCTGTACTCAGTTGATCGCCTTCACGACCAGCGAGGCATTGGTGCCGCCAAAGCCGAAGCTGTTGTTGAGCGCGGCACGAACCTCCCGCTTCTTGGCCTGGTGCGGGACCAGATCGACGCCCGCGGTCCCGTCGCTCGGGTTGTCGAGGTTGAGCGTCGGCGGGACGATCTGGTCGCGGATGGCAAGGATGCAGAAAATGGTCTCGACCGCGCCCGCTCCGCCCAGCAGATGGCCGATGGCTGACTTGGTCGAGCTCATCGAGATATTGGCAACTTCGTTGCCGAACAGTTTGCGGACCGCGCCAAGCTCCAGCTCGTCGCCGAGCGGCGTCGAAGTGCCGTGCGCGTTGATATAGTCGATGTCCCCGGGAGACATGCCGGCCTTCTTCAGCGCCATTTCCATCGAACGATAGGCGCCCGAGCCCTCGGGATGCGGCGCTGTGACGTGATAGGCATCGCCTGACAGGCCATAGCCAACCACTTCGGCATAGATTTTCGCGCCGCGCGCCTTGGCGTGCTCATATTCCTCCAGCACCACCACGCCCGCGCCCTCGCCCATGACGAAGCCGTCCCTGTCCTTGTCATAGGGACGTGAGGCCTTTTCGGGTTGGTCGTTGAAGGCGGTCGACAGCGCCCGTGCCTGCGCGAAGCCGGCTATTCCGATCGGGCAGATGGTGGCTTCCGCGCCTCCCGCGAGCATGATGTCGGCATCGTCGTCCTTGATCATCCGCGCAGCATCGCCAATGGAATGGGCGCCGGTCGAGCAGGCGGTAACGACAGCGTGGTTGGGTCCCATCAGGCCATATTTGATGCTGACCTGCCCAGAAATGAGATTGATCAGGCGGCCATGGACGAAGTGAGGGCTGACCCGGCCCGGTCCCTTTTCCGCCAACACCAGGCTCTCGCTCTCGATACCTGGCAGGCCGCCGATGCCAGAACCGATCGAACAGCCGGCGCGAAGCTTGGTTGCCTCGTCCATGTCGAGCAGGCCAGCGTCCTCGATCGCCTGGCCCGCCGCGTCGAGACCGTAGATGATGAAGGGGTCGACCTGGCGCTGGATCTTGTGATCCACGCGCTTGGCGGGGTCGAAGCCATAGGGATGGTCGGCGGGCTTCACCTCGCACGCAATGCGGCACTTCTGGTCAGAGGCGTCGAACCGGGTGATCGGCCCGGCACCGGACTTGGCGGCGATTATGTTTGACCATGCGGTCTCAACGTCGGCGCCAAGCGGCGTCACCAGACCAAGTCCCGTCACCACGACACGGCGCATGCAATCTTCCCTTCAATGCCACTACAAATGCAAACGGCCTCCCGAAGTTCACGGGAAGCCGTTCGTGCCGCCTCAAAGGCGGGCGGCAGCCGATCGGTTCCCGATCAGCCCTTGTTGCTGTCGATATAGTCGATCGCGTCCTTGACGGTCGTGATCTTCTCGGCCGCATCGTCCGGGATCTCGACGCCGAATTCTTCCTCGAACGCCATGACCAACTCGACAATGTCGAGGCTGTCCGCGCCGAGATCGTCGATGAAGCTCGCTTCTTCGGTGACCTTGTCGGCCTCGACGCCGAGATGTTCGACGACGATCTTTTTCACCCGATCGGCGGTCTCGCTCATGTGGACTTTCCTCCGTTTGATTTTGCGCTGCCCTAGCGGCGAGTCCGGCGGACGGCAAGCATTCTCGACGCCGGTCCGATGGCCCATTACTGCTGCCAGGATGAAAGGCGCCCGTCCCCTGACGCCCGGAGAGATCGAACTCGCGCGCTCGGCGTTCGGCGACGCCATCGACTATTCGCGCGTAAGGCTTGTCCGTCGCAGATGGTGGCCGTTTCAGCCAAAAAGCGTGGTCATGGCTCCGACGGGCAATATTCACTTCCATCCCGACGGTCCGTTCTGGTCGGAAGACTTCTCCAGGGAAGACCTCTCGCTGCAGGGCCTGTTCATCCACGAAATGACCCATGTCTGGCAGGCCCAGACCCGCGGCCGCTTCTATTTGCCGCTGATGCGCCATCCCTTCTGTCGCTACGGCTACAAGTTGATCGAAGGCCGACCTTTCGATCGCTATGGCCTCGAGCAGCAGGCGGAAATGGTCCGGCATCGCTTCCTTGCCGACCGAGGTCGGGCTACCGCGAGCTTACCGTCGCGCGATTTCTTGCCATTCAATAATTCTGTTACAGAAACGCAACAGTCTTAGCGGGAAACGCAACACCCCCCTTTCCGCAGGCGCGAAGAAGCATAGTCTGCGGGCCACTCGAAAAACCAATGGGGGTTTACCATGTCTATACGTGTCCACGCTGTGCGTAGCCTGCTGATCAGTGCCGCCGCCCTGGCAGTCGCAGCGCCCGCATGGGCCCAGACGGAACCGGAGCAGCAGGCCCAGGCCGCCAATCAGACGACCGAGGCCGCGCAGGGCGACCTGATCATCGTGACGGCGACCAAGCGCGCCTCGACGGTCCAGGACGTCCCCTTCTCTATCAACGCCCAGACGCAGGAAGACATCCAGCGCGCCAACGCCAACACGATCGAGGATATCAGCCGCAACGTCGCCGGCCTCGCCGTCCAGAATCTGGGGCCGGGCCAGAGCCAGGTCTCGATCCGCGGCGTGTCCGCCGGCCAGATCGTCCGCGACCAGCCGGGCGTGAAGGAGCAAGTCGGCGTCTACCTCGACGAATCCGTTATCTCGCTCTCGCTGTTCACGCCGGACATCGACCTGTTCGACCTGAACCGCGTTGAAACGCTTCGCGGACCGCAGGGAACGCTGTTCGGTTCCGGCAGCGTTGGCGGCACACTCCGCTACATCACCAACCAGCCGCGCCTTGGCCGCACCGAGGGCTTGGCGGAAATCAATTTCAACCATGTCCACGACGGTGAGATGGGCGGCCATGTGAAGGGCGCCATCAACCTTCCGCTTGGCGAAACGGCTGCCGTCCGCGCCGTCGCCTATGCCACTGGCTATGGCGGATTTATCGACGCCATCGGACCGGCTGCGGGAAAGGACATCAACGGCGGCAGCCGCGTCGGTGGCCGTCTTTCCTTCCTTTGGCAGCCGGTAGAAGAGCTCAAAATCACACCGCGCGTCGTCTACCAGAAGATCAAGGCGAACGGCTTCAACCGCGAAGAGCGCTATAATCTATATTTCAACCAGTTCACTTCGGTCGGGTCGGACGAAGGCCCCGGCGAACGGACGCAGTATCTGCTGCTTCGCGAAGAATTCAAGGACGAGACCCTTATCGCCGACCTGACCGCGTCCTATGATTTTGGCCCAGCGGAACTGACCTCCGTCACCAGCTACATCAACCGCGATATTCTCGTGTCCCGTGATGCATCGGCACTGACAGGATCCGTGGCGGTCACTTCATTACCGGTTGATCTGGACATTGTGCGTCTGCCGTCAAACCTGGTGGACACGACCGACCTCAAGACCTGGACGCAGGAACTTCGCGTCGCCTCAACAGGCGATGGACCGTTCCAGTGGCTTGTCGGCGGCTTCTATTCCAAGGTCGAGCGCGAATATACGCAACGCCTGCCGACACCAGGCTATGATGCGTTTATCGATGCGGCATTTGGCCCCGGGTTTTCGGCAAGCCAAGCGAACGGCTATGGACCTGACTCGCCGTATAACGCCGACTTGCCGTACGACATCAAGCAACTCGCCGGTTTCGGTGAGGCCAGCTATGATTTCGGCGAATTCAAAGTAACGGGCGGTCTTCGTTATTATGACTTCGAGGAGACTCGCGACTTCAAAAATGGCGGTCTCTTTTCTCCGCAATTCACTCAGATCGGCGCAAAGACGTCATCGAACGGCATTAGCCCACGCTTCATTGCCACCTGGGAGCCAAACCGGAACCTCAGCGTGAACATCCAGGCGGCGAAGGGCTTCCGTCTCGGCGGCATCAACGACCCACTGAACATTCCGCTTTGCTCGGCCGAAGATGCGGCCATTTTTGGCCCACTACAGTCGGATTCCTACGACGATGAAACGCTGTGGAACTATGAAGCGGGCGTGAAATATTCGAAGGGCATGATTACCGCCAACGCCGCCATCTTCCACACCAAGATCAAGGACCTTCAGGTCACGGTGGATGCTGGCGGCTGCTCGTCGCGCATCGTGCTTAACGCCGATGACGCGCATACCACGGGTGTTGAAGGTGAATTCTCCGTGTCCCCTCTGGAAGGCCTCGATCTGTCCCTGGCCGGCAGCTACGTGTCGGCCGAATTTGACTCGACCGTGGAGAATCCAATCCTGGCTAACCGCACCGGCATTCGAGAAGGCAACCGGCTGCCTTCCGTGCCGAAGTTCCAGATGGCCGCGACGGTCAACTACGGACAGCGGTTTGGCGACAATGCCGATTGGTACGTCAATGCCAGCTGGCAACATGTCGGCAACCGCTACACGCAGCCCGGCGACCAGGAGCCGACGAACGAAGTGTTCACCGTCGGATCCAATGGCATGGCTTTCTTCGACCCGATCACGGGAGCTGCCGGTCAGGAAAACTTTGACTGGGGTTCGCTGAGGCTCCCCTCATATAATCTGGTCAATCTGTCTGCCGGAATTGGTTGGGATAACGGCCTGGAAGTCTCGATTTACGCCAACAATATTTTCGATGAAAACCCACTGCTCTCATTCGACCGCGAGCGCGGCGGGCGGGCCCGGCAGGGCTTCAACATCGGGACGCCCCGGACGGTTGGCATCACCACCCGCATCAAGTTCGGGCAATAGGTGTGGGTGGCGGGCTTAAGGGTTCGCCGCTCATGACACGCCGCTCGGTAGTAAGCGGAATAACGGCCGGGGCGCTCGCTCCGGCCGTTTTGCGCGCGGCGAGGCCGGGCAGCGCAGCGCATATCGCGGTCATCGGAGCCGGCGTATTCGGCGCCTGGACCGCGGAACATCTCCGTCGCGCAGGCCATCGGGTCACCTTGGTCGATATGGCCGGCCCCGCCAACAGCCGAGCCAGCTCCGGCGGCGAAAGCCGGATGACCCGCGGCGCCTATGGCAAGGACGAAATCTACACGCGCATGGCCTTCGCCAGCCTGTCCGAATGGAAGGCGCTCAGCGCGGTATCCGGCCTGCCGATCTTCATCCCGAACGGAGTGGTTTTCTTTTCCAGCAAGCCCGATGATTATTTCCGCGACGCCATCGCCGTGCATCAGCGACTGGGCTTGCCGCTCCAGGAAATGGATGGTCCGCAGCTGCAGCGCCGCTTTCCGATGATCGACTTCAGCGGCGTGGCCATCGGCTTGTACGAGCCAGCCTTCGGGGCTCTCATGGCGCGGCGCGCGGTGCAGACTCTGGTCAAGCAGTTCATCGATGCGGGAGGCGAATACCGCCACGAGCTTGCGCATACGCCGCAGCAGGCGAGTGGTCCGGTCAAGTCGCTGAGACTGTCGGGCGGCCCGATCGAGGCCGATGCATTTGTCTTTGCGCTCGGCCCATGGCTGCCGAAGCTCTTCCCCGAGCTTCTCGCACGGCGCATTTTCGCCACCAGGCAGGAGATTTTCTATTTCGCCCCGCCCAAGGGCGATCGCCGCTTCCTTCCCGAAGCCATGCCGGGATGGGCCGACTTCAATGAGGGCGACATGTACTACGGCTTCCCTGATCTGGAGGGGCGCGGCGTCAAATTTGCCCATGACAAGCACGGCATGCTGGTCGATCCCGACACCCAGTCGCGTGAGCCGACCCGCGACGCGATCGATGAAATCATCGCCTTCCGCGACCGCCGATTCCCTCTGCTGAAAAGCGCAGCATTGATCGGAGCGGAAGTCTGCCAATATGAAAATAGCTCGAACGGCGATTTCCTGATCGACAGGCACCCTTCCTTGTCAAATGTCGTGCTGGTCGGCGGCGGTTCAGGCCATGGATTCAAGCATGGCCCTGAGGTCGGCCGCCTTGCCGCGACCCTGGTGTCAACCGGCGGAGCCCAGCCCGAACCGCGCTTCAGCCTTTCCACCAAGGGCGAATCCCAGCACCGCGAGGTCCATTAGCCCGCCTTGGCAACCGCCACGAGCGCCGGCCTCAGCAGCCGGTCCTTGAGCATATAGCCCGACTGCATCTCTTCTACGATCGTACCTGGCTCCGCCTTTTCAGTCGCGATCTCGATCATCGCCTGATGCTTGTGCGGATCCAGCGGCTGGCCGAGCGCCTCGACCCGGACGATGCCTTGCCGCGAAAAGACCGCGTCAAGCTCGCGAAGTGTCGCTTCGATTCCATCGACGAAGCTCTTGGTCTTCTCATCTTGCAACGCGGCCTCCGGAACATGGCTCAGGGCGCGCTCAAGATGGTCGCGAACGGCCAGCATGTCGCGGGCGAACCCGGTCACCGCATAGGCCGATGCCTGCTGCTTCTCCGCCTCTAGCCGGCGGCGGACGTTCTGCGTCTCGGCATGGGCGTAGAGCACCTTGCCATTGGCTTCCTCGAGCAGCCGTTCGAGCTCGGCCACATGGTCATGCTCGGCCAGCTCGGGCGATCCGGCAGCGGTTTCTTCGCGAATTTCTTCGGCTTCCTGGTGAAGGTTTTTCTTGTCCATCATCTCATGAATCTCGTGAGGGCTTGCGCCGTGAAGTCCACCATGGGGACGACTCGCGCATAGTTCAATCTTGTCGGCCCGATAACACCCACAACGCCGACGACCTGACCTTCGCTCCCCCGATAGGGCGCTGCAATCACGCTTGAGCCGGACAGGGCGAACATGCGGTTCTCGCTGCCGATGAAAATCCGGCACCCCTGTCCTTCGCGTGCGCCCTCGAGCAAGCGCACGATATCCTGCCGGTCTTCCAGCTCGTCGAGCAGCCGACGGACGCGCTCCAGGTCCGCGGCGGCACTTTCATCGATCAAATTGGCCTGACCCCGGACAATCAATACTGGCCGCTGGGCATGGTCCTCGCTCCAGTCGGCGAGGCCGCGAGCGACCAGTTCCGCCGCAACCGTGTCGATTGCCTCACGCCGGTCGGCGATTTCGGTCCTCAACTTGGCCTCCGCCTCGGCCAAGGTCAGGCCGGCCAGCCTTGCGCTGACGAAATGGCCGACCTCCGCGAGGGCGACGGCGCTTGTCCCGGACGGGAGCTGCACTACGCGATTCTCGACGCTTCCTTCCATTCCGACCAGCACCGCCAAGGCGCGGTCGGGAGCCAGGGGAACGAAGCTCAGCTGCTTCAGGCGGATTTCAGTCTTCGGTGCCAAGACGACGCCCGCGCAGGCCGACAAGCCGGACAGAGTCGCCGTTGCCGCGGCGAGCGCGTCCTCCACGGACCGATCCTTGAGCTGCGCCTCGATTGCCGCTCGCTCCCGCGCCGGGGGCATTGCGTTGTGCATGATACCGTCGACGAATAGGCGCAGGCCGGTTTCCGTGGGGATCCGGCCGGCCGACGTATGCGGATGGGTCAAGAGACCGAGCTCTTCCAGTTCCTGCATCACGCCGCGGATCGATGCTGGTGACAGGCTGACGGCCCCGGCTATGGCCTTCGAGCCGACCGGCTGGCCGCGATCGATGTAGGATTCGACCACCAGCCGGAAAATGTCGCGCATGCGCGCCGTCAAATCGCCGATAGGCTCATTCATGCCGGCGGATGTAGGGCGAAGCCATTTGAAAGCCAACGACGCCCGGTCTAGGGCGTCCGGCGAACAACGAACTTATGGAGAATTGCATGCGCCCCAGCGGCCGCGCCCCCGACCAGATGCGCGAAGTACGCTTCGAACCCGACTTCACCCGCCATGCCGAAGGCAGCTGCCTGGTCAGTTTCGGCGATACGCGGGTGCTAGTCACCGCGTCCGTCGAAGACCGGGTGCCACCGTTTCTGCGCGGCAAGGGCCAAGGGTGGGTCACCGCCGAATATGGCATGCTGCCCCGGGCAACGCACACGCGCGGCAATCGGGAAGCGGCCAAGGGCAAGCAATCGGGCCGAACGCAGGAAATCCAGCGGCTCATCGGGCGCAGCCTGCGCGCCGTTGTGGACCTGCCTAAACTCGGCGAACGCCAGGTGATCGTCGACTGCGATGTGATCCAGGCCGACGGCGGTACGCGTACTGCCGCCATCTCCGGCGCATGGGTCGCGCTCCGGATCGCCATCGACAAGCTGCTGGCCGCGGGAACGCTGGCCGACGATCCGATACGTGCGCAAGTGGCGGCTGTCAGCTGCGGGTTCCACAACGGCCAGGCCGTGCTCGACCTCGATTATGACGAGGACAGCCAGGCCGGCTGCGACGGCAATTTCGTGATGACCGGCGATGGAGCAATGGTCGAAGCGCAATTGACGGCCGAAGGCGAATGCTTCGATGAAGAAGGGTTGTTGCGCCTGCTTCGCCTCGCGCGCATGGGCTGTGATGAAATATTCCGTGGCCAGTTAAAGGCGGTGGGCAAATGAAGGCAATTGGTCCCAAGCTGGTCATTGCGACACATAACGGCGGCAAATTGCGCGAGATTCAGGAATTGCTCGCACCTTATGACATTCAGTGTGTTGGCGCGGCGGAGCTCGGACTTCCGGAGCCGGAGGAGATCGGCAACACATTCGTCGACAATGCAGACTTGAAGGCGCGCGAAGCAGCCGATCTCGCCGGACTTCCCGCCTTGGCCGACGATAGCGGCATCTCGGTCGATGCCCTGCACGGACTCCCGGGCATATTCTCTGCGCGCTGGGCCGAAGACGAGGACGGCAACCGCGATTTCAACCGGGCCATGGAAAGGGTGTGGCGGGAGGTTGAAGCGGCAGGTCCGGAAGCCGGGCATGATGCCCACTTCACCTGTGCGCTGACCATCGCATGGCCCGACAATGGCCAAGTCGAGAGCTTCGAAGGAAAGGTGTTCGGATCACTTGTCTGGCCGCCTCGTGGGGACAAGGGCTTCGGTTACGACCCGATGTTCGTACCCGCCGGTCACGACCGGACCTTCGGCGAGTTCGAACCGGACGAGAAGCACGCCATCAGCCACCGGGCCGAGGCATTCCGGAAGCTAGTTGCCGCCCTGGGCTAATGCGGTTCGCGCAGGCCGCGCGGCGAGCGGGTCGCGGCCGATAGCGGACAGGTAGAACCCATCCTTGTTGCCCGTCGGCGCATAGCGGCACACGAAATAGTCGGTGGTGGCGTTTGACGCGAGCGCGCAGCCGACCTCAGTCGTGGTCGGCCAAATGATCTGCGTGTAATGCGCCACCGCATGCCAATCCCCATTGACGCTATTATCGGGGAATGCGCCGGGGCGAAAATATCGAGCCTCGTCCACCATAACCCGCACCATCACGTCATAGGCGAAGATGCCGCGCTGCCCGCGCCAGAGATTTTCACCGGACTTCCTGCGCCGGCCTGGTGTCTGGTCATGACCGTAAACACCCGTCGCAGCCATATATTGGGCGTGGGCCAGCGCTCCAGTCGCCAGCTCTTCGCTCCATTCGACCGGCGCAACGCCAAACTCCCGCCGTGCCTGATTATGCATCGTGAGAACTGTATTGCGCAGCAGTTGCTCGCCGCGATCGGCCGCCGCGGGCCAGTTGGGGTTCGGCACACCCGCGCCAACCGCCGGGGCGGCGACAATCATGGCGAGGGCTATTGCGCGCTTCATGGCGCGCCATTCTGCCTCGCCCCTGGTTAACAAGCCTTTGAAATGAATTGGTTAAGGTCAGCGCAGGACTGTGCCCACCACATTGCCGGCCGGCCAGTAACGGCAGACCAGATAGTCGTTCGACCGATTGGTTGCGGTGGCGCATCCTACCTTTTGCGAGGTTGGCCAGATGATCTGCGTATAGTGGGCGACCGCCGACCAATCCCCTGTCCGGCTGACGGCCGGGAATCGACCCGGCCGGTAATATTTTCGCTCGTCCACCAATAGGCCGATCATGTCGGCGTAGCTGTAGGCGCTGCGCGTGCCCATGAAGAGATTCTCACCCTGTGGCGGGCGGCGGCCGCGTTGCGGATCGTGCTCGAAGCGTCCGGTCCTCGCGAGCAATTGCGCATAAACGCTTGCGTCACGCGCCAGCCCCTCGTCCCAAACCAGCGGCCCCACGCCATACTGCCGCCGAGCCTCATTGTGGGCAAAGATCATCGTTGAGCGCAGCAGGGCGGGGTTTCGCGGTTGGGGCCGCTTGTCCATCCACGGCAGGACGCCCTGTTGCGGCATGGCCAGGCTCGCGGCTGGCATCGCAAGGGCAAGGGCAGTAAGGAGCGCGGCTCTCATGGCCAGCCCAGCTATCCAACTTCAAATGAACGCGGCTCGAACGACCGAGGGGCTGGCGCTCTATGTCCACTGGCCCTTCTGCGTCAGCAAATGCCCCTACTGCGATTTCAACAGCCATGTGCGCGCCTCGATCGACCAGGCTGAGTGGCGAGAGGCACTGCTCGCCGACCTTGCCCATGAGGCCGGGCTGCTGCCCGATCGCCAGCTGGATTCGATATTTTTCGGTGGCGGAACGCCGTCGCTGATGGAGCCGTCGACCGCCGAAGCGATCATTGCGGCGGCGCGCGACCATTGGCCGGTTGCGGACGATGTGGAGATCACGCTCGAAGCCAATCCGAATAGTGCCGAGGCCGCTCGGTTCGCGGACCTGGCCCGGGCGGGGGTCAACCGGATCAGCCTGGGCCTGCAAAGCTTCGATGATCGGTCGCTCGCTTTTCTCGGCCGCGCCCATTCGGCCGAGGAAGGCATCAAGGCGCTGGCAGCGGCGCAATCGGCTGTCGACCGCGTCAGTTTCGACCTGATCTA
>JBJMUA010000074.1:0-34760 GCA_045811425.1 Sphingomicrobium sp. | reverse complement strand
CTGATTGTGGGCAAAGATCATCGTTGAGCGCAGCAAGGCGGGGTTTCGAGGTTGGGGTCGCTTGTCCATCCACGGCAGGACGCCTCGTTGTGGCATGGCCAGGCTCGCGGCTGGCATCGCAAGGGCAAGGGCAGTAAGGAGCGCGGCTCTCATGGCCAGCTTAGCTATCCAACCTCAAATGAACGCGGCTCGAACGACCGAGGGGCTGGCGCTCTATGTCCATTGGCCCTTCTGCGTCAGCAAATGCCCCTACTGCGATTTTAACAGCCATGTGCGCGCCTCGATCGACCAGGCTCAGTGGCGGGAGGCACTGCTTGCGGATCTTGCCCATGAGGCCAGGCTGCTGCCCCATCGCCAGCTGAATTCGATTTTTTTCGGTGGCGGCACGCCGTCGCTGATGGAGCCGTCGACCGCCGAAGCGATCATCGCGGCTGCGCGCGACCACTGGCCGGTTGCAGACGATTTGGAGATTACGCTCGAAGCCAATCCCAATAGCGCCGAAGCCGCCCGCTTTGCGGATCTGGCCCGGGCGGGAGTCAACCGGATCAGCCTTGGCCTTCAAAGCTTCGATGATCGGTCGCTCGCTTTTCTCGGCCGCGCCCATTCGGCCGAGGAAGGCATCAAGGCGCTGGCAGCGGCGCAATCGGCTGTCGACCGCGTCAGTTTCGACCTGATCTACGCGCTTCCGGGCGACACCGAAGCCGGATGGTCGAAAACGCTCGAACAGGCCCTTGGTCTGGGCACTGAGCATCTATCCCTCTACCAGCTGACCATCGAGCCCGGCACGCGCTTCGCCACAATGGTCGCAAAACATGAGTTCGAACCGCTCGATTCCGACGCATCAGCCGCCCTGTTCGAGCTGACCCGGGATCTAACCGTGGCGGGCGGGTTTCCTGCTTATGAAATCTCGAACCATGCCCGCCCGGGCGCCGAAAGCCGCCATAACCTCGCTTACTGGCGTTACTGCGATTATGCGGGGGTCGGGCCCGGGGCCCATGGCCGCCGGAACGGAATGAGGACGGTGCGCCACAAGAAGCCTGAGAATTTCCTCGCCGCCGTCACCCGCAACGGTCACGGCCTGGTCGAGGAGGAAGTGCTGACGCGAGAGGAGGCGGGGCATGAGGCGCTGGTCATGGGGCTGAGACTCGCCGCAGGAATCGAGCCGGAAGCCCTGGCCAAGCGCCTTGGCGTTCAGCACATCGTCGATGAGGCGGCGGTGGACCGGCTGGCTGCGCACGGATTGCTGGAGCGCAATGGGCCCACGTTGCGAACGACGGATGCAGGCCGCCTGCTGCTCGATTCGATCCTCGCGGAAATCGCCGCCTAGAAGGCCGTTGCCGCCGGCGATACTGTGGTCGCGCCATTCTGCGTAACCTCGCGCACTTCAAGCAGCCGTTCGGCTATGCCGTCGCGTCCGAAGCGGAAGTTGCCGTCGACGCCAGCAAAACCATCCTTGTCGGTCAGGGTCCTTGCGGGGAATGGCCGGCCGATCGGCCAGCTCCTCGCACTCCTCACGGCAAGCAGCACCGAGTCATAGCCAAGGCTAGCCAGCCGGTAAGGCGTCTTGCCGTAGCGGGCCCGATAGCGACCGACCAGCTTGTCGAACTGCGTGTCTGGCGCGGCGGCGAACCATGCCCCGCGGAGTGCCGCCGTCTTGCCGATCGTCCGGTCGGTTCCCCATAATTCCGTGCCGAGCCGGCGCGGGCCGAGCTTGATGGCCGGTGCAGCGATCGCTGCCATTCGGGTCGAGTCGCCAATGAGCACTGCGTCGAAATTTTGAGTGTTTAGGCGACGGGCGGCGGCTGTCACCGATGCCTGGCTTCGGTCGTAGGATTGGATCGACACCACGCGCCCTCCCGATTTTTGGACGGCGTTGAGCAGCGACTGCGCCGCACGCTGGCCGTAAAGCCCGGTCGGCACCAGCGCGCCAAAGCTGTTCATGCCTTTCGCGCGGGCATGAGCAACCACCTGTCTGACAGACTGGTCGGGAGTGAAACCGAGAATGTAGACACCGTCGCCCGCAACGCCCTCGTCATTCGAAAAGGCAATCACCGGCACGCCGGCCTGGCGCGCTACGGGCGCCGCCGCGCGAACGTCATCAGCGAGCAGCGGCCCGAGAATCAGCCGGTTTCCCTCGGCAATCGCCCTTCCGGCAGCCGCAGCCGCGCCACCAGCCGCCGCGCTATCGTAGATGGAGACGCGGATCGTTTTCTCGCCGGTATCGAGCAGGGCAAGCTTGGCGGCGTTGGAGATCGAGGTGCCGACGGGACCATCGGGGCCAGTCAGCGGTACGATAACCGCCACGCCATTATAAGCGAGGCCCGTCGATGGCGGCTCGATCGGGCTCGGCGCCATCGGCCGGCGCGGGCCCGTCTGGCATGCCGCCAAGGCAAGGATGCTGGCTGCAACGCCCGCCATAAATGCGCGCCGTGCTTGCCGGGAAGTCAAATTCAATGCCATGCCCCTCGTCCAGATGGATCAGTCACTTCCACCAGGCCTGTATATCGTCGCCACGCCGATCGGCAATCTCGGCGACTTGACGTCACGCGCCGCCGACACGCTGAAACGCGTCGATTATATCCTGGCCGAGGACAAGCGCGTTACCGCCAAGCTGCTTGCGCATATCGGGGCGAAAGCGCCGATGATGGCCTATCACGATCACAGCGACGAGAAGCTGCGCCAGCGCATCTTGGGTGACCTCGGGTCCAGGGCAGTCGCGCTGGTCAGCGATGCGGGAACTCCCCTTATCTCCGATCCTGGCTACAAGCTGGTGCGGGCTGCCCGGATGGCCGGCCTTGCCGTGCATACGTTGCCCGGGCCGAGCGCGGTAATTGCGGCGCTCACACTGGCAGGATTGCCCACCGACCGCTTCCTGTTTCTCGGTTTCCTGCCGGCCAAGGCCAAGGCGCGGGCGGACCAAATTGCCGAGATCGCGGAGGTGCGCGCCAGCCTCGTCCTATACGAAAGCGGGCCGAGACTCGGTGACACATTGGCCGCACTGGCTGAAAATCTTGGTGACCGGGAAGCCGTTGTCGCTCGTGAACTGACGAAGCTGCATGAAGAATGTGTGAGCGGGAGCCTGAGTCAACTTGCTAATCGCTACGCTGGAACACCGCCTAAAGGTGAGATCGTGATCGTAGTGGCCCCTCCGCCGAAACCAGGACCTGCTACCAGCTCCGATCTCGATGAGGCGCTCGATGACGCGCTTGCGCGCCTCTCTCCATCACGCGCCGTTGCCGAGGTTGCCGAGCGCCTCCGGCTGCCCCGCAAGCAGGTTTATGCGCGCGCGATGGAGAAGGCCCGCTGAGGCGTGAAGCCCTGGTCTTGCTGCTGGTCTCCCTGGCCGGCTGCACCAGGGCCAACGATCCCCAACAGCCCGCGCTCGCTGGAGAATGGGTAATGATGGGCGACGTCCTGGAATATCCGCTCGCCTGCGGTTCACATGGCCCGATCACCTACCGGTCCGACGGCAGATATTTCATCTGGGGCGAGTCCGGCACATGGCGGCTCGACGGCGATGTTTTGAGCGAGACCCTGACCAGCGTCGATGCGCTGCATGGTGATCGTTCGACTGCGGATATTGGCAAACCCATGGTGTCGACCATTCAATGGATCAATCGTGCGCGCTTCTCGAAGCGGTTCGCGGACGGCAGCACGAACGAATTCCGTCGCTGTCCGGAAATCCGTTGAACCGCAGGCAAGCGGAGGATCGCGGCCGCAAGGCAGAAACCCTGGCCGCCTGGTGGTTGCGGCTCAGAGGATGGCGGATCCTCGCCCGGCGCGCACGGGTTCCCGGCGGCGAGGTCGACCTGATTGCTAGGCGTGGCCGCATACTGGCCTTTGTCGAGGTCAAGCAACGGAGCACGGCCGAAGCAGCCGCCTGGGCGCTTGACGAATATCGGCTCCGCCGCGTGGCGGTGGCCGCTGCGCGGCTGGCGCCGCGCTATGCCCGTGACGGCGATGACATTCGCATCGACGCCCTGTTCATCGTGCCTCGACGGCTGCCCCGGCACCTGCCCGACATATGGCACGGGTGACAAGGGCGCCGGCTTCCCTTAGGCGGCGCACATGAGCCTGACCGCTGCCGTGCAAATGGACCCGCTTGAGAAGATCGGCATTGCCGGCGACTCCACCTTCGCGCTGATGCTGAAGGCACAGGAACGCGGGCACCGGCTGTATCACTATCTGGCGGAGGACCTGAGCTACGAGGACGGCCATGTTCGCGCCAGGGCGCGGCCAATTACCGTCCAGCGGGTCGAGGGCGACCATTTCACGGCCGGCGACTTTAAGCTTCTCGACCTCGCAACAGACGTCGACGTTGTCCTGATGCGCCAGGACCCGCCATTCGACATCGGCTATATCACGGCGACCTACCTGCTTGAGCGAGTCGCCAGGGACACGCTGGTGGTCAACGACCCCCGCGCGGTGCGCGATGCGCCGGAAAAGCTGTTCGTGCTCGACTTCGCGCAGTTCATGCCGCCGACAATGATCAGCCGGAATCTAGCCGAAATCCGCGATTTTCATGCCCGGCATGGTGAGATTGTGGTCAAGCCCCTTCATGGCAAGGCAGGCGAAGGCGTATTCCGCATCGGTCGGGATGGCACCAACCTGACGGCCCTGGCCGAACTGTTCGGCTCCATCTGGAAGGAGCCTTACATCGCCCAGGCCTTCCTTCCCGCCGTGACCGACGGGGACAAGCGCATCGTCCTGGTCGACGGTGAAGTGGCGGGCGCGATCAACCGCAGGCCGAAGGACGGCGAATTTCGGTCCAATCTCGCTGCCGGCGGCACGGCGGAGCAGACCGAACTGACGACGCGCGAGCGCGAAATTTGCGATGCGATCGGCCCCGAATTGAAGCGTCGCGGCCTGCTGTTTGTTGGCATCGACGTGATCGACGGACTGATGACCGAGATCAACGTCACGTCGCCAACGGGCATCGTCGCCATCGACAAGTTCAATGGTTCCGACACCCCGGGCCTGATCTGGGATGCGATCGAGGCGAAGGCCGCCGGCCGATGAGTGACTGGATTGTGCGCCTGATCGAGCAATCGGGTTATCTTGGCGTCGGCTTCCTCATGTTCCTGGAAACCGTCTTTCCGCCGATCCCATCCGAAATAATCATGTCGGTCGCCGGCGTAGCGTCCGGGCAGGGCAAGCTCAGCTTCTGGCTGGTTGTGGCTTCGGGTACGGCGGGAGCCATGCTCGGCAACATCCTTTGGTACCTTGCCGCGCGCGCCCTTGGCATCCAGCGCCTGGAACCGATTATCCGTCGCTGGGGACGCTGGATCACGATGAGCTGGTCGGAGGTGAAGCAGGCGGAGCGCTGGTTTGCCGAACATGGGACGTTTTTCGTGTTTCTCGGCCGATTGCTGCCAACGGTCCGCAGCCTCGTTTCCATTCCCGCGGGCCTGCTCAAGATGAGCTTTCGCCGCTTCCTGCTTGCATCGACTATTGGCACTGCGGGTTGGACCGCGCTGCTTGCCGGTGCTGGGTTCCAGCTTGGCGAGAACTACCGCGACATCGACAAGATCATCGGGCCGGCATCAAACGCGATCCTGTTGATCCTCGTCGCGGGCTATATCTACCGGGTCTGGACGCATCGGCACATGCCGGCGGAAGACATATCCACCCCGGATGTGACAAGCCTTTAAATACAAAGGTTTTGGCTACAAACAATTGATCCGGAACGGCTATTTAGCCGCTCATTAACTCGCCTCATCAATATCTGGCAGGTCGATCGCGGCAGGGGCGCAATCCCCACTGACGCTTCGCCGCGATCGGATGAAAAGGGCGATCTGGTCGTTGCCTGCCTTCATCCGCACCGCCTCCGTTCTTCCGGAACGGAGGCGGTCTTGCATTCAGGCCCGCGGATGGGCGTGGCGGTAGACGTCCAGGAGCCGCGCCGCGTCGACGTCCGTATAGATTTGCGTAGACGACAGGCTGGCGTGGCCCAGCAGCTCCTGCAACGACCTTAAGTCAACTCCGCGGGCCATCAGATGCGTGGCGAAGCTGTGCCGCAGCGCGTGGGGCGTCAGGCTGTCCGGCAGGCCAAGTCGCGCCCTCGCTCCCCGCACAGCGCGCCGTACCAGGTCCGGATTGAGCGGGCCGCCCTTGGCGCCGACGAACAACCTGGCATCGCCGGCCAGCGGGTAAGGGCAAAGCGCGACATAGGCATTGATCGCTTCCTTGACTGCCGGAACCAGCGGCACGATCCGCGTCTTGCCGCGCTTGCCGGTAACGCGCATCGCCTGGCCTAGCGGAAGTACACGCGCGGTCAGACCCATCGCCTCGGCGATCCGCAGGCCCGCACCATAAAGCAACAGCAGGATCGCCAGGTCGCGAGCGCCAATCCAATCGCACGGCGCGGCAGCTCCCGCGTCCTCGGCCAGGGCGATGGCATCCGCGGGACTCGCTGGCCGCGGCAAAGTTCGCGGCCGCCTGGGCGCGCGTGTTCTGGGCAGCTGCGGCGCATTGCCCTGCTCTTCGGCTGCAAATGTCAGGAAGGCGCGTACGGCGGACATCTCCCGCGCTGCCGACGAGGCGCCAATCCCCTCTCCCCGGCGATCGGCCAGGAAGGCGCGCAAGTCTGCGGCATGGAGGTTGAGCAGCGCGAAGCGCCCGATTTCTTCTCCGCGATATCGACCGAGGAATTCGATTAGTCGATGAGCGGTCGCAACATAGGCACGCACCGTGTGCGGGCTACGCCGGCGGTCATAGGCAAGATAGCTGCCCCAGCGCGCTGCAAGCGCTCGCGCCGGATGCCCCTCCCCCTCTAGCCGTTCCTCAACCACCGGCGGAGCATAGCGCTAAGGCAGCTCCCAAGGAATCCCAGCAATTGCGTGCCATGACGATTGTCGAGACACGCGGGCTCTTTCTGCCCCAACAGCAGCAGGCCGTAGGGCAACGGCTCCTCGGCGCTAAGCAGGATCAGCGCCTCCGAATGAATTTCGCGTGCTGCCGACCCGAACAGAGGATGGCCGCAATCGACGGTGCGCATCGTCACCGCATCGAGCCGCTCGATGGCGCGATCGACGATGCGGGGCTCGACCGTGCCGACATGGCCGGCCTCGACCCGGAAGCCCTTTCCGTCGGCTACCAGCGCCAACACGGCATGATCGAGACCAAGTAGCCTCGGCCAGTCGTGCGCCACGACGCGGAACAAGGCGTCCAGGCCATCCGCGTCCATCAGGGCGAGTACGGCGGAATGGATGGCCGCGGTTACGCCCGAATGGCCGCGGGCGAAGGCAATCAGGTCTTCCTTTGCGCTTTCAGCGGCACCGAGCCGGTCGCGCAACGTCGCGACAGCGCGCTCTTCGAAGGAAATCACCTTGCCCATGCCCCGAATCCTAGCGCGGCAGGGTTAAGAAAACCCCCAGTCCTCCCCGTTGCGAAGCAATGGGGAGGTGGCAGCCGACGGCTTGACGGAGGGGCCAGCCACGTCGGCCAGTGGCCCCTCCACCGCTCTTCGGGCAGTCCCCCTCCCCATCCCCGCTAGCGCGGGTACAGGGAGGAGCGAAAGCTATCCGATTTTCTGCCCGGTCGCTTCCCAATCCTTGAGGAAGGCGGCGATGCCATTGTCGGTCAGCGGATGCTTGAACAGCTGGCGGATCACTGCGGGGGGTGCCGTCATGACGTCCGCGCCGAGCTTGGCCGCGTCATGGATGTGGATTGGATTACGCACGCTGGCGACCAGGATCTGCGTCGGAAAGTCGTAATTGTCGTAGATGATGCGGATGTCCGCGATCAGCTCCATCCCGGGGTAGCCGACATCGTCATGCCGGCCGACGAAGGGCGAGATGAAGGTCGCGCCGGCCTTGGCGGCGAGCAGCGCCTGGTTGGCCGAGAAGCAAAGGGTGACATTGACCATCGTTCCATCGCCGGTCAGCGCCTTGCAGGTCTTGAGGCCGTCCATCGTCAGCGGAACCTTGATCGCGATATTGTCAGCGACCTTCCGGAGCGTCTCCGCCTCTTTCATCATGCCATCATGGTCGAGGGCAACCACTTCTGCCGACACCGGTCCAGGGCAGATCGAGCAGATTTCCTTCACCACTTCGATGAAATCGCGACCTGACTTCTTGATCAGCGACGGGTTGGTTGTGACGCCGTCGAGCAGCCCGGTGTCGTTCAGCTCCTTGATGTCGCCAATCTCGGCGGTGTCGACGAAGAATTTCATATGCGATCGGTCCCTACGGCTTGGGGGAAATTTGCCTACGTCTAGCGGCTAGGCGCAAACAGGTCACCCGATTCGCTTGCGAAAGGATCATTAGATGGATGCGCATGTGCTGGTCGACCGAACGGACGGCGTGTTGTCGATCACGCTGGCGAGGCCCGAACGCCGCAATGCCATCACTGTCGCTATGTATTCGGCGCTCGCAGATGCAATCGAGAGCGCTGCCGACAACGCCGCCATTCGCTTGATCATTATCGAGGGCGAGGGAGAGGACTTCACCGCCGGCAACGACCTTGGCGACTTCCTCCAGGCTATGCCGGAGCCTGGATCGGGCGAGGATATTCCCGTCTGGCGGCTGCTGCGGGCTTTGGCGCGAAACAAGGCGCCGATCATTGCCGCCGTTCATGGCAATGCGGTCGGCATCGGCACCACCATGCTGTTCCATTGCGATTTCGTGCTGGCCGAGGAGGGCTGCCGCTTCGTCATGCCGTTCGTCGACCTGGGGCTTGTGCCTGAAGCCGCCAGCTCCCTCATATTCCCGCGCCTGGCAGGCCGCCGGCGGGCAGCGCGCCACTTGTTGTTGGGAGAACCGTTCGGCGCGGCGGAGGCGGCCGAAATGGGATTGGCGAGCCATGTCGTCCCGCGCGGACATTTGAAGGGCGCTCTCGAAGGCCTGGTGGCCGCCTTATTGGCCAAGCCGCCCGAAGCATTGCGCCAGACGCAGGCGCTCCTGCGCCACGAGAGCGCAGAGGAGATTCTGGAGCGGATGGAATTGGAGAACGGCCATTTCGCCGAGCGGCTTCAATCCGACGAGGTCAAGCAGGCAATCGCGGCTTTTTTTGCCGCTCGGGCGAAGGCGCCCGCGGCCTGATCAGCTAGCGACCCACACGCGCTTGGAGCGCGACACGGAAATGGTCGGGCCAGGCAGCAGCAGCAGGTCGGTCGTCTGCGTGTACGTCACCTTGAGGTCGAGATAGGTCGCCCCGTCGGCCGTTCCCGAAACCGGCGTCTCTATATTGAAGGTACCTGGCCCGATGCCGTAAACGGCATCCGAGATCGCGGTTCGAATCGCCGAGTCAGCGGGCTTCGGGTACAGGGTCGCCAGACGCGCCCCCTGGCCAAGGCCATGCTGGATGCCCGACATGGCGCGGAATACCAGGCCCGCCTGGACCAGCATCCACATCATGATGATCAGCGCCGGCAGCGCAAATGCCGTCTCGATGATGGCGGCACCGCGATCGTTGCGGCGAAGTTTGGTGAGCATCCCCATCATTCCGTCCTCATGCCGGCAACGGCCTTGACCCGATATTTTCCATTGTCCGCGATGCCGCTGAAATGGACCGGGAACATCGGTTCATAATCGTCCCACACGGTCACCTGGACCCAGCGAGATTCCGTCTGTCCGGAAGCGCAATCGGGGTCGGTGGTGAGTACGCCATCACACTCGAGCCGGTGTGCCACGGTGACGTTGGCGGTCGTAATCGGGCTGGTCTTGCAGCTACCATCGTTGTTCGAGCCATTATACTGGCACACCGCCTCGTTCGCGATCGTCTGCTCGACGGTCAGCTCGCCGGTGGTCTGCATGATCTTTTCGATCGAACGCTGGGCCGACTGTTCCAGCATCAGCTTCTTGCCAAATGCGTTCGACATATCGACCACGCCGATCGTGAGCAGCGCGAGAATCGGCGCAACGAACGCGAATTCGATGATCACGGCGCCGCGCTTGTCGCGGCGCAGGGTTTGCAGCCGCCTGATCATACCACCAGCCTTACCTTGAGCGGCGCATTGATCGCCTGGATGCCACTTCCGGGGCAGTTCTTGGTGAAGTTATTGAGGCCCGAGTTGCCCGACCAGTAGATTCGCTTGGCGACGAACTGGGTGCAGGTGGCAGTCCCGGTGCCGGTGCCATTGTAAGTGATCTGCTGGCTCGGGAAATAGATGACGCCCTTGATCTTGTTGGTCGAATTGCCGTTGATCTTGTTCGGGCTGTTGGCGCTGATCGTGCCCGTCGGCGAATTGTCGACCGCGCGACGATCCTGGTAAATCGCCATGCCCGCCCATTTGCCCGTGGTCGGCGCCGTGGCGTCGATCTGCCCGCTGGAATTCATGTCGATCGTGCCGATGGTCGCGTTCGCTGCGCTGCTCTTGTTGGTCAGGAGCAAGGACGCATTGGTGAGATGCAGCGTGCCCTGGATGTTCACGTTGCCGCCGTCGATGACATAGGTGCCATCTTTGAGAGTGAGCGTCCGGTTGGACTGTATGTCCAACGATCCGTAGCAAGCGCCGCCCGAGACGACCAAGCCATCGTTATTATTGTCGACGGTAAGTGGTGGCGGATTCGCCGAGCAATTGTCGAAATCACCGTCGGTGGTCGAAGGATCCAGGCTCGCGTAAGGATCGTCGAGCTGCGGTGAATAAGGCTGGTAGGTCTGAACGGTCCAGTTGTTCGACTGCTGGATTCCACCCGCCGCGGCGATGGTCGTCGCGGTGACGCTCGCGCTGCCCTGGCCGGCCGCGGCGTTGGTAGCGGTTGAGTTGGTCATCATCCCGCAATCCATGCTGATGGACGCGTTGCCGGTCGCCTGAATCCCGGTCTTGCTGTTTTCCTGGAGACTCAGCACGCAGAAATCGCCGGACACCTCGACACCAGCGGCCTGCGCGGTAGCGGTGATGACGGGGGCCGTTGTCAGGAACATCGAGCTAAACGACAGCGACTTCTGGACAGCCAGTACGACCCGGACCTGGTTTTTGTTGTTGCCGGCATTGGCGGGAAATGTGACGGCCGGATAGCCTGACTCCAAGGTCATGCCGGTGTGCTGGTTCAGCGAAAGGTCGTGATCGACCGCGGTTGCGGTGTTGGTGGAGGCGCCGCTGTGCGCGAAGCGATCATAAACGCCGGCGATCGCGGCGGAGTCCGCGGCACGCTGCAGTTGGCGTTTCCACAAGGCCCACTGGATCGTGTCGGTAGCCAGACCGGCGGAACCGATCAGCAAAGGCAGTGACGCAGCAGCGATCACTATCATGTTGCCACGATCGTTGTTCCACAGCTTTCTGAATGCCTTGAGCATCTCTCTACTCCGTCGAACTGGTCGCTTTGGAGTGTTCCTAGCCCCGACAAGGTAAGCGAAGCGTTCCGACGAATGGTTGACTGTTCGCTAACCACGTCCCGCAGCGACACGCTTGAAGCGGCGCGTCTTACTCCTATAATACAGTAGCAAGCCTCTTGCGCGGGTCGGGTGGGGCGTCCACCCTTTCGCGCAAGCTGGAAAGAGAAGGATTGGACATGGCAAGCGAACCCGAAGGCCCGACTGCCACGACGACTGCCACCGCGACCAAGATCAAGCTGGAGCCGCCCGAGGCGCTGCAGTCGATCACGGTGCAGGAGGCTTCCGGCCTCGTTCCGCTCAAGGGCGAGGAGGTGAGCGAACTCGACCAGAAAGTCGCGAAGTTCGTCGACGAACTTGCTGCGCTCGACAGCAACAGCCCGGAATTCGGCAAGAAGGTCGATCAGTTGACCGCCATGGGCCGCAAGGAAATCTCGGAGGCTGCAGGCGCCTCCAACCGCTTCCTGGATCGCCCGGTCAAGGCGATCGACAGCGATACGGGAATCGGTGCAGATCTGACGGAGCTTCGCCGCACGGTCGAGGAGCTGGATCCCAAGGAAAACAGCAAGTCGTTCACGGGCCGGAAGTTCCTGGGCATCATCCCGTTCGGACGGCGCATCAACAATTACTTCGACAAATATCGCAGTTCTCAGACCCACATCTCGGCCATCCTGCTGCGCCTCGGCAACGGCAAGGATGAGCTGCTGATGGACAATGCCGCAATCGACACCGAGCGCGCCGGCCTGTGGAAGACGATGCACCGCCTCGAGCAGATGGTCCATATCAGCAAGGCCCTCGACAAGCAGCTTGAAGACAAGGCCAATGAGCTGGACGCAACCGACCCGGCCAAGGCCAAGGCGATCCGCGAGACCGCGCTGTTCTACACTCGCCAGCGGACGACGGACCTGCTGACCCAGATGGCGGTAACGGTCCAGGGCTATCTGGCGCTGGACCTGGTCAAGAAGAACAATGTCGAGCTGGTGAAAGGCGTCGACCGCGCCTCGACCACGACCGTTTCGGCCCTGCGTACGGCCGTAACGGTGGCGCAGGCGATGACGAACCAGAAACTGGTGCTGGAGCAGGTCAGCGCGCTCAATACCACCACCGCAAATATGATCGACACGACCGGCGAGCTGCTTCGTACGCAGACCGGCGCGATCCACGAGCAGGCGGCCAGTTCGACCATCCCGCTGGAAACGCTGCAGCGCGCCTTCCAGAACATCTATGACACCATGGATCAGATCGACCAGTTCAAGCTGGCGGCGCTCACCAACATGAAACAGACCGTCGACACGCTTGGCAAAGAGGTTGAGAAATCAAAGGGCTATATCGCCCGAGCCGAGGGCGTGGCCCAGGCCAAGCTGGAGGCACCCGTTTCTCCGTTCGAAGCTATTGAGCAGAAATGATCCCGGACAAGATCACCAATACGCTCGATCATGCGAATGCCGTTTTCGCCCGTCTCGACGCCCGTGACGGCACGGTAAAGGAAGCAGCACGGCGCGAGCGGCAGCGATTGAATGCAGGGGTCGGCCGCGCCCTGTTTCGCGCTGGCTTGGGCGTTGGCATCATCAGCATGGCGACCATCGCCCTCGGCCTGATGATCCCAATCGGCATGTTCGGTTTCCTTGCGGCGGTCGGGCTTGCCGTCGGCGTTGCGGCGCTGTTGCTGTTCAGCGGCACAAAGGAAATTGCCGCGCCCAACGTCTCATCCGACCTGCCGAACGGGCAGATGGTCCAGCGCTTCGATTCCTATCTATTCCGTACCAGGCGAGCCTTGCCCGCTGCGGCGCAGGCTGAAGTCGACCTGCTTTCGGCGCAGCTGCCGGCATTGCGGCAAACCTTGGAGCGGATTGCCGATCTCGACCCCAATGCGCAGGACGCGCGGCGGCTGATGTCGGTCCACCTACCCAACCTGATCGACCGCTATCTGCACGTGCCGCAACCGTATCGGGGGCAACTCGACGGCGAAGGCGTCAGCGTCGACGAGCGGCTGGTCGAGGCACTGGCGGCGGGGCGCGTGGCAATCAAGGACATCAGCGAAAAGCTGGCGCGGAACGACTTGGCGGCGTTCGAAACGCAAGGCCGCTTCATCCAGAGCCGCTATGGCGAAGAGCCCATCGATCAGTAGGCCAATGGCCGCCGCTACGCCTTTTCAGCGACCATCCCGAGCCGTTCCTTCGCGGTCGCGAGCATTGTCTTGAAGCGCGAATTGTCACGCAACGGATCCATATCCGGATCGATTTCCGTGTGCCGGATTTGTCCAGGGCTGTCGATCTGCTCAAAGTAGGGTGCGAGCAGATCAAGCGCGCCCTCCAGGTCCGAATTCCGAAACGTCAGGCTGCATGCGACATTGTAGCGGACCATCAGGTTGTCGGGATCGAGCAGCAAAGCCCTCTGCAGCCAGTCCTTCGCCCGTTCGACTTCGCCGATCATGATCAGGGAGCTCGCGCCCGCTGCGAGCGCAGCTCCGTTGGTAGGATCCTTCGCCAATGCCAGCTCGGCGCGCTCCAACGTTCGTCGCGCGGATTCCAGTGCGGCGGACTCCTCGCCCACGCCCAGATAGCAAGTCTGAAGCATGAGGCAGCTGTGGAAGTCGGAATCCATGAGCTGAGAGGCTTTCTCGAAATAGCGGATCGAGTCGCTCATCCGGTCGCGGCGGAACATCAGCCGCGCCGTTTCGCGGTTCACTTCCCAGGAATCCGGTCCTAGCCTCAGTGCCTCGGCAAGCTCCTTGTCGGCTTCGTCGTGGTGGTTCTGCTGCTCGAATATCCGCACCATCACGCAATGCGGCTCGGCCAGCCGCCGATTAATCTCCAGCGCCCGTTCAGCCGCAATAAGAGGATCCTCGTCCCTGCCATGCCAAAAGCGCAGTTCGGCCTGCGCGAGCGACATCAGCGCCCACGCTTCGGCATAATCAGGATCAAACGTCACGGCCTGCCTGCAAATGCGCACAATGGCTTCGTCGCGGCGGCTGTTGCCCCAGCTTCCCCAGATCCATTGCTGCCGAGCCATCAGATATAGATTATAGGCCTGCGCGTTGTCGGTCCCGCGGCTCTCGATTGCCTGCTCCTCTTCCGGCAGCAATCTCAGACGCAACGCGCGGACAATCTCCTTCGAGATCTCATCCTGGATAGTGAATATGTCGGTGAGGTCGCGGTCATAGCGATCGGCCCAGAGATGGTCGCCCTTCTTTCCGTCGATCAGCTGCGCCGTGATCCGGACCCGGTTGCCGGCCTTTCGAACGCTCCCTTCGAGCACATGGTCGACTTCCAGCTTCGCCGCGACCTCCTTCACGTCGAGTGATTCCCCCTTGAACGTGAAGGCGGTGTTGCGCGCCACGACGGACAGTGAGGAAACCTTGGACAGGTCCGTAATAATGTCCTCGGTGATTCCATCGCTGAAATATTCCTGCTCCGGATCGCCGCTCATATTCATGAAGGGCAGGACGCAGATGGCGGCGCGATGATGCCGCCCCTTGGCGGCCTGTTTGGCGTTTTCCGGGGCGGGTTGAGGCTCGCCGCCCTTCTGGCCGATTGCCCGGATCAGTGCCTCCAGCGCCGGCGGGTCAGACTCGCCATTCCAATCGCCAAAGTCGATCGATTGAAACTGGCGAAATCCGAGCGGCGGCTTGTCCGCGCCAAGCAGGATCGGGACCAGCCGACCGTTATCACGACCTTCCGCGGCCTCGTCCTGCACCCAAGGTGATTCGATCGACGACTTCGTCCAAATGACGACCACGGCGTCGGCACCCTTGAGCTCACGATCGATCTCGGCGGTGAAGCGGGAGCCGCCCTCGATCTGGTGGTCCCACCAGACCTCGTGCCCGGCACGATTGATGCATTCGGCCAGCTGCTTTGCTGCCGATACATCTTCGCGTGAATAACTTAGAAAGACCTTTGCCAAGCAGTCCTCCCCCGGGGCGACCAACGGTATGTGACAAACCCTTCAATTTAACAAGAAGTTAACTCAAGCCCCGATCACGCCCGCGTCTCGGAGCAGCTGGAGTGCCGCCCCGTCGACACCGAACTGGTTTAATACCTCCGTGGTGTGCTCGCCGAGCGCAGGAGGCGGTAGCGTCGCATCGCAACGCCCACCGTCGACGCGGATCGGGCAGCTCACCATCGGCACGTCACCTAATGCTCCACCGCCGCCGGAAAATTGCGCGCCGCGATGGACCGCCTGGGGATCGGCCAGAGCTTGGCTGATGCTATTGATTGGGCCGGCCGGAATTCCGGCCGTCTCCAGTTGTTCCAGCCATAATGAAGCCGACTTTTGGGCGATAACCTCGGCGATCAGCGGCACCAGTCGCTCACGAGCTCCAACCCGAGCCGCGTTGGTTGCGAAGGCCGGATCCTCTGCCCATTCCGGATGGCCGGCGATCTCCGCCAGCTTGGCAAATTGCCGGTCGTTGCCGACGGCAATGATGATGGGCAGGTCCGCGGCTTGGAACGGCTGGTAGGGCACGATGTTCGGATGGCTTGCCCCCTGCCGCTCGGGGTCCCTGCCGCTCACCAGCGCGTTCGATGCCTGGTTGGCTAGCATCGCGAGCTGCGCATCGAACAGGGCCATGTCGATCGTCGCGCCCTCGCCGGTCTGGCCGCGACGATACAGCGCTGCGAGAATCGCATTGGCGGCATACATGCCGGTGAACAGGTCGGCGACAGCGACACCGACGCGCATCGGCCCGCCACCCGGTTCGCCGTCCGGCAGGCCGGTGAGGCTCATCAGTCCGCCCATCCCCTGGATTATGTAGTCGTAGCCGGCCCGCGCGGCATATGGCCCGTCCTGGCCGAAACCGGTTATCGACGCGTAGATCAGGCGCGGAAATTCGGCGCGCAGGCTTTCCGCATCGAGCCCGAATTTCTTGAGGGCGCCGACCTTGAAGTTTTCAACGACGACGTCGGCGTTGGCGGCCATCCGGCGGACCAGTGCCGCACCTTCGTCCGATGCGAAATCGATCGCCACTGAACGCTTGCCGCGATTAGCGGCGAGAAAATAGGCGGCCACCTTCTGATCGCCATGTTCCAGCCACGGTGGTCCCCAATGGCGGGTGTCATCGCCCGAGCCAGGCTTTTCGACCTTGATGACATCGGCGCCAAGGTCGGCCAGCAGTTGCGTGGCCCAGGGCCCGGCCAGCACCCGGCTGAGGTCAAGGACCCGAACCCCTTCTAAAGGCTTCACGCCACGCGCCGCCCGAACAGGCCGGTCACGTCCGCAAGAATTGCCTGCGCGGCATTATGGCCTGGCGCGCCGGTTACGCCGCCGCCGGGATGCGCACCCGAGCCACACAGGTAGAGGCCCGGCAATGGCATGCGGTAATTGGAGGCGCCGATCATTGGCCGCGCGCTGAACAATTGGTCGGACCCCATCTTGCCGTGGAAAATGTCTCCGCCGATCAGGCCGAACCGCCGCTCCAGGTCGAGGGGCGAATGGATTTGCCGGGCAATGACCGACTTGGCGAAGCCCGGCGCATGGGCCTCGACCGTAGCGATGATCGTATCGGCTGCCTTCTCGCGCTCGTCGTCCCATGACCGGCCGTCCGGCAGCTTGTAGCGGAAATGCTGGCAGAACAGCGAAGCGACATGCTTGCCCTTCGGCGCCAGGGTCGAATCGAGCGTCGACGGGATCAGCATTTCGATTACCGGCTTTGACGACCAGCCGTGGAGAGCCGCATCGGCATGGGCCAGGTGCATATAATCCATGCTGGGCGCCATGATGATGCCGGCGGTAAGGTGATCGCCGCGGCCCGGGTACGAGGTGAAGTTAGGCAATTTGTCGAGCGCCACATTCATTCGGAAGGTCGCGCTTTCGCAGCCCCAGTGCGCGAAATGATCCTCCACCTGGCGACTGACGGCGCCCTTGGGAACAAGCCGGTCGAACAGCAGCTTGGGGTTTACACCCGCGACGACCGACGGCGCCTTCCAGGTCTTGCCGCCCGCCGCCACTCCTGAGGCCCGGCCCTTCTCGACGATGATTTCGCTGACCGGGGCGTTCAGAACGATGTCGACCCCCGCCTCGTGACAGGCCTTGGCCATCGCCTGCGTAATTGCGCCCATCCCCCCAATCGCATGGCCCCAGGCGCCGGGAACGCCGGCCGCTTCACCGAACAGATGGTGGAGCAGGACATAGGCCGTGCCGGGGGTATAGGGCGAGGCGAAGTTGCCGACGATGCCGTCGAACGCGAACAGCGCCTTCGTTAGATCGCCTTCGAAGAAGCGGTCTAGGATGTCCCCCGCGCTCTTGGTCGCAAACTCGTGGACGATGCGGACCTCGTCGGTCGACAGCCCGATCAGGTCGCGGCCGAGGCTGGCCAGCTGCGGCAAGCCGCGCAGACCTGCTCCGGCCTCCGGCGGGGCCTTCAGCAGCCACTTACGGATTAGCGGAACGACCGTGTCCAGCTCTTCATGATACCGGTCATATGCCGCGCCGTCGGCGGGCACGTGCCGCGCGATCTCGGACCGCGTCAGCCCCTCGCGCCCGGCGAGCAGGTACGCGCCGTTCACCCCTGGCAGGAAATTGTCGGTCTTGCGCAGGACGACCTGCAAGCCATGCCGCTCCAGCTCCATGTCCTTGATCACCTTGGGCTGAAGCAGCGACACCGTGTAGCTTGCCGCGCTGTTCCGGAACCCCGGGTGGAACTCGTCGGTCACCGCCGCGCCGCCGACCTTGTCGGCAGCCTCCAGGATCGCGACCTTGAGGCCCTTCCTTGCCAGATAATGGGCGCAGGTGAGGCCGTTATGGCCGGCCCCTATGATCAGAACGTCGTGCATCAGCGCATCAATACCAATTCTTCAGACATGGTGGGATGAAGCGCGATGGTCGCATCAAAGTCAGCCTTCTTGAGGCCTGCCTTCACCGCAACCGCCGCAGCCTGGAGGATCTCGGGCGCGTCCGGCCCGATCATATGGATTCCGACCACCCGGTCGGTCGCCCCGTCGACGACCAGCTTGTAGAGCGATCGCTCGTTGCGGCCGGCAAGCACATTCTTCATCGGCCGGAAATCGCTCGTATAGGTCCGAACCTGCCCAAGCCGATTGCGCGCCTGGCCTTCGGTCATGCCAACGCTGGCGATCGGAGGGTGGGAGAAGACGGCGTGGGGCACGCAGTTATAGTCGACGGTCCACGGATGGTTGCCGAACTGGGTATCCGCAAATGCATGGCCCTCGCGGATCGCCACGGGAGTCAGCTGGATGCGATCGGTGACATCGCCGACAGCGAAGATCGACGGGATGTTGGTCTGGCTGTTGGCGTCGACCTTGACCTGGCCTTTTTCGCCCAATTCCACCCCTGCCAGCTCCAACCCCAGCCCTTCGACATTGGGGCTGCGGCCGGTGGCGAACAATACCGCGTCGGCCTCGATATCGTCGCAACCCTCCATATCGACGAACAGTCCGCCGTCCGGCTGCTTCTCGATCCGGTTGAAACTGGAATTGAACCGGTATTCGATTCCCTTGGTCATGGAAATCTGCAGCAGGCGATCGCGCATCTGCTCATCATATCCGCGGAGGATCACATCAGATCGATTGACGACGATCACGTGACTGCCGAACTGGTGGAAAATGCCGGCGAACTCATTGGCGATATAGCCTCCGCCGGAGATCACGATCCGTTTCGGCAATTCCTCAAGATGGAACACTTCGTTGGAACTGATCGCATGCTCGATCCCCTCGATCTCGGGCATATTGGGGCGCGCACCGGTCGAAATAAGGATCTTGCCGGCGGTCAGGGTCTTGCCGCTGGACAGACTGATTTCGTTTGGCCCGGCCAGGGTTGCCCGCTCGTGGAAGATTTCCACCTGATGGTTGGTCAGGGTTTGCGTGTAGAGACCTTCAAGCCGTGCGACTTCGCCCAGGACATTGTCCCTCAGCACTGGCCAGTTGAAGCGGCATTTGGGCACGTCCCAGCCGAACATCGCCGCGTCGTTCAGATCCTCGGCGAAGTGGGCGCCGTAGACGAGCAGCTTCTTGGGAACGCAGCCACGTATCACGCACGTGCCTCCGACCTTATGTTCCTCGGCAATCGCGACCCTGGCGCCATGCGCCGCGGCGATCCGCGCCGCACGGACGCCGCCGGACCCGGCGCCGATCACGAACAGATCATAGTCGCTCACAACCCGGCCCTTTCAATGAGGTCGCGGGTTGACGGATCAAGGGTTGCTCGGCCCTCTGGATCGTCGAGCGCGCGGGCCATCTCCTTGCCCAGCTCGACGCCAAACTGGTCGAACGGATTGATGCCGAGCAGCATCGCATTGGCGAAAGTACGATGCTCATAAAAAGCGATCAGGGCGCCCAGCGAGCGAGGATCGAGCCGCCGCAGCAACACGGTCATCGAAGGCCGGTCGCCGGGATAGGAACGCGCTAGGTCCTCATGCTCGCGGCCGGCCATCAACGCCGCGCCCTGGGCGAAACAATTGCCGAGCAGCAATTGATGATGGCGTGGATCGACACTGTCGGCATGCTCGATCACCGTGACAAATTCGACGGGGATGGAGGCGGTACCCTGGTGAAGCAGCTGGAACACGGCGTGCTGGGCATCGGTGCCGACACCGCCCCATGTAACCGGTGCACTGGGTCTCCCAAGGGGCTTGCCTTCCTCGGTCACCGACTTGCCGTTCGATTCCATCTCCAGCTGCTGGAGATAGTCGGGAAGAAGCCTCAGCCGCTCATCATAAGCAAACAAAGCCCTGCTTTGTGATCGCAGGTTCTGAGTGTGGAACAGGTCGGCAAACGCGGCCAGCAGCGCCACATTGGCGACGCCGTCCGTCAGCAGGATGTGACGATCCATTTCCGCCGCACCCTCGAGCAGTTCCTCAAACGCACCCCATCCCAATGCGAGGGCGATCGAGAGGCCGACCGACGACCACAGCGAATAACGTCCACCGACTCCATCGCCGAATGGCAGGACGCGCGTTTCATCCACGCCAAATTCCATCGCCTTGTCCGGCGCCGCCGTGACCGCGATGACCTGGCCATAGGGATCTGAAACGCCCGCTTCCCGCAGCCATTCCAGCGCGGCCTCAAGGTTGGTCAGCGTTTCCGCGGTGGTGAATGTCTTGCTGACAGCGATCACCAGGGTCGAAGCTGGATCGAGGCCCCACGTCGCCTCGTCAAATGCCTCGCCGTCGATATTGGACAACACCCGCACTTCAAACCGGTCTGCATCGCGGCCCAGTGCATCGATCACCAGGTCCGGCCCAAGCGCCGAGCCGCCGATGCCGATATGCAGGATCGAATCAATTTCGCCGAATGCTCCGCCTTCGATCGCATCGACCATGCTGCGCATGCGCTGATGCCGCTCGGCGGCGAGGAAATTATCCTGCGGGTTTCCCTGTCCGCGCTCCGCCACATGGGTCGCCGGTCGTTTTTCCGTCCGGTTGACGATTTCGCCGGAGAAGAGGCAATCGCGCGCACCATAATAGTCGACGGCGAATGCCAGCACCGCGAATGCGCCAAGCAGCTCATCGTCCAGGTGCGTCTTCGACCAATCGAAGTGAATCGACGCGACATAGCGGCTAAGGTTCGCCACCCGTTCCTGCTCGGCTGCAAACAACTCGGTCAGCCGCTTCGGCCGATAGGTTTCTATCGTCCGCCAAGCCTCTTCGCAGTCCAGAATCGCCATGGCCAAGCGTCATAGTCGGCAAGACGCCATTTGCCATCCCCGCTTGACCTTCATCGCTTGAGCCTCAAAAGCGGCCCCAACATGGCTTTTCCCAGATTTCGTCGTCGCCACTATGCCGATCGCCCTTCCGCGGAGGTAAAGGAATCGCCCGGCAGCTTCCTAAAATCCCTGCTGATCCTTGCGTTTGTCGCGTGGGTGCTGCGCAGCCTCATCGTCGCGCCGTTCAGCATCCCGTCGGGCTCGATGCTGCCGACGATGATGATCGGCGACTATCTGTTCGTGTCGAAATGGCCCTACGGTTATTCCAGCGCCAGCTTCCCTTTCGAATTCCCCCCCTTCAAGGGACGGTACTTCGGATCATTGCCCAGGCGCGGCGATGTCGTGGTGTTCGAAGGGCCGGAGGGCCAGGACGTGGTCAAGCGCGTGATCGGCCTTCCCGGGGACAGCATCGCCGTCGACGCGGGCCGGGTCGTGCTCAATGGCAAGCCCTTGCCGCGGGAGCGCCTCGATGACTTCTTGATGCCCATTTCGCCCAACAGCCCCTGCCGGGTAGTCGCCCCGGCGGTGCCGATGAACCGGCCCGGTCCGGATGGACAGCCGGCGTGCGTGTACCCGCTCTATCGAGAAACCCTGCCTGGCGGCCCAAGTTACAATGTGCTTGACCAGACCGACAGCAGCTTTGCCGACAATTTCGGCCCCATAAGGGTGCCCGACGGCCATGTCTTCGTCATGGGCGACAATCGCGATGATAGCCTCGACAGCCGCTATCCAGTGATTGCCGGCGGCATGGGCTTCGTGCCGGAGGACCGGATCGTCGGGCGCGCGGAACGAGTCTTCTGGTCCACCGACGGCAGTTCTTCGTGGATCAATCCATTGAGTTGGTTCAGTGCCCTGCGCACCCAGCGCCTCGGCACCGATTATCACCCATGACCGATCTGCCTCCCTTCGTCGGCGAAGCACTGGGCGCCGAGCCCAGGGAACCGAAGCTTTTCGTTCGCGCGCTGACGCATGGCAGCCATGGTCGCGACACCTATGAACGCCTCGAATTTCTTGGCGACCGGGTACTCGGCCTGGTCATTGCAAATTGGCTCTACCAGCGATTTCCCAATGAACCCGAAGGAAAGATGAGCCGACGCTACAATGCGCTAGTGGCACGCGAAACCTGCGCTGACGTCGGCCGGGCACTGGATCTGCCGCGCTTCGTCCGGCTCGGCAAACAGGCGCGCGAAGACCATGCCGGCATGAGTGAGAATGTCATTGGCGACGTGGTGGAAGCGATGATCGGCGCGATATTCCTGGAAGGCGGGCTGGAACGGGCCGATGCGTTCGTGAAGGCCAATTGGGGGCCATTCCTCGAAGGCCAGCGCAAGGCGCCGGAACATCCCAAGTCCGCTCTGCAGGAAATCGCGGCGGAGAAGCAGCTGGGCGTGCCTTTATATGAACTGCTTGCCCGCTTTGGCCCCCACCATGCCCCTCGCTTTCGAGTGAAAGTCAGTGTTGGCGGTTACGGCGAGGCCGAGGCTGAAGGCGCTTCGAAGCAGGACGCGGAGACTGCCGCCGCCGCCGCGCTCCTGGAGAAGATCCAATGAGCCGTTGCGGTCTCGTCGCCGTGCTTGGCGCACCCAACGCCGGCAAATCGACCTTGGTCAACGCGCTGGTGGGCCAGAAAGTGGCGATCGTCAGCCCCAAGGCGCAAACCACGCGCGCACGCCTGATGGGCATTGCGCTCGAAGGCGACGCTCAGATCCTGCTGATCGACACGCCCGGCATCTTCGCACCCAACCGGAGGCTCGACCGGGCGATGGTGAAGGCGGCCTGGGAGGGCGCCGACGATGCCGACAGGATCGTGCTGGTGATCGATGCCGCGGCCAGGCTTGGCGGCAAGGTCGAACAGATGATCCAGGGCGTCGAGGGGCGACCCGAACCCCGCATCCTCGTGCTCAACAAGGTCGACATCGCCAAGAAGTCCGACCTCCTCGTCCTCGCGGCGAGCCTGTCGGAGCGGCTGAAGCCCGAAGCGGTTTTCATGATCTCAGCTTCGACCGGTGACGGAGTCGGGGAGCTCAAGCGCCATCTCGCCGCGGCCATGCCCGACAGCCCCTGGCATTTCCCGGAGGACCAGCTGACCGACGTCACCGATCGCATGGTGGCGGCCGAACTGACTCGCGAGCAGCTTTACCTCCAGCTGCACGCCGAATTGCCATACGCCTGTGCGGTTACCACCGAGAAATGGGAGGATCGAAAGGACGGCTCGACCGTCATCCACCAGCAAATCCTGATCGAGCGGGACAGCCAGAAGGCGATCGTCGTCGGCAAGGGCGGGTCGCGCCTGAAGCAAATCGGCGCCGCCGCCCGCGAAGCCATCGGCGAGCATCTAGGCCGCAAGGTCCACCTGTTCCTGCACGTCAAGGTCAGCCCCAAATGGGGCGAAGACCGCGGACTCTATGAGGATATCGGGCTGGACTGGGCCGACTGACGCTTGCCCTTCTGTCGCACGCCTGCGGCCGTGAGCGCTTCGACAATTTCCTCATAGGCCCCATCCGGCAACGCCCGGCGAGGCACCGGAAACATCATCGCCGAATCCCGATAGAGCAACAGGCTTGTCCCGGACCCCATCCAGCGGAAGAAATCCTTCCACGGATAGACCGCATGGCTGTGATCCGTATCGAACGTGATTGCCTGTTCGTCCCAACTTAGCCGGATCGGCGAACGCATGTTCACGGATTGCCGGAATTGGCGACGAACCAGCCAGTCGCGCGCCACCCAGTCCCATGCCGCGAAGAAAATCCACGCGCCGACCAGGGTCCACCCATTGCTGTCTTCAAGCACGGGGATACCCACCCACCAGTCAATGGCGGCATTGATCAGGGCCAGTATCAGGAAAATCCACGCCAGCTTGCCTAGAAGGCGGCCGGAGTGGGTATTGACCGCATCGACATTGTCCTGGGCCGTCATTTCATAGCTGGCACTGCCGCTCATTCCGCACCCTCGAGCAATTCATCGACCCATCTCGGCACTTCCGTAGCTGCGGGACCATAGCGCCGCTGGTCAAAGAAGATGCTGCCCTGGCTCGGCTCCAGGTTGATCTCAAGGCAATGCGCGCCGCAGTAGCGCGCGGACTGGACAAATCCCGCAGCCGGATAGACGGCGCCGCTAGTACCGATCGAGACAAACAGGTCGCAACTCAACAAAGCCTCATCGATCCGGTCCATTTCGTAAGGCATTTCACCGAACCAGACGATATCGGGCCTTACGCGGCCCACCACCTGGCAAACCGGGCAGCTCGCTCGTTCGCCCATGGGGCCGGTCCAGGGGAATCGCTCGTTGCAAGCCAGGCACCAGCCGCTGGTCAGCTCACCATGCATGTGAAGCAGGCGTTTCGCTCCGGCGCGCTCATGCAGGTCATCGACATTTTGCGTGATGATCAGGAGGTCGCCCGGCCATTCGGAATCGAGCCTCGCCAGCGCCACATGCGCCGCATTGGGCTCGACCAGGTCCAGCTTTGCCCGTCGGGCGTCGTAGAATTTGTGAACCAGATCCGGATCGCGGGCGAAGGCCTCAGGCGTCGCAACATCCTCGACCCGGTGCCCTTCCCACAGCCCATCGGGGCCACGGAAGGTGGCGAGCCCGCTTTCCGCGCTGACGCCGGCGCCGGTCAGGATGACGATGTTGTGTAGCTCGCCCATCGCCTCACCCTACCGCATTTGCGTGTGAAGTCAGCGTGTAACGATATTGACACTTTTGTCAGTTAAGCTCACAGTCCGACCATGGTGAGCGAGGCTTATCATCATCCGATCGGCATCCTGCCGGACGACATCGACCACATGGGACATGTCAACAACAGCGTGTACCTGAAGTGGGTGCAGGAAGCCGTGGTCCGGTACTGGGAAAGAGTAGCTCCGCCGGAAGCGGTTGCGCGGCACCTGTGGATCGCACTCAGCCACGATATCAAATACCGCCGGCCGACCTTCCTCGATGATCTAGTGGTAGCCGACGTGATCGCCGAGAAGGTGGAAGGCGCGCGCGCACTGTTCACGACCGTCATCAAGCGCGGGGAAGAAGTGCTGGCCGAAGTGAAAAGCACTTGGTGCTGCCTTGATTCCGTTTCCGGCAAGCCCGCCCGTCTTGCCCGCGAAATCGCGCAGAAATTCCTTCCAGACTGAGCCATCTCGCTCGTTAAATTTCCGTTAGGAGCGACTCGCTCCTACATGCTTATTGCCAGCCTGGAGCGACGGGTTTCGTCGGGCCGTTCCCTGTCATTCACTCACGCGAGCGCCAGCACCGCTTATCCGGATGGCGTTTGCGCTGAAACCTGGGTCGGCGTCCTTGCCCCCGAAAGGACGCCGGCACCTGGGCCAAGGGGAGGCACAAATGAAATCAATCTATCTGCCGATTGCCGTTGGTTTGGCATTGACCGGCTGCGACATGGCCAACAAATCCGATGCGCCGGCGAACGGTGCGGCCAGCACCGATACGGCAGCGGTCGAACAGGCGTTGAAGGACAATGAAGCGGCCTGGCAGGCCGATTATGCCGCAAAGGATGCCGACAAGCTGGCGGGCCATTATGCCGACGACGCAGCGCTCGCCAATCCTGGCGCCCCGCTGTTGACCGATACCGCGTCCCGTCGAAAAGCCCTCGAGGAATTCGCCGCCGATCCCAACCTCAAGGTTGAATTTGCAAGCAATCGCATTGGGGTCGCCCAGTCCGGCGAGCTTGCCTACACGCGCGGCCATTATTCGATGACGTTCACCGATCCTGCCACCAAGCAGCCCAAGAGCGACGCCGGCAGCTATCTGACGGTCTACCGAAAGCAGGCCGACGGCAGCTGGAAAGCGGTGGAAGACTTCATTACGCCAGGCCCGGCGGCGGCGAAGTAACGGATTCAATTGCCGTGCGTTCGGGGCGCATGGAAGCTCCAACAATCCGGATCGGCATTGGCGGCTGGACCTATGAACCGTGGCGGGGAGTCTTCTATCCTGATGATTTGCCGCATAAGCGCGAGCTGGAATTTGCCGCGCGGACCTTCGGCGCGATCGAAATCAATGCCACCTTCTACGGCCGGCAAAGTCCGAAAAGCTGGGAGAATTGGGCAAAATCCGTACCGGATGGATTCCAGTTCAGCGTCAAGGGCTCACGTTATGTCGTAACCCGGCCAAAGCTGGCCGACGCGGGCGAAGGGATCGGCAATTTCCTGGCGCAAGGCCTCGCTGCGCTGGGCGACAAGCTCGGGCCGATCCTGTGGATGCTGGCGTCGCGGCGGAAATTCGAACGTGACGACATCGCAGCATTTCTGAAGCTCCTTCCTGCCACATATGACGGCGTGCCGCTGCGCCACGTGATCGAACCGCGGCATGAGACTTTCCGCGACGAGGCATTCTTCAGCCTGTGTCGCGACCATGATGTGGCGATTGTCTATGGCGACGATGACGAGTTTCCGCTGCTCGATGCCGATACAGCGAGGTTCCGATACGCGCGGCTTCAACGGATGCGGGAGGAAGTGTCCACTGGATATGACGGCAAGTCGCTCGACGGCTTCGCCAGGCTTGCGAGCAAATGGCTCGCCGATGGGCGCGACAGCTACATTTTCATGATCAACGGAGCGAAGCTGCGGGCCCCGGCCGCCGCCCTTGCGCTGCAAGATCGACTGGGCATTGCGCGGGGCTGACACATCCGCCATCACCCGGCCCATGCGCACCGATCTGCAGCCCGTTCGCATCGCCCTGTTTGCGCCTGAGGGCCGTATGGGCAAGGCGATCAGCCTGGCGATCGCCGGGGATCCGGGCTTCGAGCTGGACAATGACCATGGCGAAATCCTGGTCGATTTCTCCGCACCGGAGGCACTTCGCTCAAGCCTGGACCGCGCGATCTCGGCTGGCGTGCCATTGGTGATCGGGACGACGGGACTGATCGACGAGCATGAAGCGCTGATCGCGGAAGCCGCGAAGATCATCGCCGTCCTGCGAGCGCCCAATACGTCTCTTGGAGTAGCCCTCCTCGCCGACCTTACCGAGCGCGCCGCAAGGGTGCTCGGAAGGGAAAGCTGGGACATCGAGATCGTCGAGGCCCATCACAACAAGAAGGCTGACGCTCCCTCGGGCACAGCATTGCAACTTGGCGCCGCCGCCGATCGCGCCCGTGGCGGCGGTTCGCCTCAGGAGCGTGGCCGGGACGGGACCGGCCTGAAGCGGGCAACGGGCGCGATCGGCTATGCCGCAATCCGCGGCGGTACCGTTGCGGGGGATCATGATGTCATGTTTCTCGGGCCCGACGAACGGCTGATCCTGTCGCACCGCGCCGAAAGCCGGGCGATCTTTGCGCGCGGGGCGCTGGCTGCCGCCCGCTTCCTGAAGGGCAAGCCCGCCGGTCTCTATTCCATGCGCGACGTCATCGACGCCGCATGAGCGGCACCGATGCCCGAACCCACGGCCTGGTCCGCCGCCTCGGACCGTTCGATGCGACGATGCTGGTCATGGGTGGGATCATCGGCGCGGGAATCTTCGTCAATCCGGCCGAGGTGGCGCGGCATGTCGATACGCCGGGGCTGATCGTCGGCCTTTGGGCGCTGGGCGGGCTGATCGCTATGGCGGGAGCGCTGGTTTATGCCGAACTTGCCGACCGTCGTCCCGAAGTTGGTGGCCAATATGCCTATCTGAGGGATGCTTATGGACCGACCCCGGCCTTCCTTTACGGCTGGTCGCTGCTGCTGGTCATCCAGTCGGGCGGGATGGCGGCGGTGGCGATCACCTTTGCCCGATATTTCCGCGAGCTGACCGTTCTGGCGCTGCCGGACGGTGCAATCGCCGTCGCGGTGCTTGCCCTGCTGATGGCAATCAATTGCCTCGGCGTGCGTGCCGGCGGAACCCTTCAAAGCGCGCTGATGGTGTTGAAGATCGCGGCCATCGGCGCCCTGGTCATGGGCGGTTGGCTGTTTGCATCGGCTCATCCCCAATTCACCCACCCCGTTCAGTCCGGGCATGTCCCCATGCTTGGGATGATCGGCGGCATCGGCGCTGCCATGACCCCCGTCATGTTCGCCTATGGTGGGTGGCAAACCGCCAGCTTCGTCGCGGCGGAAATGCGCGACCCGCGCCGTGACCTGGTACGGGCCCTGCTGATGGGTGTTGCGGGCGTGGTGATCCTCTATACCTCGGTCGCATTCGTCTGCGCCTATGTTCTGGGGCCGGAGGGTTTGGCCCAGTCCAAGACACCCGCTGCCGATACGCTTCGGCTGGCCCTTGGCGACAAGGGAGCAATATTGATAGCTCTCGGCATTGCCATCTCCGCGCTCGGTTTTTTGAGCCAGGGGATGCTGACAGCGCCGCGGGTCTATTTCGCCATGGCGGAGGACGGCCTCTTCTTCCGCAAGGTGGCCGAGGTGAATGAAACGACCCGGGTACCGGTCGTTGCCATCCTGCTTCAGGGCGTGGCGGCGATCGTGATCGCCCTATCCGGAACCTACGGCCAGATCCTGAGCTATGTCGTGTCGGTCGACTTCATCTGGTTCGGCTTGACCGGTGCGGCCTTGTTTGTCTTTCGGCGCCGTGATCCCGATGGCGCCAGCTTCAACGCGCCGGGTCATCCTTTCACGACCGGACTATTCGTGCTGGCCTGCGCTTTGGTGGTAATCGCGACGGTTGTCAGCAATCCGATCAACAGCGCGATCGGCTATATGATCCTGCTCGCCGGCATACCCGCTTGCCGCTACTGGCAGCGCAAGAACAAGGGCCCTGCATGACCCCGGGCCGCGGTGCGATGCAGTCCGATTATATGCACTGGGCAAAGTTTCAGCCGCCGGTGCGCTACAGCCTGTCGTCGAGCGAAGTTCCGCATTTCCGGCTCGACCGCCTGCCACTTGCGATTTCCGACCTCGACCTCGACGGGGCCAGCCATCCGCGCTTCGCGCCGCTCCGCCGAGCAATCGCCGAGCGATATGGCGTGACGGCCGAGATGGTCGTCACCGCCAACGGCACGTCGATGGCCAATTTCCTCGCCGTGGCCGCACTCATTGCACCCGGTGACGAGGTCATTTTCGAACGGCCCGCTTACGAACCTATGCTCGCTTCGGCCCGCTTCCTCGGCGCCACTGTCGCATGGGCCGAACGACGGGCGGAGGAAGGCTTCAGGCTGGACATCGACCAGCTTCGGGAAGTTGCGAGCGACCGCACGCGGCTGATCGCGCTCACCAACCTCCACAACCCGAGCAGTGCGTTGACGGACGAAGACGACCTTCTCGCCATCGGCGCCATCGCCGAACGCTGCGGCGCGCATGTCCTGGTCGACGAGGTCTACCTGGACAGCGCGGTCCCGCCTCGCCCGACATCGGCGCTGCTCGGGCCGCAGTTCGTCGCCACCAACAGCCTGACCAAGGTCTATGGCCTGAGCGGCCTCAGATGCGGCTGGATCCTGGCCGAGCCGGAACTTGCCGAGCGGATGTGGCGCCTGAACGATCTCTTCGGCGTGAACGATGCCCACCAGGCGGAAATGCTGTCCTGCTTTGCCTTCAACCATCTTGACGAGATTTCTTCCGGGACGGCGGAGCGGCTCCAGCGCAATCGGGCTCTGTTCAATGAATTTACTGCCGGGCGGGATGACGTCGACTGCATGATGGCCGAACATGGCATTACCGCTTTTCCGCTTTGGACGGGCGGCGACACCCAGCCGCTCGATGCGCTGCTGCGCACCAAATATGACACGTCGATCGTCCCCGGCTGCTGGTTCGACATGCCGGATCGTTTCCGGCTCGGATTGGGCGGGGATTCCGAAATGCTGCGGGAAGCGCTGAGCCGTCTTGCCGCCGCGCTGGATGAACTAGAATGAAAAAGTCGGACGTCTTCGAATTCTTCCGCCGCCTCGCCGAATCCAATCCCGCACCCGAGACCGAGCTCGAATATGTGAATCCCTATACCTTGCTGGTCGCGGTGGCCCTTTCGGCGCAGGCAACGGATGTCGGGGTCAACAAGGCGACCCGAAAACTCTTCGCCGAGGTGAAAACGCCAGAGCAGATGCTCGAGCTGGGCGAGGAAGGCCTCAAGCAGCACATCAAGACCATCGGCCTCTACAATATGAAGGCCAGGAATGTGATGGCCGCTGCCCGCATCCTGGTCGAGGAGTTCCGCGGCGAGGTACCTCAGGATCGAGAGAAGCTCGAAAAACTGCCCGGCGTGGGCCGCAAGACCGCCAATGTCGTCCTGAACGTCGCCTTCGGCCAGCCGACGATTGCCGTCGACACGCATATCTTCCGCGTCGGCAACCGCACCGGCCTCGCGCCTGGCAAGACCCCACTGGCGGTGGAGCTAAAATTGGAAAGGTCGGTGCCGGAACCGTTTGTCACCCATGCCCACCACTGGCTGATCCTGCACGGGCGCTACATCTGCAAGGCGCGCACGCCTGAATGCTGGCGCTGTCCGGTGGCCGACCTCTGCGCCTACCAGCCGAAGACGCCTGCGCCTAAGTCCAAAGGCGCTCGAGCCGATCGCTGAGCCCGGTGAGCAATTCATATTGCGACAGGCCGGTCGCTTCGGCCGCGGAGGGCAGGTCGTAATCGAGCGTCACCCAGTCGCCTTCGGCAAGCTCCGGCGCCGCGCTCGCGTCCAGTGCGACCAGGTCCATCGAGACCCGCCCGATCAACGGCAGCGGCTTGCCGCCCGCACTCGCAGCGCCCCTGCCGGCAAAGCAGCGCAGGTAGCCGTCGGCATAGCCGATATTGACGATCGCCGCCTCGGTATCGGATTGGGCGGTCCAGGTCGCGCCATAGCCGCAGGTCTCGCCAACTCGGATGATCCGGCGCTGCACCACTTCGGCTTCGGGGAAGGCGACTTGCGCAATATGGCCGATCGCCTCGTCACGGGGGACACCGCCGTAGAGGGCGAGCCCGGGGCGGACCAGGTCGAAGCTGTAGGCGCGGCCAAGGCAGATGCCGGCGCTGTTGGCCAGGGCATATCGCCGCGCCTTCAACGTTGCCGCGACGGCAGCGAAGCGATCCCGCTGCACCTGATTCATGGCGCTGTCTTCGTCGGCGCAGGCCAGGTGGCTGTGCAAGGTGTGGACCTCTAGACCGTCGACCAGTTCGATCTCGTCGGTACGGAGGCCAAGCCGGTTCATGCCGGTATCGACCATCACGTCGCATTGGCGTCCCGGTGCTGCTTGCTTCCAGCGTGCGACCTGCGCCGCCGTGTTCAGCACCGGCCGGGCCGAGCTCGCTAGCGCCGCCCCCATGTCGTCCGGTCCGACGCCATGCAGGACGACCAGCTCCGCCCCGTCCGGCAGCGACTCCAGCGCATCGGCTTCGGCCCAGGTGGAAACGAAGAAGTCGCGGCAGCCCGCTTCAGAAAGCAGGCGCGTCACCTCGCGCGCACCAAGCCCATAGCCGTCGGCCTTGACCGCCGCGCCTGCAGGCACGCCCGCGGTGCGCTGCAGCCAGCGCCAATTATCCTGGAGAGCCTGTGAATCGAGACGAAGGCGCAGCGCGTGGTGGGTCACGCGCCCTGCCCTAGCTACTGAGGTCAGGGCCGTCGAGCGGCAGATTAGAACATTCGCGAGCCGTTGGGCACGAAGCGTTCAGGCTGCAGCAGGACGATGTCGCCATTCTCGTCGGCAAACCCAAGTGTCAGCACTTCCGACATGAATGGCCCGATCTGGCGCGGCGGAAAGTTGACCACGCCAGCCACTTGGCGGCCGACCAAATCCTCGGGCTGATAATGAACAGTGATCTGTGCGGACGACCGCTTGATGCCGATTTCATCGCCGAAGTCGATCTTCAGCTTGTAGGCCGGCTTTCGCGCTTCGGGAAAAAGCACGGCCTCGATCACCGTGCCGACGCGAATGTCGACCAAGAGGAAATCGTCGAAGTCGATTTGCGCCGTCACGAATGAACCCCCTTGTTACCAGCAGCAGCGAGCTCCCAGTCCCGTCCATCGAACTTTTCGATGGCCAACTCGACTGGCTGGTCCAGGCAATTGGCGTTGACGCTCCAGGCGCCGGGATGGCTGCGCGGCTGGTAGAAGCTTTTCACACCACAGGTCTTGCAGAACAGATGTTCCGCAGCCCCGGTGCCAAAGCGATAGCTGGTGAGGGCATCACGTCCGGTGATGAGCTCAAACTCATCATGCGGAACCATGATGTGCAGGAAGCCGGTCATCGAGCAGACCGAACAATTGCAGTCGAGCGCGGGTATGGGAGGGTCGGGCATCTCCGCCCGGAACCGAACCGCGCCGCAATGGCATCCGCCTGAAACTTCGATCATGCGGGCCTATTGCGGCGTGGCTAAGCCATAATCAACGGGCAGCTACCTCGATCGGCTCGCCCGAAGCGCGAGCAATATGCTGGTCACGCTCGGCCGACAGGTTGGCGAGCGTCTCGACACGGCAGCGGCGAACGTCATTCTTGCCGGAAATATCAACGTCCGAGGCAGTGCCGCACACTTCCTTGGCGGCCTGGCTCAACCGCAGGTCGAGGGCGCGCTGGCCCTTGGCGGTCGAAAGGTCGAGGTCGGCGGTCTGGACGATGCTGGTCGAAGTGACCGGCTGTTCGGCCAGGGCCGGAGTTGCACTGAGAGCCAGTAGCGTGGCGAAGAAGATCTTGGTCATGTCGCGTCCCCTGTTTGGGTGGACCGGAAAACCCGGAGCGACCTTCCATCTATGCCAAGAAATCAGTTTTTATAAGCAACGATGTCGTGCTATGATTCTGCAAAATCGCAGAATGCGGGATGAGTTGGGAAAGCTAAGATGGCTTCGATGCTCGACTGGAATGACATCAAATATTTCCTCAGCGTTGCGGAGGAAGGAAGCACGCTCGCCGCCGGCCGAGCGCTGCGGGTGAGCCAGACCACCGTCGCCCGCCGGGTTGCTGCGCTGGAGGAGGCGCTAGGCCTTCAGCTGTTCGAGAAACGCCAGGCCGGCTACACGCTCACGCCGGCCGGCGAGGAATTGGTCCAACGTGCTCGGAACGTAGACCTGGCGGCTAATGGCTTCTCCGAGGCGTCGGCTGCCCTTGCCCGCGACACCAGCGGTACGGTGCGCATCACCACCCAGGAGATATTCGCGGTCAGCCTGCTCGCTCCAATGCTTCGGGAGCTGCACGAACGCCACCCGGAGATCCTGATCGAGCTCGACGACAGTCAGAACTTCCGTGACCTGGGCGAGGGCGAAGCCGACGTTGCGCTGCGCAGTGCCTATGATGACCTTGGCGCCGGTGTCGTCGGCCGGCGGCTCGGCGACGATGATTGGACGCTCTACTGCAGCCGTGACTATGCAACGACGCATGGCGTGCCCACCACCCGCGCACAGCTGAAACAACATGCATTCATCGGCGGCGGCGGACCCAAGCTTTGGCGGGCCTATTCCGCCTGGCTCCACGACCTTGGTCTCGACGACCGGATCATCATGCACCATGCCTCGGCGATGGGGATGATGTCGGCGATCCGATCAGGGTTGGGCATCGCCGTCCTGCCTTGCGTCATCGCCGATGCCGACCCGGACCTAATCCAGTGCGTCCCCCCCAAGGAGGGCCATGGGCGCGCGATGTGGCTGGTAACCCATGAGCGCGTCCGCAATACGCCGCGCGTCAGGGCGGTGATCGATTTCCTCTACGAACGATTGGCCCGGCACATCAAAATGCTTGAAGCGCAGCGCGCGTCCGCAGCGGCCTAGATCGGTCCCGCGCGCCAGCCTGGCATGGGCCGCTCGCCCAGCGCCACCTCGACCGCCGCGATGGCAAGCAGGCGGGTGGAATCGAGGATGGGAAGTGATGAATACTCCTGCGTGATCAGCAGCGGAATTTCGGTGCAGACCAGCGCCACCGCATCGCAGCCATCGGCCTTCAGCTTGTCGATGATCCGCGCATAGGCGTCGCGGGATTCATCGGTGAACACACCAAGACACAGTTGGTTGAATATAATGTCGTCGATGATCTTGCGGTCGGCCTCTTCCGGCACGGCCCAGCTGATCCGGCGGCGCCCAAGGGAGCCAGGATAAACTGGTCCGGTCATCGTGAATCTGGTGCCCAGGATGCCGACCTTGGTGCGGCCGTCGCGCTTCGCCTGCTCAGCCACGACCTCACCGATGTGAAGGCCTGGGATAGGATATGGTTCGCCGCCTGATTCCAGCGCGATATGCGCGGTATTATCGGGGCAGACGAAGAAATCCGAGCCCGCCGCTGCCAGCTTCCGCGCATCCTCCATGAATGCGGTGCGAAGCACCTGCTTGTCGTTGCGTTCCCACGCTTCCAACAGCAGCGACATCGGACTGCATGTCATGGTGATTTCGGGATGCATGTGCGGCCCCGTGCGCCGTACACCCTCCAGGCAGGCCGTCCGAAAGCACAAGGCCGCGCCTTCGAAGCTGTGCGCCAGGATGCCGATGTGTTTCATTCGACGGTCACGCTCTTGGCCAGGTTGCGCGGCTGGTCGACGTCGCGGCCGAGGGCGACGGCCGCGTGGTACGCGAGCAGCTGCAGCGGCACCGAGAGCAGCACGGGCGCGAGCTCGGGCTCGCAGGCGGGGACGACGATCATCTCGTCCAGGACCTCGGCCAGCGGCGCGCGCTCGCGGCCGTCCTGCACGACGCCGATCACGGGCCCGCGGCGCGCGCGCACCTGCTGGACGGTGGACAGGTTCTTCTCCCACACGTGGTCGTCCGGGACGATCGCGACGACGGGGAACTCGGGCGAGACGAGCGCCAGCGGGCCGTGCTTCAGCTCGCTGGCCTGGTACGCCTCGGCGTGGATGTAGGAGATCTCCTTCAGCTTCTGGGCGCCCTCGAGGGCGATCGGGTAGCCGCGGTGGCGCCCGACGAAGAAGAGCGAGGAGCGATCGGCGTAGCGCTCCGCGATGCCGGCGATCGCGTCCTCCTGCTCCAGCACGCGCTCGACC
>JBJMUA010000073.1:0-27599 GCA_045811425.1 Sphingomicrobium sp. | reverse complement strand
GTCGAGCCGCTGGTCGACGAGATCAACGAGCTGCTTACGCATAGCGAAGCGCAGGCCGAGGAAGCACGGCGTCACGCCGGCAACCTCGCGCATGCGTTGAAGACGCCGCTGACGGTCATCACCAATGCCGCCACCGCCCATGCGCCGGACCTTAACGACACGGTGATCAATGAAGCAGCGATCATGCGCCGGCAGGTCGATCACCATCTTGCGCGCGCCAGGGCGATCGGCCGCCGGGCATCGGCCCAGGCACGCGCGACCGTATGGGACAGCGTCGAAGCGGTCGAACGGGCCGTGTCGAGGCTTTACGTCGACGTGACCATCGATATCACCGGCGACAGAGCGGCGCAGGTGCGCGTGGAGCGGCAGGATCTCGACGAAATGCTTGGCAACCTGGTGGAAAATGCCGCGAAATATGGCAATGGCCGGGTGTTCGTGACGGTCGATCGGCCCTCCGGCGGCAAGGTCACCATCCAGATCGAAGATGACGGCCCAGGCATCGCCCAGCAGCAGCGCGAGGAGCTGTTCACGCGCGGCAAGCGGCTGGATACCACCGGCAAGCCGGGTACGGGCCTCGGCCTCGCCATCGTGCGCGACGTGGCCGAGATCTACGGCGGCGCGGTTTCACTCGACGAAAGCGAGGATCTTGGCGGCCTGCTGGTGACCTTGTCGCTTCCGGAAGCGCTGCAGCACGTTTGACCATTCATCGAAAAACGGCTTGCCGCGGGGAACTGGCGGGCTAGCCTAAGTCTCTGAAATTCCGGGTAAGGGGCCTGTCCATGTCCAAGAAATTGTTGCTGATGACCGCCGCTGCGTCGGTGCTGATGTTCGCTCCGGCGATGGCGCAGGACCGCAAGCCGGCGTTCGCGCCCTGGGGCGTCGACCTGACAGCCATGGATTCAGCCGCAAAGCCCGGCGACGACTTCTTCGACTATGTCAACGGCGCCTGGGCCAAGCGAACCGAGATCGCGCCTGACCGCACCTTCGTCGGCATCGATTCGATCCTCAACGACCAGATCGACAAGGACGTCCGGGCGATCGTCGAGGACATGGCCAAGGACAGCGCAGGGTCGGGCCGGATCGGCCAGCAGATCGGCGATTTCTACGCCAGCTGGATGGATGAAGCGGCAATCGAGGCGCGCGGCACCGCGCCATTGAAGCCCTATCTCGACGCCATCGCAGCGGTGAAGGATCGCGGCGACCTGGTCGACCTGTTCGCTTCGGTGGGTTACGATTCGCCGGTCGCCCTGCAAATCTTTGCCGATCTCGCCACGCCGGATCGCTACGCGGTTTATGCCACACAGTCGGGTCTCGGCATGCCCAATCGCGATTATTACCTGCTGCAGGGCGCAAAATATGACGCTTATCGCGCGGCTTATCGCGCCTATGTAACGAAGGTGCAGCAGCTGGCCGGAATCCCCGATGCAGCGGCCAAGGCGGACCGGATCATCGCCCTCGAAACCGCGATCGCCAGGGTCCACTGGACCCCTGAGCAGAGCCGCGAAGTCGAGAAGATCTACAATCCGATGGACCGGGCCAAGCTCAATGCCTTCGCGCCGCAGCTTGAATGGGACCGCGCCCTGGCCAAGGCGAAGCTGGGCGACGTCAACACGGTCGTGGTCGCTGAAACCACGGCGATCCAGGAGATCGGCAAGCTGATCGACAGCGTGCCGCTCGACACCTGGAAGGAATATCTCGCCTTCCATTTCATCGACAGGCATGCCGGCTACCTCCCCAAGGCATTCGACCAGGCGAGCTTCGATTTCTATTCCAGGACGTTGCGCGACGTTCCGACCCAGCGCGACCGGTGGAAACGGGGTGTCGGCCTGGTCAACGGCGCGCTCGGCGAAGCGGTCGGCCAGATCTATGTGCAGCGCCATTATCCGCCGGAAAGCGACCGGCAGATGGGCGAGCTGATCAGCAACATCCGCGCCGCGCTGCAGGAAAAAATCGAGACCAATGACTGGATGGACGACGCCACCCGCAAGGAAGCGATCGCCAAGCTGGCGGCGTTCGACCCGCGCACCGGGCACCCTGTCAAATATATCGATTATTCAACGCTCAAGGTCGATCGCGGCGACCTGTTCGGCAACGTCATGCGCGCGGATGAGTTCGAGTGGGACCTGCTCCTCAGCCGCTATCCCAAGCCCGTCGATCGCACCTTGTGGGGCATGACTCCGCAGACCAACAACGCCTATTACGACCCGACGCAGAACCAGATCACGTTCCCGGCGGCGATCCTCCAGCCACCCTATTTCGATCCCTATGCCGACCCTGCCGCCAACTATGGCAGCATCGGCGCGACGATCGGCCATGAGATCGGTCACGGCTTCGACGACCAGGGCCGCAAGTTCGACGGCAGCGGCAAGCTCCGCGACTGGTGGACACCAGCGACGGCCAGCAAATATGAGGCGCATGCCAAGGAGCTGGTGAAGCAATATGATGCGTTCGAACCGATCCCGGGCGTTCACATCAAGGGCCAGCTGACCCTGGGCGAAAACCTCGGCGATCTCGGCGGGCTGGAAGTGGCCTACTCCGCCTACCGCCGCTATGTTGCCGCGCATGGCGAGCCGCCGGTTATCGGCGGGCTTACCGGAGACCAGCGCTTCTTCATTGCCTATGGCTATAGCTGGGAAACGAAGCAGCGGGAGGGAGCGCTCCGCGCCCAACTGCTGACCAACGAGCATTCGCCGGCCAAGTATCGCGTCAATGGCGTCGTGAGAAACGTCGACGAGTGGTACAAGGCGTTCAACGTGAAGCCAGGCGACAAGATGTATCTGCCGCCCGAAAAACGAGTGCATGTCTGGTAGGTTGCCGCCGTCGGTTGCGAGGGGCGGCGCGACGATGGCAATACATTGCCAGGTAACACCAAAGTAGCGAGACTCCGGCTCGCGAATTCGTAAAGGCTGCTCTTAAGCTGGCCTAAGCGGCGGTGCGCTCGGCACGCTCCGGAATATCAACAGCAACTGTTGCGAGGCCAGTGTGCGGATCAATAACGGCCGTGACCGTGGCGCCACTCTTGGTATAGGCCTTACGAATGCCCTCGGCGGCCTTTGGACTGGCTTTTGTGAAGATCCTTCTCTTCATCGCTGTCCTTTTATCCCATCAATCAAAGCCGCATATGCGGCTTCACGCTGATTAGCATATGGTGGTTCGGTTAGGAAACTACCAACTTCAACGTCCGGGTCCACGTTCTTTGCCATCCACTCCAACAGCCTACTGAAATTGTCTGGCTCGGTGATGAACTCGAACAAGCGCTCCACCCGCTCAATATCGTCCGGCAAATATGTTTCGGTAGATTGGTTTACGGCCTGCCGGTCTAGCGCGATGACCTCGGTATTGGGGACAAGTTCAAATGGCCCCATCTTGACGCGATCCCTTTTCAACCGCTCAGAGACCGTGTCCAAAAAGCCTTTCAAATGTGCGCTGTAGCGGGTTAGGAAATAGACCACCACGAGTGGCCAGGCGATGTCGCCAGCTAGGCCCGCAAAATGCTCGGTTGGCGCGGGCCAGATAGCCAACCACCTCTGAATGATCATGAGAAAAATCGGCAGTATCGGGAGGCCAGCAGCCTCAACCAGGAGTAATACCAAAATCGCGAGACCGATACGCGCTAAAAGGCTCAAACTTCCCCCTCACCGAGCGGGATGAAGCTACGCATCTTTAGCTGCTGGCGTCAAACGCTGGTGCCTCTAAATTTAAAACTGGCCCACTACCCTATGCGCGCTTCCTTGCGATTGCCGGCAACGCCCATTAGTGCGGCGCCCGTGACTGCATCGATCCACCAGCTGGGCGACAAGCGCGCCCCGTCGCTCGACCCGATGATGGCGCTAACCGCGGCCGACATGAATGCGGTCAATGCGGTCATCCTGGAGCGGATGCAGTCCAAGGTGGCGCTCATTCCCGAGCTCGCCGGTCATCTGATCGCTGGCGGCGGCAAGCGGATGCGGCCGATGCTGACCTTGGCCAGCGCGGCGCTGCTCGATTACACCGGCGCACGGCACCACAGACTGGCGGCCGCGGTCGAGTTCATCCACACCGCCACCCTGCTTCACGACGATGTCGTCGACGGGTCCGGGATGCGCCGGGGCAAGCGCACCGCGAACCTCATCTGGGGTAATCCGGCGAGCGTGCTGGTCGGCGATTTCCTCTTCTCCCGCGCTTTCGAGCTGATGGTCGAGGACGGCAGCCTGAAGGTGCTGCGTATCCTGAGCCATGCGTCGGCGGTCATTGCCGAAGGCGAGGTCGACCAGCTGACGGCGCAGCGCCAGGTCGAGACCAGCGAAGAACATTATCTCCACATCATCAACGCCAAGACCGCCGCGCTGTTCGCCGCCGCGTGCCGCATCTCGCCCGTCGTCGCCGAGGCCGGCGAAGAGGCCGAGGAGGCGCTGGAGGCCTATGGCCGCTACCTCGGCATCGCCTTCCAGTTGGTCGACGACGCGATCGACTATTCCTCGGACGTCGCAACCATGGGCAAGGGCCAGGGCGACGACTTCCGCGATGGCAAGGTCACCTTGCCGGTGATCCTGGCCTATGCGCGCGGATCGGCGGAAGATCGCACCTTCTGGAAAGCGGCGATGCAAGGCGAGCGCGTCTCTGATGATGACCTTGCCCATGCCACCCGGCTGATCCAGGAAACGGAGGCACTCAGCGACACCTTGGAACGGGCACGCCATTATGGTCGCCGGGCGATCGACGCACTGGCCCCCTTCCCCGCCAGCCGGGCCAAGGCTGCCCTGGCCGAAGCCGTCGAATTCGCAGTGGCGCGCGCGTTCTAGTTCAAGTTCCTCCCCGTGCCGGGGCGGAATTCGCGACTGCATCCTTCCCCACCTCCCAATCGTTACGGTTGAGGAGGTGTGCCATGCCATCCCTGTGGAGAGCCGAGTTCGAACCGCTGCCCTATCCGCCGCTGGAGGCGGATGCGACTTGCGACCTGGTCGTCGTCGGCAGCGGCATCGCCGGCCTGTCATCCGCTTATGAGGCAGCGCGTTTCGGCGCAAAGGTCATCGTCATCGACCGGCAGGACATTACCGGCGGAATGACCGCACGAACGACCGCGCACCTCGTCACCGAAATCGACGATCGCTACTTCGACCTGATCAAGGTGGTCGGCGAGGATAAGGCCAGGCTTTATCATGAGAGCCAGGTGGCCGCGATCAATCGCATCGAGGCGATTTGCCAGGATGAAGGCATAGACGCCGACTTCACCCGCCTGCCGGGCTATCTCGTTGCGGCGGACAAAGGCTATCAGGAAGAATTGCAACGCGAATTTGAGGCCTGCGGCAAACTCGATGTTGGCGTCGAATGGGCCGACAGTGCGCCCGTCCCGCTGGCCGATGGCACTCGCGCCCTGAAATTCGCCAACCAGGGACGCTTCCACCCACTGAAATATTGCGCCGGGCTGGCGCTGGCGATCCAGAAATGCGGCGGCAAGCTATACAGCCGGACCGCCTATATCGGTCATGAGGAAACGAGCGACGGCGTCACCATCAAGACCGAGGCCGGCCACAAGATCCGGGCCGGCGCCGCCCTGTTCGCGACCAATGTGCCCGTCAACGACCGGGTCAAGGTGCACACCAAGCAGGTGCCGATGCGCACCTATGTCATCGCCGGCCGCGTCCCGGCGGGAACCATCGAGGATGCGCTCGTCTGGGATACCCTGCTGCCATATCATTATGTCCGCCTGCAGCCCGCCGGCGAGGGTCAGGATTGGCTGATCGTCGGAGGCGAGGACCATCGCAGCGGCACGGCCAACGACATGGAAGACCGGTTCGAAAAGCTGGAAGGCTGGGCGCGGGAACGCTTTCGCCGGTTCGAAGGTGCCGAGCATCGCTGGTCGGGGCAGGTGATGGAGCCGGTCGACTTCGTTCCCTATTCCGGGCGCGACGGTTCCGACCGGATCTATATCCACAGCGGCGACAGCGGCATGGGCATGACCAACGGCGTCGCCGGCTCGCTCAATTTCATTGCCCTGTATCGCAACGACAAAGCGCGCTTCGCCGAGCTGTTCGCTCCCGAGCGCAAGCCTACGGCGGGCCTCAGCCTCAAGGAGTTCTTCAAGGGCCAGGGACCGGTGGTCGCCAACCTCGGCGAATATCTGGGCGCGGGCGAAGTCGCCGATGTCGACGAAATTCCGCCCGGCGAAGGAGCCATCCTGCGCCGCGGGCTGGCCAAGCATGCGGTCTTTCACGGCAAGGACGGCGTATTTGTCGAGCGCAGCGCGGTCTGCACCCATGTCGGCTGCATCGTCCATTGGAACAGCTTCGAGAAATGCTGGGACTGCCCCTGCCACGGATCGCAATTCCTGCCCGACGGAAGCGTGATCAACGGCCCGGCGATCAGCCCCCTCGCCAAGGTGGAGGAACCGGCCAAACGTCAGCGTGAGGTTCACGAGGCCAAGTAAATGCCGCGCCTCAAAGTCTTCTGCGCCAGCAGCGGCTTCCACGACGCCATTGTGGCGGCCACCAGCAGGCCCGCGGCGCTCAAGGCATGGGGCGCGCGGACCGACCTGTTCTCCATGGGCGTCGCCAAAGAGGTGACCGACCCGAAGATCAGGAAAAGGGCGCTTGAGCGGCCGGGCGAGGTGATCCGCCTCAATCGGTCCGGCGGCCCAGAAGAGGCCGCGCCTTCGAAACGAAAGCCCAAGCGGAAGGAAAGTCCGCCGAGCCGCGCGAAGCTGAAATCAGCGGAAGAAAGGCTGGAGGCGCTCACCAGGAAGCAGGATGTTGAGCGCGATGCGATCGAGCGCGAGTTGAGAGTATTGGAGAAAAAGCGCGACGCGATCGACAAGCGCCATGCCAAGGCCCGCGGGGCCGCCGAACGGAAGCTCGAACAGGCGCGCGAGGACTATCAGGCGGCCCTGGCGGACTGGGAAGCCTAGCTGCGCGCTTGTCGGGAATTCACCTGAGGGCCTGACCAGCCGAATTCATTTAATCAGTCGCTCATGACGGCACTGAGGGGGCATTCCATGAGGCTCATCAAAACATTGTTCGCGGCTGCTTGCCTGGTCTCCTCACCAGCCCTGGCCGAGCAGGTCGACCTCGGCGGCCGCTCGATGCTGGAGGCGGTTAGGGGACTGAAGCCCGGCCAATATGTCTGGGCGCCCAATGCGGCGCCGGAAGGGCCGGCCCTGCTGGTCGTCAACCTGGCGACGCAGCGCGCCGTGCTGTTCCGCAACGGCGTTCCCATGGGCGCGTCGACGATATCGAGCGGGAAGAAGGGATATGAAACGCCGACCGGTGTGTTCACCGTGCTCGAGAAGAAAAAGGAGCATTATTCCAAGACCTACAATAATGCCGCGATGCCCAACATGCAGCGGCTGACCTGGAAGGGGGTCGCGCTGCATGCCGGAAACCTGCCGGGCTATCCCGCTTCCCACGGCTGCATCAGGCTGCCGATTCAATTTTCCAGCCTGCTGTTCGGCGCGACCAAGCTCGGCATGACCGTGATTATCACCAGCCTGGCCGTCGCTCCTGACCAGTCGAACACGCCCGAACTGGCGGGGCCGACGGCAGCGATGCCGACCTCATTGGCTCACGCGGCTTACGAATGGCATCCCGAGCGCGCGACCTCCGGTCCTCTTTCGGTGATCGTCAGCTCCACCGACCAGCGCGCGACCGTCCTTCGCAACGGCGTCGAAATCGGCTCTGCCCCGGCGCGGATCAACGGCGCGGTCAACGGCGGCTGGGCCTATGCGCTGCGCGCCTGGGACGACAGCGGACAGCATTGGCTGAAGCTGCAATTTTCCGGGGCAGGCGCAGGCATGGAGGTTTCGCCGGGCGAAGGGGACCGCTTCGACGTCCCGTGGGATTTCCGGCACGCCGTCCAGACCGCGCTCCGCCCCGGCAGCATCATCATCGTGACGCCGCAATCCTTGCGTGCCGGCAGCACGGGCAGCTCGCTCACGGTCATCGAGAATGAGGGCGGCGCGCCCTAGGCCAAGGCGCACGGCTGTCCCATCATCCGATGATCTGACATAGGCGGGTCCGATGGCCCGCGCCGCGCTTCCGATCGATATCGTCCTGCCGCAATTGCTCCATGCGCTGCGCGAGGGACCGCGCGCCTTGCTGATTGCGCCGCCCGGGGCCGGCAAGACGACGCGGGTCGCGCCGGCGCTGCTCGACCAGGGCTGGGTCGAGGGGCGGCAGATCCTGCTCCTCGTTCCGCGCCGCCTCGCCGCGCGCAGCGCCGCCGAATATATGGCGCGCGAGCGGGGCGAGGAGCCCGGCGCAACCATCGGCTATGCGACCCGGCTCGACACGAAGATCGGCAAGGCGACGCGCGTGATCGCCATGACTCACGGCGTGTACCTGTCGCGGCTGCAGGCCGATCCGGAACTGTCGGGCGTGGCGGCAGTCCTGTTCGACGAGGTTCATGAGCGCAGCCTCGACAGCGACCTGGCACTGGCGTTGACGCTCGACGCGGCGGATGGGCTGAGGCCGGACCTGCGCATCCTGCCGATGTCGGCGACGCTCGATTTCGAGCGGTTCGCGAAGCTGCTCGGCAACCCACCGCTGATCGAGAGCGAGGGCCGGAGCTATCCCCTGACCCTGGTCCACGAAGGGCGTGACGTGGCGCAGCGGATCGAGCCGCAGATGGCCTCCGCCATCCGCCGGGCGCTCAATGACTATGACGGTTCGCTGCTTGCCTTCCTGCCCGGGGTGGCGGAGATCGAGCGGACCGCCGAGGCGCTCGGCAACCTGCCCGCCAATATCATGCTTCACCGGCTGCACGGTGGAATCGAGCCGGCGCAGCAACGCGCCGCGCTCGCGCCGCCCAGGCCCGGAATGCGCAAGTTGGTGCTGGCCAGCGCGATCGCGGAAACCAGCCTGACGCTCGACGATGTGCGGATCGTGGTCGACAGCGGCCTGGCCCGCCGTCCGCGCTACGATCGCGGCGCCGGGCTGACCCGGCTGGTGACCGAACGCGCCAGCCGCGCCGCCGTCACCCAACGGGCCGGCCGTGCCGCCCGCCAGGGAGCAGGCATCGCCATCCGCCTGTGGGAGGACGCGGCGACCGCCGCGCTGCCCGCTCACGACCCGCCGGAAATCCTGGAAGCGGACCTCACCAGCCTGCTGCTGACCTGCCTGCTGTGGGGCGAGAATGAGCCGGCACGGTTGCGCTTCCTCGATCCGCCGCCGCCGGCGGCACTGGCCGAGGCGCGGCAGCGGCTGGCGAAGCTGCATGCCATCGACGGTGATGGCCATATAACAGCGCACGGCCGCGCCATCGCCGCCATCCCGCTGGAGCCGCGCCTGGCCCATATGCTGATCGAAGCAGGCGAGCGCGGTTTGGCGCAGAGCGCGGCCGAGGCGGCCGTGTTGCTTACCGAGCGCGGGCTTGGCGGTAATGACCCCGACCTGGAAGTGCGCCACCGCCATTGGCTGCACGACCGATCACCACGGGCCCAGGCCGCGCGAAACATGGCGGCGCGATGGACCAAGATCCCCCTCCCTGCAAGGGAGGGGTCGGGGGTGGGTAGCGAGCGAAGCGAGCCTGCGGCTCGACTCACCCCTAGCCCCTCCCTTGCAGGGAGGGGAGATTCGTTGGCACCCGCCATCGCCCTTGCCTTTCCCGACCGGCTTTCCCGCCGTCGAGACTCGTCGGGCGAGCACTGGCAATCGGTCGGCGGCCGCGGTTTCCGGCTCGATCCCGCCTCGCCGCTGGCGCGCAGCGAATGGCTTGCAGTCGCGGAGGTCGCCGGGGCGGCGGCTGGCGCCCGGATTCTCTCCGCCGCGGCCATCGCCGCCGACGAGGTAGAGGCGATCTTCGCCGGGGAGATCGAAGCCTATACCGAGGTGCGCTTCGACCCCGCCACCGCAGCGATCAGCGCCACGAAGGGGCGGCGGCTGGGAGCGATCAAACTATCTTCCGCGCCCGACCCCCGTCCCGACCAGGCAGCCATTGAAGCCGGGCTGATCGACGCGGTTCGCCGCCACGGCCTTTCCATCCTGCCATGGAGCGAGGCGGCGCTGGCACTGAGGCCAAGAGTCGCATTCGCCGCGCACCATGATCCTTCGATGCCGGATGTTTCGGACGCGGCGCTGATCGAGCGCCTTGGCGAATGGCTGGCGCCCTTGCTTCACGGCAAGCGCCGGCTCGATGCGATCGGCCCCAACTTGCTGACCAGCGCCCTCCAGGGCCTGCTCGGCTATGAGGCGATGCGCTCCGTCGAGCGGCTGGCGCCGAGTCATTTCGGCTCGCCCGCCGGCTCGACCCACCCAATTGATTATGCCGCGCCAGGCGGCCCGGCCGTCGAGGTCCGTGCGCAGGCGCTGTATGGTCTCAAGGACCATCCGACCGTTGCCGACGGCCGCGTGCCGCTTACCATCGCCATCACCTCACCCGCGCACCGGCCGATCCAGACGACCAAGGATTTGCCGGCCTTTTGGGCAGGCAGCTGGCGCGATGTCGCCAAGGAAATGCGCGGCCGCTACCCCAAGCATCCATGGCCTGACGATCCCGCCGGGGCGCCGCCAACCCTGCGCACCAAGCGCGCGAGCACTTGATTCCGGCGGCAAGCTACGCCAATCGCAGGCCCATGACCGTCGCCCGCATTATCGAAGAGCAGCGCAAGACCACCCAGTCCGGCAAGGCCGGGCAGGGCCGCTGGAGCCTGGAATTCGAACGGCAGCAGCCGCAGCGGCCCGACCCGCTGACCGGCTGGAACGGATCGGGCGATACCAATACGCAGGTCCGCCTTCGCTTCGACACCAAGGAAGAAGCGATGGCCTATGCCAAGCGCAAGGGACTGGAGATCCACCTGGTCCCGTCGGCTCCGGTCACGATGAAGATCCAGGCCTACGCCGACAATTTCCGCTAGGTCGTCAGCCCGTCCCGCGCTCGTGCAGGAAATCCCGGATCATCGGCTGCAAATTGCTGTCGTAGGTGGCGAGCACGTTTCGCGGCCCGGCCGCGTCGAAATGGGTCAGCAACCGCTCGCCGTTCCAATAGTGTAGCGCATAGGCCGGGGCATCGGCGACGATGAGCGGCCGCCCGTCGGGGCGCGCGGGATCAATGTCCTCAAGGTCGAGTGCCAGCAAGGGCGCCGTCGACGCGCAGACGGCAAGCGGCTTGCCGGCGAAGCTCGTCGCGATCGGCCGATGAACATGGCCTGCGATCATGGCGACGACCTGCTTTGCCGGCCGCACCACCGCTTCCAGCCTCTGCACCCATGCCTCGCAGGCAAGGGCACTCATCCAGTCGATTCCGGTGTCGACCGGCGGGTGATGAAGGACGATGACCGTCGGCGCATCCTTGCGCTCCCTCAGCCGCTTCTTCAGCCAGGCCGCGCGATCCTCGCAGACCATCCCGCCGTGGCGGCCGGAATCGAGCGTATCGAGGATGATCCAGCGGACCCCGCCATGGTCCTGCTCATATTGGATGAAGCCATGCTCGTCGGCCGGCACATCGGGCAGGACCGTCCGAAGTCCCTCCCGGCTGTCATGATTGCCAACGGCCCACATCACCGGGCCTTCCCACCGCCCGACCAGCGACACCATGTGGCGATAGGCGTCGATATCGTCGGCGCTTTCGACCAGGTCCCCGGTGACCAGCAGCAGCGACGGCTTTGGCCGCATCGCGTTCAAATGGTCGATCACCATGTTGAGCCGACGAACGTTCATCTCATGCGGATTGTCGCGGTCGAAGCCGATGTGCAGGTCGGTGACCTGCGCCACCAGAATGCCTTCGATCGATGGACGCTTCGCCAAACTATCCTCCCCCCAGCTCGCCATGACTTGTGGCCATGAGCATGGCCTTGTCCAGCCCATTAACTGATCCAGGTTAGGCAACCCTTGCCAGCAGGCGCGGCTTGGGCGAAGAAATGCGTGCCGAAGCCAGGGGGTAAGCTGCGCCAGTACCGTGTTGCGTTCGTTGTCGGAACGCGTCCTGAAGCGATCAAGCTCAGTCCGATTGCCCATGCGCTCGCCGCCCTCGGGGAGCCACCGAGACTGCTCGTCACCGGCCAGCATCCGGGCCTCGAGCTGGCCGACCATGGGCTGGAGGGCTTTGATGCGACGCCACTCAACTGCCCGGGACAGCCCGATCCCACGCTCCATGCCGACCTTGTCCGATCGGCGTTGAGGCGGATGCTGCCGCCCGACCTGCCCGCACTGCTGGTCGTCCAGGGCGACACCTCCAGTGCGCTTGGCGGCGCGTTGGCGGCGAGGGAGCTGGGCGTGCCGCTCGCCCATGTCGAGGCCGGGCTGCGCACCCACGACCCCAACCTGCCCTGGCCCGAAGAGGAAAACCGCGTCGCCATCGACCGCCTGTCCGACCTGCTGTTCGCCCCGACCGCCGGCAATGCCGCGAACCTGCGCCGCGACGGTGTTGCGGGTCAGGTCCATGTCACCGGCAACAGCGGGATCGATGCGCTGGCCGGGCTGGTCGGCCCCCTGCCCGCCAGGCCGCGCCGCCGCTGGCCGTGGCAGCCGTTCCGCCTGTTGGTGACCTGCCATCGCCGCGAGAATTGGGGCGGCGGGCTCGACAGCCTGGCGAAGGCGATCGCCGCGCTGGCGCCGAAGGTCCAGGCGACGGTATTGTTGCCGCCCAACCCCACGGTGAGTGAGCGAATGACCAGGCTGATGGGCGAGGCGAAGGGCGTTTGCCTGGTTCCGCCGCTTTCCCACCGCGCGACGATCGAGGCGATGCGCTGCGCCGACCTGGTTCTAAGCGATTCCGGCGGCATGCAGGAAGAAGCGCCGGCGCTGGGCGTGCCCCTGCTCGTCCTGCGCGACAAGACCGAGCGGCCCGAGGGGCTGGTCAATGGCGCGATGGAACTGGTCGGGACCGATCCCGCGCGGATCGTCGCCGCGGTCGAGCGCCTGCGCCGCAACCGGCGCGAATTGGCGGCGATGCGGCGGCCCAGCCTGCCATTCGGGGACGGCCAGGCAGCCCCTCGCATCGCCCGTCATTGCCTCCTGTTCCTGGACGAGGCGGCGCGGCCATACGAAAGCCGCACCGCCTGATTGACTAGCTGGCAAAGAGCAACCATATGCGCGCCCTGCCGCCATGGCCGTGGCCCCTTCGTCTAGCGGTCTAGGACGTCGCCCTCTCACGGCGAAAACACGGGTTCGAGTCCCGTAGGGGTCACCAATTACATCAACAGCCTAGCGAGAGTCCCGACGCCGTGAATGGCCCACTTCGGCAATATACGCTCAACCAGATTTCAATGACCGGTTTTGATCCATTGCGGTCATTAGCGCCAGCCCTGTTGCCCAGCAAAATCCCCTGCTTTCCAATTTCATCGCCTGGCGACCGATAGCTCCTCCTGCGCCAGCAGAGCCGTCGTGGCATTGACGCGATTATGGACGCCAAGCACTCGGAAGGCTGCGTTGACATGCACCTTGACCGTACCTTCCGAGATTCCCAGCGCGGAGCCGATCTGTTTGTTCGATTTGCCTTCCGCCAACAGCTCGAGAACCTGCTTCTGCCGGGCAGTAAGCCTCGCCTCATTGATGGAAGTTACTGGCTCGGAATCCTGGTGGAGAGCGCGGTCCATCGAGCTTGGAAGCACGAAGATGTGACCCTCTGCCGTCGCCCTCAAAGCCCGTTCCAGCTCCGCAGTCGAGCTGCTTTTCGGTATGAAGCCATGGCTTCCAGCCGAAAGTATGTCGAGGATCATGTCCCGGTCGTGGCCATCAGCAGTAACCAGCGTTCGCACCGACGGCCAGGACTCGCAAAGGCGACGGAGACCCGCGGCACGTTTCATGCCCGGCAGGTCGAAATGAATTACGGCCAATGTCACCCGGGACCGATATTGCCCAAGGATTCCAGCGAGCTCCCGGAAGTTCCGGCAGGTCAGCACCTTCGTGAAACTGAGGCAAGTCTGCATGATGTGCACCAGTCCGGCACCGCATAATGCGTTGTCGTCGGCCACAATCGCCACGTGGTTGTCGCGAGTCATCCGGCCTGCCCCCGGTGATGTAACATGGTTCGTTCCCGAACCAGCTTTAGAGCGGTTAACGCAATCTGCCCTAAGTCTTTCTAGAACCGTATTAATCCGAGTCCAATATATCCAAAGTTAACAACCTATGAGTGGTTTTGGCGATAACTTTGCCTCTAAAAATACGCTACTCGGCATAGAGTGGATGGCCTAGCCACCTAATAATTTGGATATATGCCGAAGTATATCTGCCTAATTGCCTAGTTCCATAAGCTAGTCGGGCTATTCTGTTAAGTCAGGTCGACAGTATCATCCTGATTTATGTAAATAATCCCTATTAATTGGATCCCCAAGCGGGGGGCTCCAACACTGTGGTTGAGCCCTGCCGGCCAGCCAGCAGTGCGAGTAGGGGAACGATCATGGCAATCACCATCACGATCAATGGTTCGGTGACGTTGGACGAGTCCACTTCATTTCAAACCGGTGGCGTCGCCGTCGGCCAGGAAGACAATAATGATAGCGATCTCGCACTGGCCACGCTCCAGTCGCAGGCGACTAGCTTTTACAATCGGCTTTTCGGAGCTGGTGGGCTCGGACTACTTACGACTCTCGCCACCGGCATTGGTATTGCCAAGAGCTCGGACACCTATATTGCGCTGTCCGGCACGGGCACCATCAACACTCTTGGCTTTGTAACCTCAACCGGATCCGCATTGCCTGTTTATGGCAGCGGCTCAGGCGCAGCTTCCAATCTAACGGCACTCGATGGCGGGGCGATCACCCTGTTCAGTGACGCCAACCTCGGTGGCCGCGTCGCCCTTGGTGTCGACACTGATGGCGACATTGTTTTCGCGCTGTTCATGGATCCGGCCGCAGGACTCACCAGCGCCAAGGTCTGGATGGTGCAGTTCGAACCATTGGCGAATACCAACCCGGCGAATGTCGACGATCCGCTTTCGATGACGGGCCTTGGCGTTGGCGCCGGCGTTTCCTCCGAGTTCAGCTTTGCCGGATTGCCCTCCGGTCAAAATCTGTTCGGCATGGTCGGCAGCACGACCTCTGCCCTGATCGTCATCGGCAAGTTACCGGTGCTCAATGCGGACGGCACGTTCACCAACACCAGCAACACGATTAATACCTCTCAGGGCGGCGGTAACACGACGATCGGCGTCAACAACCAGATGTTCGACGCCGGCGAAGGCGCCTATTTCACCTTCGTCAAAAGCGCGAACTCGAACTTCCTCGGAACCAACCTGGACGCCAATGAGGCCGATGACGCCGACAACATGCTTTATTCGGATGGCAATGGAGCCACCAACGACACGATCGAGTCGGACGGCGCCTTCCTGAGGATCGCCCAGATCCAGGGTAATGCCCTTGCCAGCATGACGATCGAGGCGTTCAACATCACCGGATCGCCGCAGGGACGGTCGCTGATCACCGCCAGCGGCCAAAACCACACCAACCTCACCCAAGTTAAGGTCTATAACGCGGCGGGCACTCTGATCGAGGACACGGCCGACCTCGCTCACTTCAACAGTGCAACCGTTTCCGTCACCTTCAGCGGCGGTGTCGCTACGGTTTCCGGCCTCAATGCCGGTTACAAGGTCGAATGGTTCACCGGGGATCCAAACGTCAAGTTCGACCAGGTGCTGGTCACCGGCGTGGCCGGCAAGTTCGACATCGGCGGCTTTGGCGTCAATGAACCCGTGGCGGTCTCTGTCCCGCTCTCCGGCGTCCGGTTCGAGGATGACGGCCCAACCGTGGACCTGGTACTTAGCGGCTCGGCCGAGCTGGTCGTCGATGAAACGACGCTGCCAGCCTCAAATTCGATCACCGCCGCCAATCTGTTTTCGACCAATACGGCTGACTTTGGCACGGACGGCGAAGGCACCGACGGTTCGGTCTACAAGTTGCTGCTCGCTGACGATAATAGCGGCTTGCTCGACACCGCAACCGGCGATGAGGTCCTGCTCAGCGTCAACGCCGCGGGGACGCTGATCACCGGTACCGTCACGGACGGCGGTGCACAAACGGTGTTCACGATTGGACTAGATCCAGACACTGGCGAAGTTACGCTCACCCAGATGCGGGCGCTGATCAATCCCGATCCCACCGATCCGGACGAGGACGACGATCCGCTCACCATGGCGACGGCCAATCTGGTGAAAATCCAGCGCAGCCTCACCGACGGCGATGGCGACGCGGCCAGCGACAGCGTCGACATCACCGGGATCTTCAAGTTCGAGGATGACGGGCCCAGCCTGCCACCCGCGACCCAGGATGTCCTGGAGCTGGTTACCGACGACACCGACATTACCGACTCAGCTACCTTGTCGACCGACGACATCTTCACCGGGTCGCCGGATTATGGGAGCGACGGACCCAACCAGATCGATCCCGTCATATATGGCCTGCGGATCGTCGGGACCAATCCCAACAGCGGCCTGGTCGACACGGCAACCGGAAGGGCGATCCTGCTCAAGAAGGAGGCAGGCGGCGATGTCGTCGGAATTGTCGATGCCAATGGCAACGGCACGATCGATGTGGGCGAAGCAACCGTGGCGATCCGCTATGGCCTTTCGGTACCGGTCCCGGCCGATCTCGATACGGAGACGGTAACCTTCACGCAGTATCGCGCGGTGGTCCATGACGACGTCAACGACGACGACGAATCAACCAGCCCGGAAACGATCAACGGCGGATTGGTGTTCATCGACCAGACTGCCGTCGATGGGGACGGGGACGTCTCTGGCGTGGCCAGCTTCGACCTGGGGGCCGTCACCCAGCTGCGGGACGATGGCCCGGCCATTGGGCCGATCGACGATGGATTAGTCGACTTCGAGTTGAACGATTCCGTCAACAACCCGCTCAACGGCCTGGTCGGCAATGATCCCAAGGCGTCGCCCTATACGCTGACGAGTTACACGACCAGCCTGACCGTCGGCGGTGTCGAAGTGCACGGCGTGCTAGCTGGCGACGCCAAGTCAGTGACCTATTGGGCCGATACCAATGGCGACAGCACATATGGCAACACCGGCGACACGGCCTATTACAGCCTGGTGCTGGGCGACCAGAGCGGTGCCGGGGACTATACGTTCACGGTTCTCATCGATCCGCCGCCCTCGTTCACTGAGTTCACGTTTGATCTGTTGCCGTCGGGTGCCAACCTGTTCGGGGTCGTGGCCAGCGGCAATAGCGCGCTGCTGGTCATCGGCGAAGATCCGCAAGTCAACGGGGCCGGCAACTACACGAACCTGAGCGACGTGATCCACACCTCACAGGGCGGAACGGGCGCTACGATCGGCGTCAACAATCAGATGTTCGATCCTGGCGACGGTGCTTACTTCACCTTCATCAATGACCCGGATCCGAACTTCGTCTCCGGCATAGCGGGCGGGCTTACCGCTACCGAAGCGGATAATGTCAACAACATCCAGTTCAACGAAGACCTTTCCGGTCCCGCGACGCAAGAGGTGACATCGGCTTTCCTCGGCATTTCGCAAATTCAGGGCGGAAAAGCCGGCGTCTCAATGTCTATCGAGGCGTTCAATATAACAGACGGCCCACAGGGAGGCGCCTTCATCCCGGCACTCGGCCAAAACCATGTAGATATTACAGATGTGAGAGTAATGGACGCGAATGGCAACGTCATCGAAGACAGCGATGGCAGCGTCAACAGCGCGTCGATTGCGATCACCTTCAGCGGCGGTGTCGCAACGGTAACCGGCCTGAAGGCAAATTACTCGGTCGAGTGGGATTCGGACGACCCGTTTGACCAAGTGCTGGTGACCGGCGTCGCCGGCAAGTTCGACGTCGGCCGGTTCGGCTCCTTCGAATCGCACGAAACACCCGACCAACTGCTGTCGTTCACCGCCCAGGTGGCGGACGGCGATGGCGATACAGCGACGGACAGCTGGAACATCGGCATTGATGGGACGGGCACATATGACGACAATAGTGTGAGTGGCATCATCATCTGACGAGCCCCCGCGATGGCGTCGTGCAGGCCCTAAAAGGAGCCTGTGCGACGCCCTCGCAAATGCCCACATGAACTTCATCTAGACGTCGACAGGTCCTCAGGCTGCTGCTGTTGAGCTCTACTTGAGCGCCAGCTTCGCCATCGCATCCATTAGCTTCGCCATCTGCCTGGCCCGGTCCGGGCTCTCTTCCCATAGCTTCCGCAAATCGCGCTCCAGCAGCGCCCAAGCCGCGTCGCTCCTGGTCGCCGGTTGTTGCGCGGGGTCCAATCCCAGCACGCGGCAGACCTGCATGACATTGTGACTCAATGTGCGGAACTCACCGCGACATATCCTCCCCGCCTGGCTGGGATGAACCCCCGCCAGCCGCCCGACGTCACTTACTGTAAGCCGTTGTTTTTCTAGGGCGAAGCGAAGCCGCTTTCGCAGATCCTCTATATCCGCTCTGCCCAATTTCATGCAAATTAGCATAAATAGCCTTGAGCAAATTTGCAAATACTTGAATATGGTTAACGCATTCTTTCGCGCCGTCCTTTTCGGAGAGCGCAGCAGGCCGGGGTGCACCGGCGGCTTGAGCGCAAGCGAGGTCCAGGCTCGCGTTCCGCTTGAGGTCAGGGGTGATATGTCCGCCAAACGCCGGACACATTCGGGACTCGGCGCATCAACTCGACATAGGCCGAGGATTCAGGCTTCTCAGGGCGGAATCAACAATAAAATTAAGACGTTCGCCTGGGCGGATAAGAATTTCTTAACCATTTTTCCCGAACATTCGGGCGCCAATGAATGCTGCGAGCCAAGAAGGTGACTCCTTTTGGGGCACCGGCCGCGTCGGGCGCGCCACCGCGCCGCAAATCACCAGGTTTCGCGGCACTATTTCTTGCGAGCGGAGCCTGCGCCATGAGTAATGGCGATGCATCTGCCAACAATTCCGCAAGCAGCGTCGACGCTTCGGTAACAATCGTCGGCCGGCTCACAAACGAAGGCGTCGAATGCCAGGCCCTGAGGGGGGACGATGGCCAGTTGTACACATTGCTGGGGGGGAAATTAAGCGGTCTGCCTGTTGAAACTCGAGTGCGCGTTATTGGCGAACGGCTGGAATTCTCCAGCTGCCAGCAGGGAATCACGATCAGAGTCCGAAGCATAACCCCAGCTGATCCGCGTGGGACTTAATTAGGAGCAGCTCAGATGCGTCGGACTTTCGCCAGCGATTATTTCGCCCGGGCGCCGTTTCTCCAAGGTAATTCATTTGGGGCCGGTCCTGAGCTCTTCTACTTGCCGTCCGACAGCATGGTGGCCTCGCAATGGCACCTGAAGAACAGCGGGCAGACAGGAGGCACTGCCGGAATCGACATCAATGTAACCACGGTGTGGGACGACTACACCGGCGCGGGCGTGTTGGTCGCGGTCTATGACGACGGCGTCGACTATACCCATCCAGACCTCAACGACAATTATGACGCCAGCCAGCAGCTGGTGATCGGCGGCACGACCTACTCAGCCATGCCGACCACGGGCTATCATGGCACGGCCGTGGCCGGCCTGATCGCCGCCGAGAACGACGGATCGGGCACGGTTGGCGTAGCTTATGGCGCCGACATCACCGGCGTTCCCATCCTGCGGTCATCGAACGCTCCGGACCTGCTCGCCTCGCTATGGGAGATGGACCGCTTCGACATCGTCAACAATAGCTGGGGCTACACTACCCCGTTCCAGGTCAACGCCAGCTCTTCGGACAGTTTCTGGCAGAGCTTCGAAGGGGCGCTGGCCAATGCCGGAACCGGACGCGGCGGTCTCGGCACGATCATCGTCAAATCCGCCGGCAACAACCGGAGCTCGGGCCTCGATACCAACTACGATAATTTCACCAACCATCGGATGGTCATCGCGGTCGGCGCGGTCGATCACAATGGCGCGGTAAGCTATTACAGCACGCCCGGGGCTAACCTTTTGGTGGTGGCGCCGAGCAGCACCTATGGCATGGGTCTCACAACCACCGATATCGCCGGGGCCGCTGGCAGCAATTCGGGCGACTATGTAAGCAATTTCGGCGGAACCTCGGCGGCGGCACCGCAAGTCAGTGGCGTCGTCGCCCTGATGCTGGAGGCGAACCCCGACCTTGGCTGGCGCGACGTCCAGGAAATCCTGGCGCTGTCGGCACGGCAAGTCGGCGACCCCACTGCGCTAACAGGGTCCGAAAAATATGCATGGTCGTACAATGGCGCCGGCAACTGGAATGGCGGCGGCATGCACTTCTCGAACGACTATGGCTTTGGCCTGGTCGACGCGCTGGCCGCCGTTCGCCTCGCCGAAAGCTGGGGGCTTTCGGGTACCTCCGCGAACGAAATCAAGGTTGGCGCATCTGCAACGATGAATACTGCGATTCCCGATAACGGCAGCGTCGTATTCCAGCTTTCCATCCCGCAGAATATATTGATCGACCATGTCGAACTGACGGTCGATATTCTGCATTCCAACCTTGGCGACCTGCGGATCACCCTGACCTCGCCCGACGGCACGATCAGCATCGTAATGGACCGGCCGCTCAACGGCACCGACAGCAGTGATAATCTCCTGTTTCGCTTCGGCAGCAATGCGTTCTGGGGCGAAAGCAGCGCAGGTAACTGGACCGTCACAATCACGGACGCGAACGGCGGGAATGTCGGCTCCGTCCAGTCGATTTCGCTGGCAGCCTATGGCGACACGGCCACCGCCAATGATGTCTATGTCTTCACCAACGAATATGCCTCGCTTGCCAGTGATCCGGCGCGCTCCACCCTGACCGACAGCGATGGGGGCATCGACACGCTGAACTGTGCAGCGGTGACGAGCGGTTCGACCCTCGACCTTCACTCCGGCGCCTCGTGCATCATTGCCGGCAAGAGCCTGACGATCGCGAATGGCACTCTGATCGAGGCCGCCTGGGGCGGTGACGGCGCCGATGTGATCTTCGGTAACTCCAGCGCCAACAAACTTTACGGAGCTCGCGGCGACGACACGCTGGAAGGAGGAGCAGCCGACGACCTGATCGACGGCGGCGCGGGCAACGACATTGCGCGTTTCACCGGCGACCGGTCGCGCTACACCATCACCGCCGAGAATGGCGGCTATCGCGTCACGGACAGTCGTTCCGGCGGAGACGGCAGCGACTTCCTTTTGGGTGTCGAGACCCTGAAGTTTGCCGATGGACTCTATTCCCTGACAGGCGGATCTACCCCACCACCGCCCCCGCCGCCGCCGCCGCCGCTGTCAGACATCAATGGCACCGCCGGCAATGACACGCTCGACGGCAGCTCGGGCGATGACCGGATCTTCGGCAATGACGGGAACGACCGCCTGCGGGGCAAAGCGGGGGCGGACCGCCTTGATGGCGGCAATGGCGTGGACGTCGCCGACTATGCGGCGTCGGCAGCTGGGGTGAGCGTCAATCTTGCAACCGGGCAGGCCCAAAACGGCGATGCTGCCGGGGACACCCTCGTTTCCGTTGAGAATATCGACGGCAGCGCACTTGCGGACACGCTTACCGGCGATGCGTCAGCCAATCGCCTGTCCGGAGGCGCTGGCAATGACCTCCTCGATGGCGGCGCGGGTGCCGACGCACTTCTGGGCGGGACAGGCGACGACACCTATTATGTCGACAGCACAAGCGACGTGATCACGGAAAATGTCGCTGAAGGCACCGACACCCTCGTTTCTTCCGTTTCGTTGACGCTCGTCGCCAATGTCGAAAACCTGGTCCTTGGCGGGTCGGCGGCAATTAACGGCACTGGCAATTCGCTGGCCAACACGCTGGTCGGCAACGGTGCCGCCAACATCCTGGACGGCGCCTCGGGCGACGATTTCCTGCAGGGCTTTGCGGGCAACGATACGCTCTACGGGCAGGCTGGAAACGACCGGCTCGAAGGCGGAGACGGCGCGGATTTGCTGATCGGTGGCGCCGGGCGCGATACTCTGGTGGGTGGCATCGGCAGAGACCGCTTCGACCTCGATCTGGCCGGCGATTCCGCAGTTGGTTCGGGCGACCAGATCCTTGATTTCGGCGCTGGGAGCGACTGGATCGACCTGTCAACCATGGACGCCAAAATCGGCACCAAGAAGAATGACGCGTTCCAGTTCATTGGCGACGCCGCCTTCACCGGAGCAGCCGGACAGCTACGATATGAGATCGTCGATCTGGCCGGCACGGCCGGCGATTACACGAGGATATCGGGCGATCTGAACGGCGATAAAGTCGCCGATTTTGAAATTATTCTGATCGGCCACACGGACGCGTTGCATTCCACCGACTTCATATTGTGACCGACGAATAGCGCCCCAAGGCTGCCCTCTTCATCGCCGCAACGTCAAACCTGACCGCAGATGAGCACACAATGGTAGGTCGCCTCATTCAGCTTTATAGTTTTGAGCCCACGGCCGAATGATGGCCCAGAGCATTGAAAGCTAAGGGTAATCCTTTCGAGCTTTCGGGGACGTGCCCCATTCATGGAGGCAGGGATCAGATCCATGATCGTCGGGTCGGAGTCGCTGCCCCCGTGCACTCCGGCCGTCCCCGCTGGCGTCCTCGGCTATCGACCGGTCGAGGGCGCTGGCAAAGGAGGAACAGCCCTGATCGCTGCCGGTCCATATGTTGCGGCGGAAAAGGTAGCCAGGCTCCGGCATCAGGCCGAACATTGCCGTCGCCTCGCGCTCGGCCTCTTTGACGAGCGGATGATATCGGCGCTGGAAGCGATGGCGCTGGAGTATGACCTGAAGGCCATGCAATTCGAAGAGAAGCGATCCGCCCGGAATGGCTGATCCCGGGATGCCTCATTAATCGCGGCTGTTCGCCTGCCCTTGTTGGGCGGGCAAGGCTTCAACATTCCAGAGGAAATGCCAATTCGTCAGCCCCTCAGCAAGCAGCGACGAACGTCAATCAATCCGCGCCCCCGCGGCGATTCCGAAGCCACCAGCCGAGCACCGCCCCGAAACAGGCGAAGATCAAGGCGAAGCAGAGGTTGAGCGACAGGTCGAGCTGCACCCAGTCGGGCCGCTTCTCTTCGTCGGTCAGCCGATAGAGCAATGCCCAGCCGGCGCCTGTCACCAGGCCGCCCGGAAGAATCGCGAGGATGATGCGCCAGCGCCAATAGTAGACGGCCGCAAACGCCAGGACGCCGCCGATGCAGTACAGGAGCCAGAGTAGTGTCTCGTTCAAAAAAAGGGTCCATCACGCTTTGGCCGGTGGCCATTCTTCACCAACAGCCGGCCTGCGGGGTGGGGCTGCTTGGGCTAGATGATCGGCCGGGCCGAATGGTTCCTTCTGAGGCTGCGCCAGTCAGAACGCGACGCATTGAAGATGATCTTGTTCCTGCACGGACCTCGGTGCGGCACGCCCCCAGCCCATTGCAAATGCTTTCCGATTTGGGGATGTATTCTGGATGATCCGGCAAATCATCTTCACTGCTGCAACTCTGTTAAGCGCAACAATCTCCGTTTTAACGGCGAGTGCTCGCGAGGCCCCATCCAGATGGACGGGCGATTTGGCCAACCGGATCGACAACAGAACAATTCAATGCATAGTCGAGCGTGACCCGAACCTTATCATATCATGGTTCAATACTCTTCGCGGTTCGTCCCAGGAGCGGAGGCTTTTCTCGCGTCTTGAAGACCAATTCATTCGGTGTTTTCGTACCAACAAGTCTCAAATGGTGGATTGGGTCCCGCAGTACGACTACGCCGCAATGCGGGTCGCCATTCTTCAATTCCTTCTGAAGAGCGGATCCGTGGCTGTGGCTGAAAGCCGGCCGGCCGGTCTCGACAGGGCAGCCTGGTACGCAAGGGAAGACTCGATCCCGCCCGAAAGCGTGATTGCCAATGACCTTGGCTTCTGCCTCGCGAAGAGCGATTGGCCGGCAGCTCGAACCATAGTGCTGTCGCCCCCAGGCTCGATGGAAGAAGCAACTGCTTTGCGAACTCTGGTTCCGCTAGTCGGCGGCTGCATTCCAACTGGTGCCAGGCTCAGGATCGACATGGCTCGGCTGAGAGAAATACTCGAGGAGACCGCTTATCACGCCATGGGAGGCGCTACTGCTGGTGAGCTGGCTTCCGCTTCGCGACCCACCAAACAGCGATAATCGAGGTTCTGCGGCGCGCCGAGACCGCGTTCTCGCTAGTAAACGCGCGCCTTCGGCTTGATATAGTCGACGTCGTCGGTGAGCGTGTAGGCGTGGACGGGGCGGTAATCGATTTTCACCCCGCCGCCATGGCCTCCCCAGCCGTCGAACCAGGCGACCGTGTGTTTCATCCAATTCTTGTCGTCGCGATCGGGGAAGTCCTCGTGCATGTGCGCGCCGCGGCTTTCCTTGCGGTTGGCCGCGCAATGCATGGTGACCACCGCCTGGCCGATGAGATTGTCGAGCTCGAGCGTCTCGATGAGGTCGCTGTTCCAGATGAGGCTGCGGTCTGTGACGTGGACGTCGGCCATTTTCTGGTAGACGGCGTCGATCTTCGCCATGCCCTCGGCCAGGGTGCGCTCGGTGCGGAACACCGCGCAATCGGCCTGCATCGTCCGCTGCATTTCTTCGCGGATCCTGGCCGTCGGCAGCGAGCCTTCGGCGTGGCGGAACTTGTCGAGCCGGGCCAAGGCCAAGTCGGAGGCATCCTTGGCCAGCAGCGGCTGGCTGGCCCCCGGTTTGATGACTTCCGCCAGGCGCAGGCCGGCGGCACGACCGAACACCACCAGGTCGATGAGGCTGTTGGAACCGAGGCGGTTGGCGCCGTGCACCGAGACGCAGGCCGCCTCGCCTACCGCGAACAGGCCGGTGACAACGGTATCGGGATTGCCGTCCTTCAAGGTGACGACTTCGCCATGATAGTTGGTCGGTATGCCGCCCATATTATAGTGGACCGTCGGGACCACCGGCAGCGGCTGGCGGGTCAAATCTACCCCGGCGAAGATCTTGCCCGTCTCCGTAATGCCCGGCAGCCGTTCGTGCAGGATCTTCGGATCGATATGGTCGAGGTGAAGGAAGATATGGTCCTTGTGCTCGCCGACGCCGCGGCCCTCGCGAATCTCCATCGCCATCGATCGTGACACGACGTCGCGGCTGGCGAGGTCCTTGGCGCTGGGCGCATAGCGTTCCATGAAGCGCTCGCCCTCGGAATTGGTGAGATAGCCGCCCTCGCCGCGTGCGCCCTCCGTGATCAGCACCCCGACGCCGTAGATGCCCGTCGGGTGGAACTGGATGAACTCCATGTCCTGCAAGGGAAGGCCGGCGCGCAGCACCATCGCATTGCCGTCGCCGGTGCAGGTGTGAGCCGAGGTGGCGGAGAAATAGGTGCGGCCATATCCGCCGGTCGCCAGGACCACGGCCTGCGACCGGAAGCGGTGGATCGAACCGTCGTCGAGGCACAGCGCGACAAGGCCGCGGCAGGCGCCGTCCTCCATGATCAGGTCGAGCGCGAAATATTCGATGAAGAAGTCGGCGTCATACTTCAGGCTCTGCTGGTAGAGCGTGTGAAGCATGGCGTGGCCGGTGCGGTCGGCGGCGGCGCAGGTGCGCTGGGCGGGCGGACCTTCGCCCATATTCTGCATCATGCCGCCGAACGGCCGTTGGTAGATCTTGCCCTCCGCCGTGCGGCTGAACGGCATGCCGGCATGTTCCAGCTCATAGACCGCCGCCGGGGCCTCGCGGCACAGATATTCGATCGCGTCCTGGTCGCCGAGCCAGTCGGAGCCCTTGACCGTATCGTACATGTGCCAGGTCCAATGATCCGGACCCATATTGCCGAGGCTGGCGGCAATACCGCCTTGTGCGGCGACCGTGTGGCTGCGGGTCGGGAAGACCTTGGTGACGCAGGCGGTCTTCAGACCCTTTTCGGCGGCGCCCATGGTGGCGCGAAGTCCCGATCCGCCAGCTCCGACCACGACGACGTCATAGACATGGTCGACGATCTTGTAGGCGGTCATGCCGCCGGGGCTCCGAAGGCGATCTTGGCGAGGGCGAACAGGCTGATGGCACCGCCGGCAATCGCCGCCATGGTGAGGATGAAGTGTATGCCGATGCGCGTGCCTTCCTCATGCACATAATCGTCGACCGCCACCTTGAGACCGTCGAGGCCGTGCTTGAACGCGGCGACGATCAGCAATGCCATCGGGATCGCGCCCCAGGCGGAGCCGAGCCATTCCGTGAGGGCGGCTCGGTCAAGGACCGGCAGCATCAGCAGCGAGAAGAGCAGCCACAGCGAGAGGAGCAGCAGCACGATGCTGGTGAACCGTTCCTCCAGCCAGTGATGCCCGCCCTGTTGGGCGGATCCCAGGCCGCGGACCTTGCCCAGCGGCGTCGCGCTTTCACCCTGGCTCATTTGCCCACTCCCAGCAGAAGGTACCAGGTCGCCGCCGTGGCCAACAGCGATCCGGCCAGGGTCATCACCGCCCAGAAGCGGTTGATGCGAAGCTCATAGCCTGCGCCGGTATCCAGGACGAGGTGACGCAGGCCGGAGAAGAGATGCTGCCAGAATGCCCAGGTCAGCCCGACCAGCACCGTCATCCCGTACCAGCGCGAAGCGTGGAGCGTGAAGGTCGCATAGGCCGGGTCCCCGCCGGCAATGGCGATGAGCCACCAGGCCAGGACCGCGAGCCCGACCACGGCCAGGCCCGAGCCGGTGACGCGGTGCAGGATCGAGACCAGCATGTGCGGCCCCCATTTCCAGATCGTTAGGTGCGGCGACAAGGGTCGCTGGGGCTTGTTGTTCATGGATCCTCGAACCGCCTGTTGAAAGGGCTTGGTTCCCCTAGGCAGCAACTCGGCGGCTGGCAAGATTGGCGAGAACTAACCCGGCCTTAACCATTGCCCCGCCATAGCGGCGGTGGACCTAAACGAATTTGCAGGGATTCTCGGATCAATGGCGAGCGTGGTGCAGGGAACGTCGAACGGCGAATATGATCTGGCGCGGAGCTTGCGCCTCTACGATACCAGCGGCGACCTTCCAAAGCGCGCGCGGGAGCTGTGGGCGTTGATCGGTGGCGAGAGCATCGAGCTGGCTCGTGAATTCTGGCGCCGGTATGCCAGGTCGCCGGAGGTGACCGACAGCCTGGACGAGGCGAAGATCGACGAGCTGTCGCAGCGCATTCTTCCTTATATCAGCGACAAGTTCGATCGGCTCGACCGATCGGAATGGACCCAGAAGGCCAATGGCTTCGTCGCCAAGGCGCTCGACGCGGGACTGACCTTGTCGACCCTGTTGGCCGGACTCAATGCCGAAACCGAGGCGGCTTATACCCTGGTTCGGACCAAGGTGTCGGACGAAGCGGAGCTGGTCCGGCTGGCCCGTACGCTGTCGGAGGTCCAGGCGATCGAAATCGATTGCTTCATCCATCATGGCATCACGATCACCCGCCGTGAAAGCGAGCAGTCGCAGCTGCGCCAGGCTGGGACGTTCAACAGCCGCGTGATGGGGGTGGTCAACGACTGCACCCGCGAGAGCGAGGATTTGCGCGGCCAGGCCGTCCAGACCAGCGCCGCCGCCCGTGGCATGCTGGGCAAGACGAGCGAGGTTGCGGCGGCGGCGGAACAGTCGGCGGTGGCGATGCGGGAAGCGGCGCAGACCGCGGCCGGGCTCATTCGCGCCATCGAGGATGCCCGTACCGAGGTCGAGGTTGCCGCCGGGGTCGCCACCAAGGCCGGCGACCAGGCCGACGCCGCGGTCAAGGTCAGCCATGCCCTGTCGGGCCATGTCGAAGCGATCGAATCGATCCT
>JBJMUA010000072.1:0-14968 GCA_045811425.1 Sphingomicrobium sp. | reverse complement strand
GGAAGCCGGCCGCCATCATCAGCGCGTCGCCAGGGGCGATTGGCGGGTTCGGCGCCAACCACCAGCTGCGCCAGGCGTGCGTATTCCTCAACATGCCGGTGATGCAGCAGCCCGAGGCCTATCTGGGCCATGTCAGCGACGATAGCTTTGGCGAGGATGGTTGCCTCAAGGAAGGGCCGCTGATGGACTTGGTCGCCAAGCTGGCGCATGCCTTCCACGACTGGGTGGAGATGATCCTCCGCGCACGCGAACTGCTCGAGCATGACGCCGCCCGCGCGGAGCGGGCAGCAAAGAAAACGCAGCCTGCCTGAGCTACCAGTTCCCCGGCGCAAGCCGGGGTCCAGGAAGCTGCGCAGCAGCGTCTCGGAAGCGCCCTAGGGAAAGCGCTTCGCGCGCCTGGACCCCGGCCTCCGCCGGGGAACAGCGCTACAACTTCGGCAAGGTGACCCCGCGCTGGCCCATATATTTGCCGGCGCGGTCGGCGTAGCTCGTCTCGCAGCGCTCATTGCCCTTGAGGAACAGGAACTGGCAGGCGCCTTCATTGGCGTAGATCTTGGCGGGCAGGGGCGTGGTGTTCGAAAACTCCAGGGTCACATGCCCCTCCCAGCCAGGCTCGAGCGGCGTGACATTGACGATGATCCCGCAGCGCGCATAGGTCGACTTGCCAAGGCAGATGACCAGCACATCCTCCGGCACGCGGAAATATTCGACCGTCCGCGCCAGGGCGAAGCTGTTGGGCGGGATGATGCACACATCGGTCTGCCGGTCGACGAAGCTGTTGGCTGCAAAATCCTTGGGGTCGACGGTCGCTGAATCGACGTTGGTGAAAATCTTGAACTCGTCGGCAACGCGCGCATCGTACCCATAGGAAGACAGGCCGTAGGAAATGCACCCCTCCCGGCGCTGCGCCTCGACGAACGGTTCGATCATGCCATGATTGAGGGCCTGGTCGCGAATCCAGCGGTCCGATTGAATGGTCATGGCGCTTGGCTAGCCCGCACCATTTTGCGCGTCATCCCCGCGAAAGCGGGGATCCCGCTTTTTCTGTGGATATAAGGTTTAGCGGGATTCCCGCTTTCGCGGGAACGACGGGGTGGTTTTCCACAGGTTGATCACAATCTAGCTCGGCTGTGCTACTTTGTTCTCGTATCGCTGGCAGCCGGATTGCGCAAAGACCGACTCATGGCCGAAGTCATTCGAATCGACAGCGGGGCACAGCCCCCCGCAACCCCCTCGCTCCCTCAGAATATCGAGGCGGAGGCTGCGCTGCTTGGCGCGCTGATGATCGACAACCGTCTGGTCGAGGATGTCCAGATCCGGCTGAAGCCGCATCATTTCTTCGAGCCGCTGCATGGCCGGATCTACGAAGCCGTGCTTCGGATGACCGACAAGAATATGGTCGCCAATCCGGTCACCCTGAAGCCGATCTTCGACGCCGACGAGGCGATGAAGGAGGTCGGCGGGCCAGCCTATCTCGCCCAGTTGACCGGCTCCGGCGCGGCGGTGATCGGGGCGCGCGATTTCGCCGCCCAGATTTATGACCTGGCGCTGCTGAGGGCCCTGGTTGGTGTCGGCCGCGACATGGTGGAGGGCGCGCTCGACACGTCCGAGGAAGTCGCGCCGCTGACGCAGATCGAGCGGGCGGAGAGCGAGCTCTATCGCGTGGCGGAAGAAGGCGGCACGGCCAATACGGTCAAGAGCTTCGGCGAAGCCACCCGCCTCGCGCTCGAGCAGGCCGAAAAGGCGCTCAATAGCGGCGGCCATCTGTCGGGCCTCACCACCGGCCTGGACGGGATCAACACCAAAGTCGGCGGCATGCACAAGAGCGACCTGGTGATCCTCGCCGGCCGTCCCGGCATGGGCAAGACCTCGCTTGCGACCAATATGGCCTTTGCCGCCGCGCAGCGCTTCATTCGCGACCAGGAAGATGGCATCGACCCGGCCAAGAGCGCCGGTGCGCCGGTCGCCTTCTTCAGCCTGGAAATGTCGGCCGACCAGCTGGCGACGCGCATCCTTGCCGAGCAGTCGGGCATCAGCTCCGAAAATCTTCGCATGGGCAAGATCAGCCAGCAGGAATTCCGCTCGCTGGCCCGGGCGGCGGGCGAGCTTTCGACCCTTCCGCTCTACATCGACGACACTCCGGGCCTCACCATCGCAGCGCTCCGCGCCCGCGCTCGGCGCCTGAAGCGGCAGAAGGGGATCGGCATGGTCGTGGTCGACTATCTCCAGCTGCTCCAGGGCACGGGCAAGAACAGCAACGACAATCGCGTGCAGGAAATCTCCGAGATCAGCCGCGGTCTCAAGCAGCTGGCCAAGGAACTGGACGTGCCAGTGCTGGCCCTGTCGCAGCTCAGCCGCGCGGTCGAGCAGCGCGAGGACAAGAAGCCGCAATTGTCGGACCTGCGTGAATCCGGCTCGATCGAGCAGGACGCCGACATGGTGTGGTTCGTGTTCCGTCCCGATTATTATGTTGCCGCCAAGCAGCCCGCGGACGACCATCCGGATTTCGCCGCCTGGCAGGAGGAAATGCAGCGGGTCTATGGTACCGCCGAGCTGATCGTCGCCAAGCAGCGCCATGGCGCGACCGGCAAGGTGCGCCTCCGCTTCGATGCGAAGATCACGCGGTTCAGCGATCCCAGCGACAGCGACTATCTGCCGGAGATGCGGGGCTAGCGGGCGAGCATGTGGTATCTCGCCATCAAGGCCGCGCTGTCGGGCATTCTCATCGCGATCATTTCGGAGGTGGCCAAGCGCTACCCCGGCTTCGGCGGCCTGATCGCATCGTTGCCGCTGGTGTCGGTGCTCGGCATGGTGTGGCTGTGGCGCGACAAGCCGGACCCGGGGAACATGGCTGCGCATGCCGAAGCCACATTCTGGTTCGTGCTGCCTTCGCTGCCGATGTTCCTGCTGATCCCCGCGATGCTGAGGCAGGGATATGGCTTTTGGGTGTCGCTGGTGGCGGGCTGCGCACTCACCATGATCCTTTATGGCATCATGGTGTGGGCGGGTCCGCGGCTTGGGCTGCGCCTCTAGCTATTCCTTGGTTGCATGGGGGTCGCGAAGGCCCTCGTTAATTGCCGCTCGGGTACTTTCTGCTTCAACGCTTGTTACCGGATAGGCACAATAATCGGCGGCGTAGAAGGCGCTTGGCCGGTGATTGCCGCTGAATCCGACACCGCCGAAGGGGGCATTGGACGGCGCGCCGTTGGTCGGCTTGTTCCAGTTGATGACGCCCGATCGGACATTGGCCCAGAACCGGTCGTACAGCGCCGGATCCTTGGTCAGCACGCTCGCTGCGAGACCGAAGCGCGTATTGTTCGCCTCGTCGATCGCGGCATCGAAATCCTTGACCCGGACCAGTTGCAGGACGGGGCCGAACAACTCCTCGTCGAGCCGGTCCTTGACATCGGTCATGTCGATCAGGGCCGGCGTGAGGTAGGGCCGCTCTTCGTGAGGGCGCTCCAGGCGGCGGATCGGCTTGCCGCCCTTCATCATCAGGCCGAGAAAGCGATCCTGCAGGATATCGGCCGTGACCAAATCGATCACCGGCCCCATGAAAGGCTGCGGCTCGGCCATCGGGTGGTCGACGATGATGCGGTCGATAAGCTTGCAGATTTCGCCCAGCAGCTCCTCATGCTTGCCATCCTCGACGATCAGCCGGCGGGCCGCGGTGCAGCGCTGTCCGGCCGACAGATAGGCCGATTGAACGATGATCGTGGCCGCGGCCTGCAGGTCCGGGGCATTCCACACGACGATCGGATTGTTGCCGCCCAGCTCCAGCGCCAGCATCTTGTTCGGCGTTTCGGCGAACTGGCGGTGGAGCGCCATGCCCGCACCAACCGATCCGGTAAACAGCAGGCCGTCAATTCCAGCCTGGCCGGCTAATGACCTCCCTTCCGCCGGGCCGCCGATCAACAGTCGCAGCGCGCCTTCCGGCACTCCGGCTTCATGGAAGCATTTGACCAGATATTCGCCCGTCGCCGGGGTCTTCTCCGACGGCTTGAATACCACCGCATTGCCGGCGATCAGGGCGGGAGTGATATGGCCGTTGGGCAGGTGCGCCGGGAAATTATAGGGCCCCAGCACCGCCAGCACTCCATGCGGCTTGTGACGGACCGTGACCTTGTTGCCCATCGCCGCCTCGAGCCTGCTGGTCGGCGTCCGCTCCGAGTAGGCGGCAACGGAAATCTCGACCTTGCCGATGACCGAATTGACCTCGGTCTTCGCTTCCCAGAATGGCTTGCCCGTCTCCCGCGAGATCAGCTCGGCGAATTCCTCTTCGCGCGAGCGGACGACATTGGCGAAGCGCCGCAATGTCTCCATCCGGTAGGTCACCGAATGGGCCGCCCATTCCGGCCAGGCGGCGCGGGCAGCGGCGACCTCCGCCGCGGCGTCGCCGACCGGGCCAGACCAGATCTCCGCGCCGGTGGCCGGCTCGGTGGAAACAAGGGTTTCGGTCATCAATTCTCCAGCACGCTACGGCGCGGTACCCAAGCGAGCCTCAACCGGTCAACCCGCGGCATCCGACGTCATGGCGTCGCCCAGCCGACGGATCGCCTCAACCTTGGACTCCAGCTGCGACCAGTCGTCGCTGTCGGCAATCGCGGACCAGATCGACTCCACTTCGTCAATCAGCATCGAACAGGGCGCGGCATCGGACCAATAGGGATGGGATAGCGGCGCCTGCCGTCCTTCAAGTCGCGCGCGCAGCTCATCGAATGCCCCATCCCGATAGAGTTCCGAAGTCGGGGTCCGCCCGCCGCGCCAGTCGAAGAAGAAACGGTCGATGCCCACCAGCCGCGTCCTCAGTGCGCCAACCATCGCCGAAACCAGCGGCCGATCCTCGGCCTCGCCGCGGGGGGCTACGCCCAGCCTGTCCAGCATCCGATCCGACAGCGCCTCCTGGAAGCGGCCAGGCCAGGATGCCAGCAGGTCGGACAGGGCGGGGGCATCGCCGATCATCGACAGGCATCCGGCCAGTTGGGCCAAGTCCCAGTGGATCGCTTCGGGCTGGCGTCCGAACGCATAGAGCCCGATTTCGTCGAAATAGGCGGCAACGAACTCCTCATCCCACTCCGGCGCAAATCGCCACGGGCCATAGTCGAAGCTTTCCCCGGTGATGTTGATATTGTCGCTGTTGAGGACGCCATGGACAAAGCCGGCGGCGATATAGCTCGCCGCCAGTGTCGCGGTTGCCGAGCAAGTCAGGTCAAGCAACCGCGCGGCATTGTCCGCATCATCGCCCGCCGGCTCATCCAGCAGATGCCTGAGACAATAGCGGGCCAGTTTCGCAATGCCGTCGACGTCGCCGAAAAAAGCGAGGCGCTGGAAACTGCCGATGCGGATATGACCGTGGCTAAGCCGGGTCAGCACCGCGGAGCGGGTGGGGGACGGCTCGTCTCCGCGCATCAGCTGCTCGCCGGTTTCGAACAGCGCGAAGGTCTTGGACGTGTTGACGCCAAGGGCCTCCAGCATTTCGGTCGCCAGTATCTCGCGCACTCCGCCCTTGAGCGTCAGCCGGCCGTCGCCGCGGCGGCTGTAGGGCGTTTGGCCGCTGCCCTTGGTGCCCAGGTCCAGCAAGCGGCCGCGATCGTCGCGGAGCTGGGCGAACAGGAATCCCCGGCCGTCGCCGATTTCCGGATTGTACACGCGGAATTGATGGCCGTGATAGCGTAGCGCCAGGGGCTGGCCGAGATTGCCGGGCAGTGGCTCGAACCGGCAGAAATGCCCGGCCCAATCCGCGTCGCCGAGATTCCCAAGTCCGACCTTGGCTGCCCAGCGGCGGTTCAAGAACCGCGGCCTGCACTCGGGGAAATCGGCGGATTCGACCGCATCGTAGAAGGTCTCGCCGAGCTCCAGGATGGGGATGCTGTCCGGAACGGCTTGCGGCTTCGCCATCGCCCCGCGATAGGGGGAGTTCATCGACTAAGGAAGCGTAATGCCGAGTTGGACCGACCGTTTCTGGTACAGTGCCGAAGGCTTGCGTCTCCACTACCGCGACTATGAGGGCCGGCGCGATACGCCGCCGATCCTGTGCATTCCAGGCCTCACCCGCAACGCGCGCGATTTCGAGCCGGTGGCGGAGCGCTATGCCGGCGACTGGCGGGTCATCTGCGTCGAGCTTCGCGGGCGAGGGATGAGCGAGAATGACCCCGACCCAAGCCGTTACACCCCCCATTATTATGTCGCCGATCTCCTAAAGCTGCTCGACCAGGAGGGTATCGCGGATGCGGTCTTCTTCGGCACTTCGCTGGGCGCCATCTGCACCATGCTGCTTGCCTCGACGGACGCCGACCGGATCGCGGGGGCGATGCTGAACGATATCGGGCCGGTGATCGACCCGGCGGGGATCGACCGCATCGGCGGCTATGTCGGCCGGGAAGTGACCTTCGACAGCTGGCAGCAGGCGATCGAAGTCCTGACCGACCGCAACCGCGAGGTGTTTCCAAAATGGGGGCCGGGCGAGTGGGAACGTTTCACTCATCGCATCATGCACGAGACAACGGACGGGATCAGATTCCAGTATGACATGCGGATCGCCGATAATTTCCGCGCTGCCACCGAAGGTCCGCAGGGCGCCAACTGGCACCTGTACGAAGCGCTCGCCGGCCGGCCGTTGTTGATCCTGCGAGGCGATCGGTCCGACCTGCTCTCGGCCGAGATCGCCGCGCAGATGGTCGAAAGGCTGGACGGCGATGCCGAGCTGGTAGTGGTACCGGACGTCGGTCACACGCCCAACCTGGAAGAACCCGAAGCACAGGCCGCGATGGACCGCTTGTTGGGACGGGTGCTGGCCCGCGACGACTAGGCGCTGATCCGCTTCAGCTTTTCAAGCGCGACGGCTTCGCCTTCATCCGGTGACAGGGTGGCAACGAACTGGCCGTTGCGATCGGTCAGGATCACGGCGGCGGTATGATCCACGCTGTAGCTGCCACCCGGCTGCGGCACCTTGCGCGAGTAAATGCCATATTGTTTCTTGACCTGCTCGATCTGCGCCGGCGTGCCGGTGAGGCCGACGACCGGCGTATCGAACAGGCTGAGATAGCTCTTCAGTTCAGCCGGCGTATCGCGCTCCGGATCGACGCTGATGAAGACGATCGAAAAGCCATCGTCGCCCTTGCCGAGTTGATGACGCAGCTTCGTCAGCCGCGCCAGGGTGGTCGGGCAGACATCGGGGCAATTGGTGAAACCGAAGAAAATGGCGGCCGGTTTGCCGTTGAGCCGGGTACTGGCGAACGTCTGACCGTCGGTGCCGACAAGAGTGAACGGCCCGCCGATCATGCCCATCGATGTCTCGGAGAATGTCTGTTTCCGCGCCGATTGCTGCCAGATCAGCACGCCCATGCCGGCTGCCCCTAGTCCGAGCATGATCCACAGCCAGATGCGCAAGCGGGAAAGGCTCATTCGCGGTCAGCCTTGACGACGTCGACCTTGACCCGCCTGTCGCCGCTGTTCCGGAACTTGAGGACCAGATCAAAGCTGTCGCCGGTCCTCAACGGTGCTCGAAGCCCCTCCAGCATGATGTGAGTGCCGCCGGGCACCATCTCGATCCGTTTGCCGGCCGGAATATTGATTTCACCCGCAGTGCGCATTTGCGCCACTCCATCGACCAGCTCGCTTTGGTGGACCATCGCCATCGCGGCATGATCGGTAAATGCGCCGACGAGCCGGTCATCGGCCGATCCCTTGTTGTTGACCGCCACATAGACGGCGCCAGGCGCCTCGCCGCGCGTGGGACGTGCCCATGCGTTGCCCAGCTGAATGTCGGGTTCGCCGCTCTGCCCGCAGGCACTAAGCAACAGGAGAGTGGAAAGAAGAAGGCGTCGGATCATGGCAGTTGACTAAGGCTTGCAATAGGGCTTCGCAATCGGCTTTGGCTTGCAAGGATTTCGGTCTTGCAATGAAACTTAAATCGGGTTCTCTGTAACAAAAGCTTCGACGAACGGTCATGCTGGTTCCGCTAAGTGGCGGGGTGATGGCTGAAAGCGGTTGGCGCACGCGCTAAGGGTTGCATCCCGACTCACATGGCGCCGCGATGGCAAGGATGAATGATGGTGCGCGATATTCGCCAGACTATTGCGTTGGCCGCACTGCTGATGCTGTCCGCCTGCGGCGGCGGCGATGCGCAGGGCGCCGGCGGCGACAGAGGGCCGCCCCGGGTTGGCTATGTGGTTGTCCAGGCCAGCAGCGTGCCGGTCGAGGAATCGCTTCCCGGCCGCGTAGCCGCATTCCAGATTTCCGAAGTCCGCCCGCAGGTGTCGGGGGTCATCCTGCGGCGATTGTTCGCCGAGGGCTCGATCGTCCGGCAAGGCCAGACCCTCTACCAGATCGATGCGAGCATCTATCAGGCCCAGGTCGCCCAGGCGTCGGCGAACCTGCAAAGCGCCCGGGCCAGCGCTGAGGCCGCAGGTGCGCGCGCGGCGCGCTATCGCCCGCTGGCCGAGATGGAAGCTGTATCCAAGCAGGATTACACCGATGCGCTGGCCCAGGCGCGCCAGGCCAATGCGGCCATCGCCCAGAATAATGCGGCGCTTCGCACGGCGCAGATCAATCTGCGTTATACGCGCGTGCCCGCGCCGATCAGCGGCCGCATCGGATTGTCACGCTACACCCAGGGGGCGCTGGTTACGGCCAATCAGGCGGAAGCCCTGACCACCATCACCAGGCTCGATCCTGTCTACGTGGATATCCAGCAGTCGGCGTCCGACCTGCTTTCCCTGCGCCGGTCATTGGCCCAGGGCGGCACCATTCCGGCCATGGCTCAAGTGCGGCTGAAGCTGCCCGACGGCAGCGACTATGGCTATACCGGCAGCGTCCAGTTCACCGAAGTGGTCGTCAATGCGGACACCGGATCGGTGACACTTCGCGCCCGCTTTCCCAACCCGCAATCCCTGCTGCTACCCGGCATGTTCGTCACGGCAAGCTTTGCCCAGGCGATCAACACCACCGCTTACCTGGTTCCGCAGCAAGCGATCGCCCGCGATCCCAAGGGCAGCGCAACATTGTGGGTCGTCGGCCCGGGCAATACCGCGGTCGCCCGCACCGTGGTCGCCGAACGCACCGATGGCACGAACTGGGTCGTGACCCAGGGCCTGGCGGCCGGCGAAAAGGTGATCACCCAGGGCGTCGCGAACCTCAAGGAAGGCGCCAAGGTCAAGCCGGTGCCGGCGAGCACGCCACAACGCATCCAGGCGCCCAAGGCGGGCACCTCCGCAGCCGGGCGCTAGGAGCCGATGTCGCGCGTCTTCATCGATCGCCCGATCTTCGCATGGGTGATCGCGATCCTCATCATGCTGCTTGGGCTGGGCGCCATCAGCAAGCTTCCGATCGCGCAATATCCCGACGTGGCCCCACCGCAGGTCAATATCCGCGCGAGCTATCCCGGCGCATCGGCGCAAACGCTGCAGGACAGCGTCACGCAGATCATGGAACAGCAACTCACCGGGCTGGACGGAATGCTTTATTTCCAGTCCTCGTCGAGTTCGCGCGGAACAGCCACGATCAATGTGACCTTCGAGAAGGGCACGGATCCCGACATCGCACAGGTGCAGGTGCAGAACGTCGTCCAGGCCGCGCTCTCCCGCTTGCCGCAACAGGTTCAGCAACAAGGTGTCCGTGTCACAAAATCATCGACGGATTTCCTGCTGATCATTGGCGTTTATGATGATTCCGGCCGAACCACGGACATGGACGTTTCCGACTATCTGTCCAGCAACATCCAGGACAGGATCGCGCGGGTTCCCGGCGTCGGCGATGTCAACGTCTTTGGTGCCCCCTATGCCATGCGCATCTGGCTCGATCCGGCCAAGATGCGGTCATATTCGCTCAATCCGGGCGATGTGATCAACGCGATCAGCTCACAGAATGTCGAGGTCGCTGCCGGCGAGGTTGGCGGCACACCCACCGTGCCGGGCCAGATGCTCAATGCCACGGTGACAGCGTCGTCCAAGTTTCAGACGGTCGATCAATTCCGCAACATCATCGTCAAGGCCGAATCCAGCGGTGCCCGCGTACGGCTGAGCGACGTCGCCCGCGTCGAGCTGGGCGCGGAAAACTACAACTCCGACCGGCGATTGAACGGCAAGCCCGGGGCCGGAATTGCCATCTTCCTGGCCCCCGGCGCCGACGCACTGGAAACCGCCGACCTGGTCAAGGCGCAGGTGGAGCAGATGGCGAAGAGCTTCCCCGCCGGCTATCGCTATGCCTACGCCTACGACACCACGGATTTCATCAAGCTGTCGATCGAGGAAGTGGTGAAGACGCTATTCGAGGCGATGATCCTGGTGATCATCGTCATGTTCGTCTTCCTGCAGAGCTGGCGAGCGACGCTGGTGCCGGCGATTGCCATCCCGGTGGTGTTGCTCGGCACCTTTGCAGTCCTCTACGCGCTCGACTTCTCAATCAATACCATGACCCTTTTCGGCCTGGTCCTGGCGGTCGGCCTGCTGGTCGATGATGCGATCGTCGTGGTCGAAAATGTCGAGCGGATCATGGAGGAACAGCCCGGGATCAGCCCGCGCGAGGCCACCATCATCTCGATGGGCCAGATCCAGATGGCGCTGATCGCCATTGCGCTGGTGCTTTCGGCGGTTTTCCTGCCGATGGTGTTCTTCGGCGGTTCGACCGGCGTTATTTACCGGCAGTTCTCGGCGACGATCGTTTCGGCGATGGTGCTCTCGGTCTTTGTGGCGATGACGTTGAGTCCGGCGATCGCCGCGGGTGTCCTCAAGCGAACGCATGTCGATCCGCGGGACACGGGTTTCGGACGGCGTTTCCCGCGTGCCGCCGCGGCGCTCGCCAGCGGCCGCGACCGGTTCAACACCGGCTTCAACCGGCTGCGCGACTGGTATGTGCGCACCGTCACCTTCCTGGTCGACCGCAAATGGCGATTCCTCGCCGGCTATGGCCTGGTCTGCGCCGTGCTCGCGATCATGTTCTTCAGGCTTCCCACCGGCTTCCTGCCCACGGAGGACCAGGGGGCGATGCAGATCCAGTTCCGCCTGCCCGCCGGGGCAACCCTGGAACGCACCAAGGAAATGCAGCTGGCCGTCGAAGACTATGTCATGCACGGCCCGGACCAGAAAAACTTCCGGGCCTATTTCATCGTCGCGGGCGGCGGCCAGGGGGCGACGGGCCAGAACGCAGGCCAGTCCTTCATCAACCTGACCGATTTCAGCGATCGCCAGGGCAAGCAGAACAGCGCGGATGCAATTGTCCAGCGCGCGCGCGGCGCGTTCTCCGACTATCGCGATGCACAAGTGTTCGCGCTAATCCCGCCGGCGATCCGGGGTCTTGGCCAGGCCGGCGGGTTCAATATGCAGCTGCAGAACACGAGCGGCATGCCCCAGGAAAAATTCGAACAGGCGCGCGACCAGTTGCTGCAAATGGCGTCGGCCGAGCCGACCTTGCAGCAGGTCCGGCTTTCCGAATTGCCGGACGTTTCGACTTTGAAGGTCGATTTCAACCAGGAGCGCATCTCCGCGCTGGGTCTCAGCACCGCCGACGTCAACAACACGATCGCGACCGCCTGGGGTGGGCGTTATGTCAACGACTTCATCGACCGCGGCCGGGTGAAGCGCGTCTATGTCCAGGGCGATGCTCCGTTTCGCGCGAAGCCCGAAGATATCGATCAATGGTCGGTCAGGAATAACCAGGGCGAGATGGTGCCCTTCTCCTCCTTTGCGCGGTCGAGCTGGTCGACGGCCCCGGTCAGCCTGTCCCGATTCCTCGGCGTCCAATCCTATGAATTCCAGGGCCAGCCCGCGCCGGGCAAAAGCTCCGGCGATGCGATGAAGACCATCGAGGAGCTGACCTCGAAAATTCCTGGTGTCGGAATCGCCTGGTCGGGCCAGTCCTATGAAGAACGATTGTCATCCGGGCAGGCCGCGCCGCTCTATGCGATCTCGCTGCTGGTCGTCTTCCTCTGTCTGGCCGCTCTCTATGAAAGCTGGTCGATCCCGTTCGCGGTGATCCTGATCATCCCGCTCGGCCTGGTCGGCGCGATCTTCGCCGTGACCCTGCGCGGCCTTCAGAACGACGTCTATCTTCAGATCGGCCTGCTGACGACCATGGGCCTCGCCGCCAAGAACGCGATCCTGATGACCGAATTCGCCGAGCGCGCGGAAAAGCAGGGCAAGCGGGTGATCGAGGCGGCGCTGGAAGCGGCTCGCATCCGGCTCCGGCCGATCCTGATGACCAGCTTCGCCTTCATCTTCGGCGTGATGCCGCTGGCGATTTCGACTGGCGCGGGCGCCAACAGCCGCATTGCCATCGGCACGTCGGTGATCGGCGGCATGCTGACCGCGACCGTCCTGGCGATCTTCTACATCCCGCTATTCTTCGTACTGGTCCGCCGCGGGGTCCGCGAAGGCATCAAATATATCCGCGATCACCGCCACACGGACAGCGAGGCGAAGGCATGAAAAAGCTGGCCCCGATCGCCGCGCTGATGCTGGCAGGGTGCATGTCGATGGAGCCGGCCTATGTTCGGCCCGGGCCGGCCGTTCCCGCCTCATGGCCGGCGGGCGACGCCTATCTCCGCCAGTCCGAGGCCGGCCTGCCCGCAGTCACATACCGCGACATCTTCCGCGACGCCCGCCTCCAATCGCTGATCGAGCAAGGGCTGGCCGACAATCGCGACCTGATGGCAGCCGCGGCCAATATCGCCGCCGCCCGGGCCCAGTACCGGATCCAGCGCGCCGAGCTGTTTCCTGAAGTCGATGCCTCCCTCGGCGTTTCCGGCACCGAGAATGACAATGGCAACGCCGCCGCCCAGTTCACCGGTGGGCTCGGCATTCCAAGCTTCGAGCTGGACCTGTTCGGGCGGATCCGCTCGCTCACCAAGGCCGAGCTGAACCGCTATTTCGCCAGCGAGGCGGCGGCCCGGACCACGCGCCTCGCGCTGGTGGCCGATATTGCCGAGGCATGGCTCACCTATGGGGCGGATGCGAGCCTGCTGGAGATTGCCGAGGACACGGCGACCAGCGCCCGGCGCAGCGTTACCCTGACCCGGGCGCGGCTGGAGGGCGGCATCGCGCCGCGCACGGACCTTCGCCAGGCCGAACAGATCCTGCACGCGGCCGAGGCCGTGGTCGCGCGGCAGCGCACGGCCATGGCGCAGGACGTCAACCTGCTGCAGCTGCTGGTGGGGGCGCCCATCGACCCGGATTTGCTTCCTGAATCGATCGAGCAGGCGGCACCGACGGTCGTACCGCTGCCGGCCGGTGTCAGCTCGCTGGTCCTGCTGCGGCGGCCCGACGTGATGGACGCGGAGTATCGTCTTCGCGCGGCCAATGCGGAGATTGGGGCCGCACGCGCCGCCCTGTTCCCCACTATTTCGCTGACCGGGCTGCTGGGGCTGGCGAGCGGTTCGCTCGGCGGCCTGTTTGACAGCGGGTTCGGCTGGAACGCGGCCGCGGGCGCAAATTATCCGATCTTCCGGGCTGGCGCGGGCAGGGCGAACGTCCGCCTGACCGAAGCCCAGCGCGATGCCGCCGTGGCCAGCTATCAGAAGGCGATCCAGACCGCCTTCCGCGAGGTCAGCGATGCGCTGGCGCGGCAAGGAACGGCGGGCGAGGAGCTTCGCGCGCGCCAGGCGCAGCATGATTCCGCGGCCGACAATTTCAAGCTCGCCGAGGCGCGGTATCGCGCCGGGATCGACAGCTTCCTCGCATCCCTGGACGCGCAGCGCACCTATTATTCGGCCCAGCAAAGCCTGGTGGAAATGCGCCTCGAAACCGCGACGAACCTGGTCGATCTCTATCGCGCGCTGGGCGGGGATTCGCTCTACTCGCCGGAAGTGGCGACCGCCGCAAGCGGCTCGTAGCCGGACGCGGTCCATCTGGCACGGAAGTTGCGACACTTATGCCATGCTTCGTGCAACAAGCTTCGGCGGATCATCGATTGCCGCGCAACCTGGCGTCCGCAAGCGGACAGCCCTGTCCGGAATCGGACAGGCATTGGCTACATCGGCATGGGATTTTGGAGGCCCGAGCCGGAATCGAACCGGCGTGCAAGGATTTGCAGTCCTCTGCGTAACCACTCCGCCATCGGGCCTCGCGGACCCGGCCTTTGGCGGGTCGCCCCGCCGCTTGTCAACCGGACGATTCGACAAACGGGCGCACGCCCGCCTTGGCGTTGCAGGGCGCAGCGGATAAGGCACACTTGATACCCTACTGTATTACTGTCATATAACAGTTCGTAACGAACGAGGTTTCGATGCAGGATTTCAGCCTGGCCCGCCGGACAATGATCGACAATCAGCTGCGTCCCCAGGGCGTCACTGATCGCGGCGTGCTGACCGCAATGGCGAAGGTGGAGCGTGAACGCTTCGTCCCCGACAGCGCCCGGGCTCTGGCCTATTTCGATCGTCCGCTGAAAGTCGCTGAGGGCCGGGCGTTGATGGCCCCGGCCGAGCTGGGACGATTGCTATCGGAATTGGCCCCGCGGCCGGGCGAGCGAGCGCTGGTGATCGGTTCGGGCACCGGCTACTCGGCCGCAATTCTCAAGGAAATCGGGCTCGAGGTCGTCGCACTGGAGTCCGACGATGCACTGGCTTCCGCCGCCACCGCTGCTGGCGTCGATACGGTGGTCGGAGAGCTTTCGAAGGGCTGGCCCAAAGGCGCGCCGTTTGACCTCATCCTGCTGGACGGCGCGGTCGAGGAGTTTCCGGCATCGCTCGGCAAGCAACTGTCCGAGGACGGGCGTATTGCCGGCGCCATTGTCGACCGCGGCGTGACCCGATTGTTCGTCGGCCGCAGCGCCAAGGGCGCCGTCGGCCTGCGCCTCATTGCCGATGCCGACGTCGAGGCATTACCCGGATTCGAACGGCCACGGGCCTTCACTTTCTGATTTTGGCGGAGAGCATAGCCTGTGACTCGTAACCTGACCCTTTCGGCGCTGTTGATTGCTCTTTGTGCAGGCAGCGCTTCGGCCGATACGTTGCGCGAGGCGCTGGGTTCGACCTATA
>JBJMUA010000071.1:0-28204 GCA_045811425.1 Sphingomicrobium sp. | reverse complement strand
CCTCGGCGCAGATCACCAGCAGGTCGAGCGCGTCGGGCAGACCCTTGCGGACCGCGTCGCTGCGCTTTTTGACCTTGTTGCTGAGCCACAGGTCGGGCGCCTTGTAGCTGCCGACCAACGTACCCGCGACCGCAGCGTATTTTTTGAACGCCGACCAATCGGGGAAGAAGTCGACGCCATAGATCAGCACCACCGCGCCGATGCCCAGCACGACGGGCAATACGAAACGAGCGAAGATGATGAAGAAGGCCAGGTCCTTGGTGCGGATGCCTGCCTGCATCAGGCGGATCTGCGTCTTCTTGATCTGGTCGTCTTGTAGCATCTTGAAGCTGCTGAGGATGCCGCGGACCCGGTCGGCCGCCGCATTGCGATTGGTCAGCTTCTTGCGCTTGTTGGTCGAGGCGACGATGCCGGCCTTGAGCTGCTCGCGGCGCTCGTTGAGCGCCTTGACCCGGCGCGCCATCGGGTCCCGTACGGTGGTCGCGGCATAGATTGCGACGATCACCGCAAGGGTTGCAACCGCCGCAAGCAGGGTCGCGACCCAGATTACGTCGACGCCGAGTAGGGTAGGTCCGGTGGGAGCAGCTTCCATCGTCTCTGGGTCCTAAATCTCGAAGTTGACCATTTTGGCCATGATGAACACGCCAATGCTCATCCAGCACAGGCCGCCAAGTCCGGCGACCATCAGCCGCTGGTCCTCGAAAAAGCCGTGCATGTAGCCAGGGTTCACCATCCAAACGAGCGTGAACACCACGAAGGGGAGCGAGCCGACGATGTAGGCCGACGCCTTGGATTCAGAGCTCATCGCCCGGATCTTCAGCTTCATCTGCCCGCGCTTGCGCAGCACGTCGGCCAGGTTTGACAAAGTCTCGGCGAGGTTGCCGCCGGTCTCCCGCTGGATCGCCAGGGTGATGACGAAGAACTGGAATTCGGCGGTGCCAAGCCGATCGGCCGTTTCCTGCAGCGAGGCTTCCATCGTCCGGCCGATCTTCATCTTGTCGGCAACAGCGCGAAATTCGAGCCCGACCGGGCCGCCGATTTCACTGGCCACGATGCCCAAGGTCTCTGTGATCGGCAGACCCGAACGGAGGCCGCGGACCATCAGCTCGATCGCGTCCGGGAAGTTCGAATTGAACTTGTTGATGCGTCGCTTGATCAGGAAACCGATCACGAAATGCGGCACGCCGACGCCTGCGAACAGGCCGACAAAGAAAGCCAGCAGGATGGGTGCGCCCTTAAGCATCCCAAGTGCAGCGACAAACATAGCCAGGCCGATCGACGACAGGGCATATTTGCCCAGGGTGATGGGCTTGCCGGTCTGTTCCAGCCGCTTGCGCATCAGCGCCGGCTTGGGAATCAGGGTCGATGCCCAGCCTTCCACGCGGCTGGCGCGGGCCGCCATCAGCTTGCGGATCTGAGCCTGCGCATTGGCGGCCAGGATGCCGTCAGCGTGGCGCTCCTTGACGAGTTCCATGCGCCGCTTGAGCGACTTGCGCGGATTTGGGCCGCTAAGCGCCTGCCCGCCAAGCAGGAGCACGCCTAGTATGCCGATCGCCAAGATGATGACATAAATCATGATCTGTCCGTTCGTCCTGCCCGTCTGCCTAGCAGGGAGGGCGCCATGCCCTCCCGTTCAGAAATGCTGCGTTACGCGGCCTTGTCTTTCGGCTTGGCCAGCATCGACTTCAAATTATCGACCAGCGACCTGGATCCAGGCGCCGCCGCTTTCGCTTCGGCGGCTGCGCCTTCCTCGCTGGCATGGCTCAGAACCATGTTCGACAGCTGAGTGAAGGGCGCGGCCATCTTGCCGCTCGCGATCTCGGCGATCGGCTTGCCCAGCTTCGCTGCCTGCGCGGCGACCTTACGATCGTCGGGGAAGACAATGTCGACGTTGCGCTCGATCGACTGCTCGAAATCCTTCTTGTTGATCTCGAGCGCGCCACCCGACGGCACGCGGTTGGCGGCGACGATGACCTTAGTCTGCGGCGCATTGGACTTCAGCCAGGCGAGAACCCGGATGGTGTCGCGGGTTGCCGCCAGGGTCAGCTCGCTGACCACCACCGCTACGTGGGCGTCGTGGACCATGTGCGGATACTGGATCAGCATCTGGCGCGGCAGGTCGAGCACGGTTGATTCGAACGCGTTCTTCATTTCCTCCTGGAGCTGGAAGAAAGCGGTTCCGTCGGTGATCAGCGGCTGGTGGAGCGGAGCCTCGGCCGAAAGGACCGAAAGCCGCTCGTTGGCGCGGATCATGGCGCGTTCGATGAACAGGCCGTCGATACGGCTTGGATTTTCGATCGCATCCGTCAGGCCGCGACCAGGCTCAAGATCCAGCGCCAGTGCGCCGGTCCCGAAGTGAACGTCAAGGTCGAGCAGCGCCGTGCTGCGATGTGCCTTTTCGCCCATCAGCCAGGCGAGGCTGGTCGCAATGGTCGAGGCACCGACGCCGCCGCGGACGCCGATTACGGCGGCCATGACGTGCGGCTTGTCGGCCTGGGCCTCGCCGCGCGGTCCTGAAAGGATCGACTGCGCATGTGCGAATGTGTCGCGCAGCTGGTCGACCGTGAAGGGCTTCAGCAGGTAATCGTGGATGCCGCTGGCGACCAGGTCGCGGTACAGCCGGACATCATTGACCTGGCCGGACGCGATAACGACGGTGCCGGGCTCGCAAACCTCCGCGAGCGCGTTGATGTCGTTCAACGGGTCCGCCGATTCCGATAGGTCAACGAACAGGATCGTCGGGCTGGCAGAGATCGACAACGACTGAACCGCGTTGCGAAGACCACCTTTGTGGACCTTCTCTGGCGACCAGCCATGCTCGACCGCCACCGGCCGCAACATATCGGCCGTCGCATCGTCGCAGACGAAGGCGGTGAAGGGGTCACGCAGACCCGCTCGCGCGTGAAAAGGTGCGTTCATTACTACTGCCCCTGCTTCGTGCTGATGTCCTGCAGACCCTTCTTCCCGGTCGGCGGAGTTGAATAATAGACGCCGATGCCCCGGCTCGCGGCCGCCGCATCGACATAAGGATCGCCTTCGCGGCCGTGGATCAGATCCTCGGGATTCGCGACCATGGCGGCGTAGTTGCTGTTAACCGCACAGCCGAAGTTCGACATGGAGCGGTTGTTGAAGTTGGGGCTCGCCGGTTCGCTCCAGTTGGGGCAATTGGGCACTTCGGCCCGCGTACGACTGACGACCACGCGGACTGACCCGGGAGGGATCAGGCCCTGGGTGACCGGCGCGCCATTGCTGAGCAACAGGCCATATTGACCGGCAACACGGGCGACATCGTTGCGAACCGCCTCGGAATAGGGTCCATCGACATGGACCGTATCGCCGTAGCTAAGCTGAAGCGAACGGAACCAATCATCGAGCCGGGCAGCCTCCGAAGAAGGAAGCGAACCGCCAGGTGCGGCGACGTCCAGCGCAAAATCGGAGCGAGTCACGACCGGCACATTGACCGACTGCACGCCGCGATCGGGCTGGTCGTATGGAACATGCTGGCAGGCCGTGAGCGCCGCGGCGACAAGGATGAGTGCGGATTTACGGGCCATGATGGCTTCCTTCCTCAAAGAGCGACGGTTCACAGCTTGAACCCCGGTACGGCGGCGGCGCCCGCCGCGGCGGCGGTTCCAGGCGCAGGTGTGGCAACTGGAGCGCGAGCCGGGCCGCTTTGCCCGACAAAGGTCTGGCCCTCGAGCATCTGCTGGACATCCGTCGGTGCACGATATCCGTCCGTTGGCAGTGCCAGGCGGCCCGAGGTCGGGCGAACAAGGTAGGGCGTGACGATGATTACCAATTCCGTTTCCGACCGCTTGAAGTTGGTCGAACGGAAGAGGGCGCCAAGGATCGGCAAGTCGCCGAGAAATGGCGCCTTGTTGACATTGTTTGTGTTGGTGTTGCGCAGCAATCCGGCAATCATGAATGATTGGCCCGACCCGAGCTCGACCGTGGTCTCCGCCCGGCGCGTCGTGAGTGCCGGGACCAGGAAATCGTTGAGTTTCACAGCGCCTTCATTGCTGAGCTCGCTGACCTCCGGGCGGACGCGCATCGAGATGCGGCCGTCGGCAAGAACGATCGGCGTGAAGGCGAGGCCGACACCATATTGGCGATATTCGATCGTGACCGAGCCGAGCGCCTGCGAAACCGGGATCGGATATTCGCCGCCGGCCAGGAAGCTGGCGGTTTCACCCGACAGCGCGGTCAGGTTGGGCTCCGCCAGGATCGTTACCAGGCCATCGCCGGCCGAGAGGTTCAACGTCGACAAGATGTCGAGTCCCAGCAGCTTGCCGGCAAATCCAAGGGTTGTCCCTGTGCCGCCGATGGCGAAGGCACGCGGAACCGCAGGTGTTTCGCCCACAGCCGGCGAGCCAAAGGTTCCGGCGCCGCCCTGGCCGATTCCGAACTGGAAGCCGTCGGTCCCATCCCGTGTCAAAATGTTGACGCCGATCTGCTTGAGCAGCGACCGGTTGACCTCGGCGATGGTCACCTTGAGGTTGACCTGCAGCGGGGTGGCGGTTTTCAGGCGGTTGACCGGCAGCACTTTCAGCGCCGCGCCGGGCTGCGACGTATCGATGCCCGGATTGAGCAACGTACGAACCAGGGCTTCGGCCTGCGCGCTGTCCTCCGGAGAGGCCACGGTGCCATTCATGACCGCCATCTGGCCGACGTTCGTGACCTGGATATTGGCGTCGGGCATTGCTGCTTTCAGCATTTGATCGACCGACGTCACATTCGGGCTGACCCGCACCTTGGCGCCATAGACGACCGAACCATCGGCGGCGGTGGCAATGACCGTCGCCTCGCCAAAATCCTTGCCGAACAGGCTGATTTGGCGCTGGTTGGCGACGTAGACATCGGCCACGGCCGGGTTGGATGTCCAGACATCCGCCACATTGCGCGGCAGCCGGATCATCTGGCCTTCGCCGACCGACAGCAGAACCTGGGTCGAGGGCCGGTAGGTTCCGGCTGCAGCCGGAGGAGCCGCAGCGGCCGGTGTGGCTACGGCAACGGTGCCGAAGCTCAGGGCCAGCGCGGCCAGGGCAGAGCCCAGGCGAGCGCGGCCACGCATGGAATAACTGGTCATTTAGCGAGCCCCCACTGGAACGACAGTGACAGTATTGCCGCGAGCAACGCGAACACCGGGACCGGAAGCCGCACCCTCAGGAGCAGCCGGATCCTTGCCGGTGGTCGCGCGACCCATTGCGCTTGCGAACTTGGACATTGTGTCGCCGGCCTGGTCGGCCTGTGACGGAGTCTTGGCAGGGACGCTGCGGCGCTGGAAGCGCGACACGTCGCCACCGGTGACATAGGTCGTATTGTTGTCCGCCGGACGATTGGCGACGGCCAGCAGCATCTTGCGCTCCTCGGTCGGGTTGGTCCCGGTGGGAACCTTGACCTCACCAGAAGCGACCGCACGCTCGAGCTCCGCCGTATTGTCGGCGATCGAGCGGAGGGACAGGCTCAGCGTGCCCATCGCCTGGGCAACGGCGATCTTCTCGGAAATGCGCGGCGTTGCTTCCAGGGTGACGGTGGTGAAGGTCTTGACCTCGGTCTTGCCTTCCTCGTTCTTGCTGTCGATTCGCTGATCGGTGGCAAGGACTCGCAAGTTGCGAACGATCGTCTCGGAAACCTTGAGGGCGGGGCCATCACCGCCGCCGATGACATCCTGGGTGAGCACCATGTCGACCCGGTCGCCCGGGAAAATGAAGCCGGCAACGCCGGTCGTCGCCGAAACCGGGACGGTTACGGCGCGCATGCCCGGGCCCAGTGCCGCGGCCAGGAAGCCCCGATCATTGGGACCGACGAGCGAGCCCTTGGTCAGCGGCTGACCGGCGGTGATCGGATTGCGAACAACGGTGCCCAGCAGCTTGCTGATGTCTCCGTCGGGCGCCCCTTCAGTATAATAGGCGTTCTGCACCAGCTCCTTCGGCCAAGCCTGGTAGGTCAGGCTTTCGGCATCGACGATGGTGCCGACCGGAAGCGCCTTGCGGGCGACCAGGACCTTCGGGCCCAACGGCACGACAGGCGCAGCATTGGCCTGCTCCGCACCGGCTCCGGTGAACATGTTCTTGGCCATGACCGCGGTGACGACCGCTATGACCAGCGCTCCGATGAGCAGCGCGACTTTCTTGACGTCCATGGCGATTACGCCTCCCCTGAAGGGTCACTCAGTTGCCCAGTGACATTCCGGCAAATTGGTTAAGAAAGCGTTGGGCTAGTAACCACATTCCGCCCGCCGCGATTGCGACACCGTACGGTACCTCCGGCCGGCCCGGATTCTTCCGAGCGCGATGGATGCCAACGACGATGAGAGTCAGGAGTCCGCCGATGATCGACATGAGCACGATCAGCTTCAGCGTCTCATATGGCGTAAACCATAGGGCCAGTGCCCCGGCGAGCTTGACGTCGCCACCGCCCATTGCGTTGAGATAAAATGCGCCGGCGAACAGCAGGAATACCAGCAGGCCGGCCCCGGTGCGGATTGCCGCATCGGGCCACAGCGGCACCCCTGCGGACCACCAATAGACCGGCGCTAGCAGCGCTATCGCCAGATTTAGCCGGTCGGAAATCGTATAGGTCCTGACGTCGACGACCGCGATCCACGCAAGCATCGCGGCCAGCACGCCCAGCAGTCCCAAGGTGAATCCTGCGTTCATCATGACACCACCCCTAGACGCCGCGCCTTTCCAAACCGTAACCAACGGGCGAGATGAGCAGCATGGATGTCCTGATTGTCGGCGGCGGCATCGCCGGAGCGAGCGTCGGCGCACGGCTCGCCGGCCGGATGCGGGTGATGGTGATCGAAGCGGAGGAACTTTGCGGCCGCCACGCAACCGGGAGGTCGGCCGCCTTCTGGCAGGCCAGTCTCGGTGGCGATACGCCGGAACGCCGGCTTAGCCTGGCATCCAGGCCGATGTTCGATGCCAGCTGGCCGGGAAGCGAGACCCCCTTGCTCCGCCCGCGCGGGGCGGTGCATCTCACCGGTCCCTGCGGCGAAGCCTTTGGCGATGTCAGCGATCTTCGCGGGGAATTTGTGCCCGTCCACCTCGATCGGGCAGAGCTTGACCGCTTGATCCCGGGCATGCGGGAGCAGTGGACCGGCGCCTGGTACGAATCGAGCTGCGCCGACATCGAAGTGGCTGCGTTCCATAATGCCTGCCTTGGCGCGATCCGGCGCCAGGGGGGACAGGTGCAGACCGATGCAGCGCTGCTGTCGGCTCGGCGCCAGGCGGGTGCCTGGCACGTCGAAACCAGCAATGGCCCGATCGATGCCGGCGTATTGGTCAATGCTGCCGGCGCCTGGGGCGACCAGATGGCGGAACGGGCCGGCGTGATGCCACTAGGCTTGCAGCCGAGGCGGCGAACCGTGGTTCAGCTTCGCATCGGCCGGACGGGCCTCAGGGACCTGCCGTTCGTCACCGATCTTCACGAAAGCTTCTATTTCAAGGGCGAGGGGGACAATAGCGTCTGGGTCTGCCCGCTGGACGAAACCGTGGTCGATCCTTGCGACGCCGCGCCCGAGGAATTGGATGTCGCTGTCGCGATCGACCGGTTCGAAAGGGCGGTCGACTGGCCAGTCGAGGCCGTCGAGCGTAAATGGGCCGGGCTCAGGACCTTCGCCCCCGATCGCGGCATGAAATTCGGATTCGATCCTGACATCGATGGATTCTTCTGGTGCGTAGGGCAGGGCGGGATGGGCATCCAGACCGCGCCGGCGGCATCATTGCTGTGCGCGGCATTGATCAAGGATGAGGAGCTTCCCGCCGAACTGCGGGGAATCGATCCCGCCGACTTCGGTCCGCGCTCGAAGCGCGCTTAGCGTCGCGCTTCGGCCTCCGCGCAGGCCAGCGCATCGGCCCGCTCATTTTCCGGATGGCCGGCATGCGCCTTGACCCAATGCCAGTCGACCCGGTGCGGGGCGGCCGCATCGATCAGCGCCTGCCAAAGCTCGGCATTCTTGACGGGCTTCCTGTCCGCCGTCTTCCAACCGTTCCGGCGCCAGCCGTGAATCCATTTGGTGATGCCGTCGCGGACATAGTTGCTGTCGGTCCAAAGCTGCACATGGCACGGCCGCTTGAGCGCCTTCAGCGCCTCGATCGCCGCCATCAATTCCATTCGATTATTGGTCGTCGGCGACTCGCCGCCGGACAATTCGCGTTCCTTGCCATTGGATCGCAGGATCGCACCCCAGCCGCCCGGGCCGGGATTGCCCTTGCACGCGCCGTCCGTGAATATCTCGATCTCGGGCAAATCCATGCTTAGGCAACGAGCTCGCGCGGAAGCTTGAAGGTCATTCGCTCAGGCTCATGGTCGCCGATCTCTTCCGTCACCGCGAATCGCTCGCCAAGCGCATCGACAACTTCGCGGACGAGCACTTCGGGCGCGGAAGCCCCGGCGGTAATCCCCACCGTTTTCGGCGTTCCGAGCCAATCCCAGTCGATATCGGCGGCCCGCTGAATCAGGCGGGCAGGGGCACCGCTGCGCTCGGAGACTTCGGCCAGCCGAAGCGAATTGCTGCTGTTCGGAGCCCCGATCACCAGCAGCCGGTCGCATTCCGGCGCGATTGCCTTGACCGCGGCCTGGCGGTTGGAGGTGGCGTAACAAATGTCCTCGCTTCGCGGCACCAGGATCGATGGGAACCGCAGTTGAAGCGCCTCGACGATCTGGGCCGTGTCATCGACCGACAGGGTCGTCTGGGTCAGGAAGGACAGGTTGCCCGGATCTTTTGGTTCGAGCAGCGCGACATCCTCGACCGTTTCGACCAGGGTCATGGTCCCTGACGGCACCTGGCCGAAGGTGCCGATGACTTCGGGATGGCCGGCATGGCCGACGAAAATGATGTGGCGCCCGGCCTCGATCAGTCGCTCGGCCTGGCGGTGGACCTTGCTGACCAGCGGGCAGGTGGCGTCGAGATAATCGAGCCCACGCGCTTCCGCGGCTGCCGGGACTATTTTCGGCACACCATGGGCGGAAAAGACCACGGGGCGGCCGTCGGGAACCTCGTCCAGCTCCTTGACGAACACCGCCCCCAGGCCCCGCAACCGGTCGACGACGAAGCGGTTGTGGACGATTTCATGCCGCACATAGACCGGCGGCCCGAACCGCCCGATCGCCAGTTCGACGATCTTGATGGCGCGATCGACCCCCGCGCAGAATCCTCGCGGCGCCGCGATGAACACATGAAGCGGGGGCTTGGAGGAGACCATGCGGCGCCATTTAAGGGGTCGCTTGCAGCATTGCTAGGCGCTTCCTATGACGGGCCCCACCGGAGCGTTCGACAAAGGAAGCCATATCGTGAAGCGTCGCCTTACTGCCCTTGCCCTGGTCCTGCTTGCCACGGGCTGCTCGCGCGAAGGCGAGATCACTCAGGGCGGTATCTACATTACCCGCTCCGCATGTCCGCAGGTCGGTGTTCCTGCCGCTACGGGCGACATCACGCTGTTCAACCCGGCGAATCGCAGCGATGCGGCGGCACTCGATGTCTCGGCAGCGATCACCAACGTGCGTTCGACCTGCGACGAGACGGGAGCCAATATCGTCTCGACTGTCTCATTCGACGTTGTCGCCACCCGGCGTGACGTTGCCCAGGCCCGCATGGTCGTCCTGCCCTACTTCACGGTCGCCATGCAGGGTGGGACCACGGTCGTGGCGAAGCGCGTCGGCAACGTCGGGCTCAATTTCGCTGCCGGCAGCCAGCGGGCCCAGACGGCCGGCCAGGCGACCATTCAGGTTTCGCGCGCGGCGGCGACGTTGCCCGAAGACGTTCGGCACGAGTTGACGCGCGAGCGCAAGGCCGACGATCCCGACGCGGCTATCGACCCATTGTCTAAGCCGGAGATTCGCGATGCGGTGGCGCGCGCCACCTTTGAGCACCTGATCGGCTTCCAACTGACCGACCAGCAGCTGCGTTACAACGCCACGCGCTGATTGACTCCGTTGCGCTGGGCCGCCACAGCGGCGGCGTCATCCGCGCACCGCAACGGCGCGCGGAAGGCGCGCACGGGAGAGTTCGTCGAAAGACGGCGCCGAAGGAGCAACCGCCCCCGGAATCTCTCAGGCACCAGGGACCGCGCGCGCCGGACAGTCTGGAAAGTGTCTCGAGAGGGACCACCGAAGGGGCAAAGCTCTCAGGTCGCCGCGACAGAAGGGGGCCCGGATCAATAGCAGGCGAGGACGGTTGTCCCGCGTGCCGGGCTTCGAAGGACTGGGCGACTTGACGGAAACTAGCGAAAACCTGGCCAAATTGCCTCTTGACGGCTGGCACCGTGCTCGGGGCGGGCGGATGGTGCCCTTTGCCGGCTATGAGATGCCTGTCCAATATGAAGGCATCATGGCCGAGCATTTGTGGACCCGCGAGCATGCGGGCTTGTTCGACGTCAGCCATATGGGTCAGCTGCTGTTTCATGGGCCCGAAGTCGACCGTGCGCTCGAAACCCTGCTGCCCGGCGACCTTCTCACGCTCAAGGACGGGCGCCTGCGCTATTCGATGCTGCTGGCCGAGGACGGCGGGATCATGGACGACCTGATGGCTACGCGCCGCGGCGATCATTTCTACCTGGTCGTCAATGGCGCGACAAAACAGGGCGATATCCAGCAATTCCAGGCGCGCCTGCCGCGCACCATAGCGCTGGACCATATGAAGGAGCAGGCGCTGCTGGCGCTGCAGGGGCCCGAGGCCGTCGCGGTGCTGGACGGGCTGGTGCCGGGTGTCAGCGAGCTGAGCTTCATGCAGGCCGGGCTGTTTCATTGGGATGGGAAGCCGCTCTGGATCAGCCGATCCGGTTATACCGGCGAGGACGGGTTCGAGATTTCTGTGTCGGGGCGCGACGTTGAGGCCCTGGCCGATGCGCTGACCGCTGACGAACGCGTCAAGCCGATCGGATTGGGCGCGCGTGATTCGCTGCGGCTCGAAGCGGGCCTGCCGCTCTATGGTCATGACCTGGATGCCACGACCACGCCGGTAATGGCTGGCCTGACGTTCGCCATCAGCAAGCGTCGCCGCACAGAGGGTGGATTTGCCGGCTCCCTACGGATCATGGCCGAGCTCGACAATGGCGCGGCGCAGAAGCGGGTGGGCCTGAGCGTGGAAGGCAAGCAGCCGGTCCGTGAAGGTGCGCTGGTGCTGGATGCAGAGGGCAGCGAGATCGGGCGGATCACTTCCGGCGGCCACTCGCCGTCGCTCGGGCGGCCGATCGCCATGGGCTATGTCGCGACCGCGCTGGCGGAGCCGGGCACCGTCCTGACGCTCGAGCAGCGCGGCAAGCTGTTCCAGGCACAGGTCGCGCCGATGCCATTCGTCCCCCATCGCTATCACCGCAAACAGGGAGCAGTCGCATGAGCCTCTATTTCACCACCGAGCATGAATGGGTCCGGGTCGACGGCGACGTGGCGACAGTCGGCATCTCCAATCATGCGCAGGAAGCGCTGGGTGATATCGTCTTCGCCGAGGTGCCGGAGGCGGGCCGCGTGCTCACCAAGGGCCAGGAAGCCGCCGTGGTGGAGTCGGTCAAAGCCGCCAGCGACGTCTATTCGCCGGTCGGCGGCGAGGTGATCGAGGGCAATAGCGCGATCGCCGACGACCCGGCGCTGATTAACCGAGATCCGGAAGGCGAAGGCTGGTTCTTCAAGGTGAAGCTCAGCGATCCGTCGGAGCTCGACAAGCTGATGGATGAATCCGCTTACATCGAATGGGTGAATTCGCTCTGACCGACGCTCCCGCCTCAACGTCCCAATGGGATGCCGCGGATTATGCCCGCATCGGCGGCTTCGTGCCGGCGCTCGGACAGGCGGCACTGGAGCTGCTCGACCCGCAGCCGGGTGAGCATATCCTCGATGTTGGCTGCGGAGACGGGACTCTCACGCTCAAGATCAAGGAAATGGGCGCCGACGTCGTCGGCATCGACAACAGTCTGAGCATGATCGGCGCGGCCAGGGCCAAGGGCCTCGACGCGCGACTGATGGACGCTGCCCAGCTGAAGTTCGGCGAGGCGTTTGATGCAGTCTTTTCCAACGCCACCTTGCACTGGGTGCTCGACAAGGAGCGGGCGGCCCGCGCCATCTGGTTCGCGCTGAAGCCCGGCGGCCGCTTCGCCGGCGAGATGGGCGGGGACGGCAACCTCGCCAGGTTGCGCAAGGCGCTCGACGATGAACTGGTCGCACGCGGATTCGGGCCGCCGACCTATGCCGCCAACTGGTATCCCTCGGTCGAGGATTTCACCACAGTCTATGAACAGGCGGGGTTCAAGGACATCGATGCTCGGCTGATCGAGCGGCCGACGCCGCTGGAACATGGCGTCGCCGCCTGGGTCACCACCTTCCGGGCCGGCTGGCTCGACCGCGCCGGCGTGCCGCACGAGGAACGCCAGTCCATTGCCGAAGCGGTCGCGGACCATGTGGGCACGGACATCGCGGATTATGTCCGACTTCGCTTCATCATGAGGAAGCCGGCATGATCCCAACTAGTCTTCCCCGCGAAAGCGGGGATCCCGCTTTTTCTAACCTAGCTGCCCAAGGAAGCGGGGCCCCCGCTTTCGCGGGGGTGACGAAGAGGTTTGATCGATGAGATACCTGCCGCTGAGCGATGCCGACCGCTCCGCCATGCTGAAGACAATCGGAGCCGCCTCGGTCGACGAGCTGTTCCGCGACGTGCCGGAGGAGGCCCGGATAAAGGGTCCGATCGAGGGACTGCCCATGCACGCCAGCGAGATGGCGGTCGAGCGCGAGCTGACCGCGATGGCCAGGAAGAATATGGTGGCGGGCGAAGTGCCCTTCTTCCTCGGTTGCGGCGCCTACAAGCATCACGTCCCGGCGACCGTGGATCATCTTATCCAGCGCGGCGAGTTCCTGACCGCCTACACGCCCTATCAGCCGGAAATCGCGCAGGGCACCTTGCAGGTGCTGTTCGAGTTCCAGAGCCAGGTGGCGCGGCTGCTAGGATGCGAAGTTGCCAACGCCTCGATGTACGATGGCTCGACCGCCTGCTGGGAGGCGATCGGCATGGCTCGGCGGATCACCCGCAAGTCCAAGGCGATCCTCTCCTCGGGCCTGCACCCGCACTATGTCAGTGTGTGCAAGACGATGGCCAAGTTCACCGGCGACACACTGGATACCGCACTTCCCACCCTGGAGGCCGATACCGACGCCGAGCGGCTGATCGCAAGCATCGACGACGCGACCAGCTGCGTCGTCGTCCAATATCCCGACATTCTCGGCCGGATCACCGACCTCACCCCGATCGCCGAGGCCGCGCAAGCCAAGGGAGCATTGTTGATCGCGGTGGTGACCGAACCGGTCGCGCTGGGGCTGATCAAGGCGCCGGGCGAGATGGGCGCTGACATCGTGGTCGGCGAGGGGCAATCGATCGGCGTCGGCCTGCAGTTCGGCGGACCCTATGTCGGCCTGTTTGCCACCCGCGAGAAATATGTTCGCCAGATGCCGGGCCGCCTGGCCGGTGAGACGGTCGATGCCGAGGGCAAGCGCGGGTTCGTGCTGACCCTTTCGACCCGCGAGCAGCATATTCGCCGCGAAAAGGCGACGTCGAATATCTGCACCAATTCCGGTCTCTGCGCGCTCGCCTTCTCCATTCACCTGACACTGCTTGGGGAAAAGGGGCTGACCGGCCTTGCTCAGTTGAATCACGCGCGCGCGTGCGGAACTGCCGCCAGGCTGTCCGCCATCCCCGGCGTGCGGCTGATCAACGACAGCTTCTTCAATGAATTCACGTTGGAGCTGCCGGTCGAGGCAAGGCCGGCGGTGCATGCGATGGTTGAGAAGAAGGTGCTTGGCGGCGTGTCGCTCGGACGGCTTTATCCGGGGGTGGATGCCCTGAAGCGGGGACTGGTGGTCGCGGTGACCGAAGTGGTCAGCGACACGGATATCGACGTGCTGGAAAGCGCGCTGAAGGAGGTGTGCCAGTGACTGCCGCGACCGAAACCGACACGGCGGCCAAGCCGGTGAGCCCCAATCCCTCCGGCTGGCGTCCTTCTGCGCCGTCGCCTGATAAGGGCGAGATGGCGGCAACAACGACCGGCAACCGTGCGCTGATGCTGGAAGAGCCATTGCTGTTCGAGATCGGCAAGCGGGATCAGACCGGGGTGGATTTTGATTATCTTAGTTCTCCTGCGAGGGCAGGAGCCCAGTCCGGCGAAGCCGCAGATGCGCTGCGCGCGTCTGGGCCCCTGCCTTCGCAGGGGAACAGGTTGGGTGGCCTGGAACGCAACGGCGTTGACCTTCCCGGCCTGAGCGAACCCGAAACAGTCCGCCATTACACCCGCCTGTCGCGGCAGAATTATGCGATCGATCTCGGCCTGTTCCCGCTCGGCTCCTGCACGATGAAACACAACCCGCGCCTCAACGAGAAACTGGCGCGGCTGCCGGGCTTTGCGGACATTCACCCGCTGCAGCCGCAGGAAACCGTGCAGGGTGCGCTGGAGCTGATCAACAGACTGGCCGAATGGCTGATCCGGCTGACCGGCATGCATGGCGTAGCAATGAGCCCCAAGGCCGGCGCCCATGGCGAACTGTGCGGCCTGCTCTGTATCCGTGCCGCGCTCGAGGCGCGCGGCGATGCGCGGCAGGTGGTGCTGGTGCCCGAAAGCGCCCACGGCACCAATCCCGCTACCGCCGCCTTCTGCGGTTATCGGGTCGAGAACATCCCGGCGACCAAGACCGGCCGCGTCGACCTGGAGGCGCTGACAGCGCGGTTGGGACCGGACGTCGCGGCGGTGATGATCACCAATCCCAACACCTGCGGCCTGTTCGAGCCGCAAATGAAGCAGATCAGCGACGCGGTCCACGCGGCGGGCGGATTCGTTTACTGCGACGGCGCCAATTTCAACGCGATCGTCGGCAAGGTGAAGCCGGGCGATCTCGGCATCGATGCGATGCACATCAACCTCCACAAGACATTTTCGACGCCGCATGGCGGCGGCGGGCCGGGCTCGGGCCCGGTGGTCGTGTCGGAAGCGCTCGCCCCTTATGGGCCGATCCCCTACAGCGCCAGCTATGCCGACGGCAGTTACAAGCTGGTCGAAGAGGAAAGCGCCAGCGAGGAGCATCCCGACACCTTTGGCCGGATGGTCGCCTTCCACGGCCAGATGGGCATGTTCACGCGCGCCCTGACCTACATCCTCAGCCATGGCGCCGACGGCCTGGCCAAGGTTGCCGAGGACAGCGTTCTCAACGCCAACTACATCCTTCGCAGCCTGGAGGACGTGCTTGACGCTCCGTTCGCCTTTTCCGGCCCCTGCATGCATGAGGCGATTTTCAGCGACAAGGGCTTCGCGGAAGGTTTCTCCACGATCGACGTGGCCAAGGCGCTGATCGACGAGGGCTTCCACCCGATGACCATGTATTTCCCGCTGGTGGTCCATGGCGCGATGCTGGTCGAGCCGACCGAAACTGAGTCCAAGGCCAATCTCGACCAGTTCATCGCCGCGCTTCGTTCGATCGGCGAACGGGCAAAGGCGGGAGACGAGACACTCAAGGCGGCTCCGGTCCATGCGCCCCGCCGACGGCTCGACGAGACCCAGGCAGCGAGAAAGCCGGTGCTCACCTACAACAACCCCGCACCGGACGGATCTTCAACCGGCCTGGGCGCTCATTTCGGCGGCGGCTGATGCCCTGGGGTGGGCTTTTTACCTTTATTCACATCGTGGCCTTTGCGGGCTGGGCGATGCTTTTCCTCGCGCCGCGCGGACCCCGAGTAGCGTCATATCTACTCTACCTATGCGTCGGCCTGCTGTGCCTGACCTATGCGATCATATTCGCCGCCCAGTTCGGGGCGATCATCCGCGGCGATTTCCTGACGATCGAAGGAATAAGCGCGCTGTTCCAGAGCGACGGCGGGGTGGTGCTGGGCTGGACGCATTACCTCGCGTTCGACCTGTTCATTGGCCAATGGATCGCCAAGGACGCCGACAACAAGGGTTTCTCGCGTGTTGCGCAGGCGCCCATCCTTTTGCTGACTTTACTGGCCGGGCCGATCGGCCTGCTGGTTTGGCTGGTACTGCGCGAACGGCGGGCACGGGCGCTGTCCCGCAGCTGACATGGCCGATCCCAGCTTCCCGCCCTATAATGTTGGAGACCTTGGCAAGGAGGTAAGGCGGAACGCGCCAGCCGCGGCGCGCAATGTCGCCCCAATCGGCGACGTCCTGGCGGACTGGATACCGGCAAAAGGCCTTGTTCTGGAGGTCGCCAGCGGGACAGGGGAACATGCGCTCGCTTTCGCGCGGCGTTTCCCGCAGCTTTGCTGGCAACCAAGCGATCCAGACCCGGAGGCATTGGCCTCCATTGCCGCCTGGCAGGCCGAGGGCCCGGCCAACCTCAGGCCGCCCATTCATCTCAATGTCAGCGCCCCGGACTGGCCAGTCAAAGCGGCGGACGCGATCCTTTGCATCAACATGGTCCATATTTCTCCCTGGGAAGCATCGATCGGCCTGCTCGATGGCGCCGCCCGGCTATTGGGCAGCGGCGCCCCCCTGATCCTTTACGGACCGTGGCTGCAGTCCGATGTTCCGACGGCTCCTTCCAATCAGGCGTTTGACATCAGCCTCAGGGACCGCGATCCGCGCTGGGGCCTCAGGCTGGTAGAGGAATTCGCCGCCGAGGCATCGTTACGAGGGCTGATCCTTGCCGGGCGGCAGCGAATGCCTTCCAACAATCTCATGCTGCGCTTCGAAGCGCAGGGCACCTGACCGTTCCGCAAGCGCTACCGCCATGCCAGTGGCGATCAGTCCCAGCGCCCATCCCCCGATCACGTCGCTCGGCCAATGAACGCCCAGGTAGATTCGGGAGAGGCCGACCATGAAGCTGAGGATCAAGCCGGCGATGGCTGCCGGCCGGCGGTAACTTGCGGGCACCGCCAGCAGGGCAATTGCCAGGAATGCCGTCATGCTGTTGGCGCTATGGCCGCTCGGAAACGCCATGCTCGTCGGGTGGATCGAACCGAACAGGGGGCGAGAGCGGGCAGTCAGCTCCTTCAGCCATTCGACCAGCTCGCGTTCGGCCAGGACAGTCACGAGCAAGATCAGAGCCAGCCCAAATTTGCGGCGGGCGATCAGTGACAAGGCCGCCAGGAGAGTGAGGCCCAAGGTGACGCGGGCACCGCCCAGCTCGGTGAAAGACGCGGCGAACGCGGTGAAGCCGGGCGAAATAGCGCGCCAGCCGCCTGCAGCCTGACTGATCGATTCGTCAATCATTGTGCCGGGTCCGCCGATCATCCCCGCAAGGAAGAAGATCGCCAGCATCGCCGCCATCAATCGCCACTGAAAAAATCGAACTGTCATGCCCAGACGTTAAATCAAGTTTTACCGCTTTGGGGTAGAAGGCGCGTCATGGACGAGAGCAGCCAGAGCCAGAATCGCAAGACCCGGCGGTCAAATGTCTTGATGTCGGCCAGCCTTGAGCTGTCGGGCACCTCGTTGCCGGTCAAGCTGCGCAATCTCAGTGCCGATGGTACGCTCGTCGAGGGCGACAAGCTTCCCGTCGAGGGGGCGTCGGTCCTGTTCCGAAAGGGCGATCTCAGCATGCCGGGCACCGTCGCCTGGGTGAAAGGAAAACAGGCCGGGGTCAGCTTTGCGCAAAAGCTCAAGCCCGAACAGCTGCTTCGTCATGTCCCCACGCCGAAACCGCGGGTAACGCCGAGCTTCCGCCGGCCGGGACTGAAAATCATGGCCGATGGTGACAAAGGCTATGGAGACTCCTGGCACTGGCGCTTTCCAGGCGCCACCGACTAGTCCAGTTTTTCCAGTTGTCCTGAAGTTGGGGCGTCAGCTGGCGCTTCGCTGCGTATCGCGCTGCTCGTGCAGCCAGGCCACCAATTCGCCGAGCGGCAGCAACCGATTGAAGGTGATGCCGGTAAAACCGTTTTCGTTCCAGCAGGCCATGGCCGGCTGAGGTTCGAGTCCGGGCAAGGTTACGATCACGTCTGCTCCAGGCGACACGACCGCTTCGGATTGGATTTTCAGGCCGCCCTGCGAGATGTCACAGGCCCGCACATGCAGCACGTTAGCTCCATCGCGCAGCATCGCATGACAACGAGCCTCTATCCGCGGCATGCGCGGCCGGGGCCCATCCATGGTCGTAGACAAGATGTCGATGACGTCGATCGGATGGTCGAAGGCGATCCCTGCATTCTGGTCGCGCGTCCAGCTGATCTTGCCGCCAATCGGCTGGCCGCTCTTCAGCTCGACGACGACAGGCGTGCCGTCCGCGATGGGGCAGTAAAGGCGGATCATCATCCCGCCGGCGGAGATATTTTTGATCAGGCAGAGTTCGCGGCGGTCCTCGACCAGGATCGAGCCGACGCGATAAAGAGTCATGAGCCGGTCGCCGCCGCGACGCTCGCTGTCGTCCGTTGGCGCCGGCGGCGCATCGGAAAGCGAATAAAGCGTCGTTTCAACCGGCTGGATTTCCACTCGAAATGACTCCACCGACACATTGTCCGAGGGCAAGCGCGTGACGAACGCTGCCCCAAGGCATCGATCACCCTAGTGACGCAGGCCTTACCAATCGGTTGATGTTCACCCCAATGCGGTTCGACCCGTTCGTCGAATCAATCTGACGTTCACGGGTATGCTGCTTGCGGCAATTGAACCCGAGGCGTAACTTTTGCGGGAGGACAATCCTGTCAGGAGTTTGCCGGGAGCAACGTTCATGTTGTTATCGCACTGGATTACGGTTGGCCTGATCATGGCCGGCACTCCGATGGCGGCCGAGCCTCAGGCGCTGGATCCGGAAGTTCGACCTCTCAGTCAGATCGATCGGATCACCACGACGGAGGATGTCGCGATCCGGACTGACACTGCCGATCGAATGACAGTCCCGGTCTCTGTCTCGGGTCGCGGGCCCTATCGCTTCCTGGTGGACACAGGGTCGGAACGGACCGTGATCTCGCGCGAGCTTGCCAGTCGCCTAAATCTGGTGAGCGGGCGGTCGGCTATTCTCCACAGCGTAATGGGCGCCAATGACGTCAATACCGTCCATATTCCCGACCTGAAGGTCAGCAGCAACACCATTTCCGTGACGGATGCACCGGCACTGGGCGCCTCCAACATCGGCGCCGACGGCATGCTGGGTATCGATAGTCTGAGGTCGCAGCGCGTGCTGTTCGACTTCAAGTCCATGACCATGTCGATTACGCCGTCAAACCAGCCGGCCGAGCGGCTCGACGGCGATACCATCGTGGTCCGCGCGCGAACCCGGAACGGGCGTTTAATATTTACCCAGGCGAAGATCGACGGCCGAAAGGTCACTGTAATTGTCGACACCGGCTCGCAAGTGTCGATCGCCAACATGGCACTTCAGCGGGCACTGGCCAAACGGGGTCACAGCCTGCTGCCGCAGTCGGTGATGATCCAATCCGTCACAGGCGAGCAAATGAACGCCGGCGTGACGCGCGTACCGGAGCTTGAGCTGGGGGGAGTCAAGTTGAAGGACCTGTCGGTAGCCTTCGCTGATGCGCATATTTTCCGCCAATTGGGACTGGAAGACCGCCCAGCACTGCTACTCGGGATGAATGCGATGAGGGCGTTCGACCGCATTTCGATCGATTTCGCCGCCAAGAAAGTACGCTTCGTGCTGCCTGGCACGAGCATGCGCCATGAAGTGCGAATGGCCAACGCGGCCAGCTAATTTCAGGAAGTCTGCCAAAAAAATGCCCGGGCGAGGCTTAGCCGCGCCCGGGCAGGATTTCATGACAGCACCGCTTAACCGCGTTCCGGCTCCGGCGGAGGTGGCGGCGGCGGTGGCGGTGGCGGCGGCGGCGGACAAGCGTCCGTTGCCAAAATCACCGATCCATCCGGGCAGGTCTGCGTCGCCGGTGGCGGCGGCGGAGGCGGCGGCGGCGGCGGAGGCGGCGGAGGCGGCGGCTCGCCACCGAAGTTGAAGGTCAGCGTAGCGAGAAGGCTATGCGACCGGAACTTCGAATCGAGGTCCGAGAAGATATTCGCCGTGGTCGTCTGTGTTACGCCCTGAGGCAAACCTCCGGGGGGTGTCACGATGACCTGCCGCTGGAACACCAGCGTGTTGAACGCCACGTCTTCGTCACTGAGGTCGACTTTGCCGGTCGAGAAATATTTATACCTCAAGCCGAGGTCGATGTTCGGACTGATTGCGTAATTTACACCGAGGATCGCCTGCCATGCAAAGGCGCCGTCCTTCTCATCGAACATCTTGACCTTTGCCCAACCAGCGCCAACGCCGGCCTGGAAGGAAAAGCCATCGTCGTCACCGAAGTCGACCAGAGCGTTCACCATGAAAGCCAAGGCGCCGACATTATCGTCGATGTCGAAATCTTCGTCGACCAGGTCGAGGTCAGAGAAATTGTTTATCGCATCGAGCAGCGGGGTATCGACCGAGAAATCGTCGAGCTTGGCGTGCTTCCAGGCGACCTCACCCTCAAGACGAAACATGCCGAAGTCATATCCGCCATAAATGCCGAGTTCGTATCCCATCTTGGAATCGAGATCGAACGCGTTATCGAATGAAGCATCGGCGGGTCCCGCGGGAGTGCCGATGACACCAGGCGGCGTATTTACTGTGGTGAAATCGACAAATACGTCGGCATCCGGAGCCTTGACCCAGGTGACGCCGCCTTCGATCCCGGCATAACCTTGACCGTCTCGGGCCATCGCAGGTGTTGCGACGGCCGAGGCCGCAACCGCGGCTAGCAAATAATATCTCGATTTCATCTGAATTCCCCTTGTTTGCGGAACCGAGCATTCCAGGTTTACGAAACCCACCTTTCCCAACCGCGAAACACTGCCAATTACCCGGCGGTTCCCGCAATTCGGGAAAACCCTGTCATTGAATATAATCTGTTGCGTTTTGGACACATAGGAAATGGCAGGGTTTTTAGGTGACGACTGATTAGCTAAGGGCTTGAACAATAAGGGACAGCATAGCTTAATTTGAGCTCGCTAAAGGAGCGGGATGTGCATCACCATCTTTTGAAGAGCACGGCCTTCGGAGCTCTTATGACGATAGCGGCCGGCATTGCGTCCGCCCAAACGACGTCCACCTCTTCGGTGGCGACTCCTTCAATGGCGGCGGCCTCATTCGACGATTATTCCCGCTTCTACGCGGCCAGCAAGAATGCGCCCATTTGGTTCCGGTCGGGCCAAGCCGAAGCCGGTCCGCTACTGGTATCGATCCTGCGCCGCTCAACGATCGAAGGCTTCTCACGCGGCCCGCAGCTTGCCGCTGACGTCGAAGCCGCGCTGGCCAAGGCTCAGGCTGGTGACCCCGCGGCCCTGCAAGAGGCAGATCGCCTACTCTCAAGGGCCTGGGTGGCCTATGTCCAGGCGATCCACGCGCCGACACCGGGCATGCTTTACGGCGAAAAATGGGTAACTCCGGTCGTCCCAACCACATTCGCCATCCTCGGCAAGGCACTTCGCGCGCCATCCCTGGTCGAACATTTGAAGAGCGTTTCCGACGTCAATCCCATCTATAGGGCTTTAAGGGATGCTGCGCTGACTGAAGCCAAGTTGCCCGATGGCGGCAATGCCGCGCGATACGCCGCCAACCTGGAACGAGTTCGCTCCATCCCAGCCACTGGCAAGTTTGTGCTGGTGGATGCCGCCACTGCGCGGCTGTGGATGTATGAGGACGGACAGCCAGTCGATTCCATGAAGGTCATTGTTGGCGACAAGGCGAAGCTCGGGCTGCCGACGCCGATGATCGCGAGCGTCATTTGGTATGCGACGTTCAATCCTTATTGGCATGTGCCGGATCACCTGGTGAAAAAGACGCTGGCCAAACATGTGATCGAGGATGGCGAGGGTTATCTGAAGAAGAACGGATATGAGATCGTATCCGACTGGAACGCTACGGAGATCCTGCCCGCATCCAGCGTCGACTGGAAGGCCGCGGCGGCCGGAACCATTCATGTAAAGATCCGCCAGCTGCCGGGACCGACCAATTCCATGGGCAAGTTGAAATTCAATTTTGCCAATCCGGAGGGCATCTATCTGCATGACACGCCCAACAAGGCATTGTTCGCGCAAAGCAACCGTGCGCTCAGCAATGGCTGCATCCGGCTGGAGGACGCCAAGCGTCTGGGTCATTGGCTGATGGGCCAAGAGCCGGTCGCGCCGTCCAGCGCCGCCGAGCAGCATGTCACGTTGCCGGCGGGCATCCCGGTTTATGTGACCTATCTGACCGCGCAACCGCATCTTGGAGAGAATAGGCTCGCCCGGGACATCTACGGCTGGGATGCGCGATCGCCGATTACCGCAGCCGTTGCGATGCAGGCAGCGGGCGCTGGATCCTAACCTCCCAGCTTAGCCAGGGTTGAGGGGCAGAATCCGAGTGGCGCTCGTTCAGGGTCCAGGCACTCCGTGGCCCTGCAAATGATCAGGCTGCCTGCCAGCGCGATGGCCATTGCCGCAAAGGTCACTTCACCAATCGAGAATGATGCAAGCAACCGCGGCACATGAATCAAGGGAACCCAGGCGAGAAACATGGCCGCCACGATCAGCAGGGCATAGCCGCGGAACGCTTTGAACAAGGTCGCCAGCCCGGATGCGATCAACAAAATGCCGGTTATCCACGGCCAAATAGCCGCGAAAGGAATGAAGTCCGGCATCAGGCCCGCAATTGCCGGCCGAAACAGCAGGTGAATTGTTCCGAACATGAGCAGCATGACAGTCAGGAGCCATCGCAAGGCGCGATTGCTGGTCCCGTTGCGAATGAGAACCAGGCTTGCGGCGGCCAGGACAAGTGCTTCGATTGTCGAAACCGCCGCCTCGATTGCCGGACCCGCCTCAACCATGGACCATGCAGTTAGCGCGGCTGCTGAAATCCAGGCCACGACGATCGGCCAGCCGAGAAGGGCAGGCGGGCTCAACCACGCGGCGGCGAATGCCGCCAGCCCTATCGCCAAGCCCGCAACGACAGCGGGAATGCCGCTAGGCACGCCGGCAAACATGGATAGTGGCAGGGATTCGCCCACCGCCGATGCAATGAATATGGCCGCCGTACCCATCATCAGGAGTAGCCGGCCGGCGCGTCGCTGGCTGCCCGCCCGGCCGGACCATGGCTCAACAGCGTCATATTGCGGGCTGGCCGGCGGAGCGGGGCGCTTGCTACTTCCCATCAATGGCAACAGCCATAGTTGAATTGCTCATCCGCGCGGGGACGGCCGTCGGGCGTAAGGTCGAGCAAGTTCCACGTCGGCTCTAGGGTGCCACAGTGTCTGGGGTCCTGGCCCGGTTCGGTCGGTTCGTATAGCAATTCCGAGGCCCAGCTGAGGCGAATAATCCCGCTGTCGTCCTTGTGGAACACGGTCAGCATGGGCATCTGCTGCCCATCATCGTCCTCGCCGAGATAATCGCGTTTGAAACTGTTTCCGGCAGCCGACAGCAATTTCAGATGGCGCCAGCCGTGGTGGGTCGCGAAAGCGGCAACCCGTTCGATGGGTGCCTTGGCCACCGCAACAATGTTTGCGCCAAGGCCTTCGACGTGCCGCACCGCGCCCTCCCAACAATCCAGCAAGGCGGTGCAGGACGGGCAGGGTCCCTCCTCAAGCGCCAAGTTCACCGCAGGTCCGAGCGTTGGAGCCGCACGAAGATCGGTTCGATGACGAGGGAACATGTAATGATATGCGATCAGCGAGTTTGTGCCCGGGCGGAACAGGTCCGACAGCTTGATCTTTGCCGGCTTGCCGTCCGCACCAATGTGATCAAACTCATAGTCCTCGGGAACTTCGCCGCCGGGAGGCAGCGCCCGAACTGCCTCCGCGATTGACGCCATTTCCCGGCGCAATTGAGCTTCACGAACCAGCAACTTCCGCCGCTCCAGGCGATAGTGAGGCGACTCATTGGGAAACGTCACATTCACTTCGTGGCCCTTCCTGGCGGGCTCCCCCGCACCGATCGCCTGGAAGAAACTTGCAGCGGCGCCGATCGAGATTGCGGAAAGATCCGCGGATTGCGGAACAGAGTTATGGGGAGGCTGAACGGGGGCTGCTGTTCATCCTCCCCGCCTCGGCCACCTGTCTCCCCAGTCAGATGGCCGCGGATCTTGGGTATCCTGCCTTGTGCGGCGGACATGCCGCCGAGGTTCCGACATTCCTTCGCCATCAGCGGCCGGCTCTCTGGAAGTCCATGGTCCAGTTCGTCTCCCATGTTTGGCCGCCGTCATATGAAAAGGACTGCTCCCAGCGCGCGGATGAAGGCGTGATCTTGTGCCATAGGAAGCGCACGCCGACCGGCCGATTGCCGTCCAGGTCGATCCCCTGGAATTTCCCCACGCCATGATCAAAACCGCCTAGCACCGGCGGCTGGAGAATGCCGTCGCGATTGCTGACCCAGTAGATCCGCCATTGCTTGACGGTCCGATCGAAGCAACGCAGGGCCATCCCGCCAAAGCCGATTTCCTCGATCCGATGCTGTTCCACATTGCATAGGCCATCAAGTATCGGCTCGGTTACGGCAGTACCCTGGTGCTCTTCCCATTCCTTGCTGCCGATCCCGCGCGCCTTCAGTCGCCGGTGGGTGACGTTCCACCGGCCGTGAAGAAAATCGAAATCGCTCCACTCATAAGAAGGGAGGCCTCGGATCAGCGAGCGGGAGGTTGGCTTTAAGCGCAACACTTCCGGCTCGCGCGCCAGCATGGGCGCAATGGCTTCGGCGGCATCGTCAAATCCGGATTGATGTGCTTGCCGATCATTGTCGTCATCAAACGCCGCAAACCAGATCAGAAGTCGTTCGCCTTCGCGAACGGGAAGGCGCGGAAAATTGTTGGTACGCCCCTTAGTCATGAGCGTGGAAACTATTTGGATGCCTGCGGCCTCGATCTTGGGCCTGATCTGCCTTTCGAATAGGTCCGCCGCATCGGATGGGGGCGTTTTCAGGTAATAGATTGTCGCGGTAATCAGCCCGGCTGGCGCTTTGTCGCCAAGAGCTGGCCGCGATGCTGGCAATTCAAATTCGCCACCGGTGCCGAAGGCATCGAGCAGCAGCACATTGTCGCTGTCGACCATCGTCGCATTCGCGGCGTCCCGGTTAGCCTTCCACACCGGTCCGCCGTAAAATTCGGCAAGGCCGGTCAAGCGCGAATCCATGTCCTTGAAGCCACGTATCCAAACAAACCGGTCTGGCCGATCCAGATCGATGAAGGTGCCAATTACCTTCATGCCGTGCGCTTCCTGGCTCTCGACAAACTCGCGTTCGAAAAGTTCGATCAAGGCATCGCGCTTGCCGGGATGAAGCGTGTATTGACGCAGTTCAACGATTGGAAATGAACCCATAAGCTCCGCTGCTTCTACGGTGGCGGGAATGGCCACACATGCCGCCAACGCTGCGACTGGCCCGGCTAATCCCGGCCTTGGCTGTCGCTCCGTTTCGGACATAGTCGAGCGAACTCCCTGGACAATGTGCTGTAGCGTCACAGCAAACAGATCGTCAGGCCTTCAACTATTCAAAGCCTCCGGCTTCCGCTGCCGCTATGGGCAAATGGGTGAGGCTGGATATCGAAATTGAAAGATGGAACGACGGGTCGCACGGAAGGAGCGACATCGCATTTCGAAGGCCCGGTTTACGCCATCGAGGATAGGTTCGAAGTTGCCCGCTCATGCCTGTCAGCAAAGCCGAGGCATACAATCAAAGATCCTGCCATTCCCCAGGCTGCAATGCATTGACCTTTATACCGCGGCGGTCCGCGGCAGCACGGAGCTGGCGGAGTGGGTCTTCGACCTCGGCATATCCGTCGGCGGCCACGACGCCAAAGTGAATCGGCACGATTTGTCGCGCGCCGAGGATGACGGCCGCCGCCACCGCCTGTTTGGGCGTAAGTACCGCGGGGACATCGCTGGCCGGCTGTCGCCAGCTGAACTTCGCCCCGTTGATCGGCAGGAAAGCCGCATCGAATGGGCTTGAGCGGAAAGGCGTGTGGAGAGGCCCGCCGCCACGGCACTTGCGATCATGTTGCGGCGGGATAGTAGCGGCGTTCGAACGCTTATGATCTCGGCCTCAGATTGAAGCCGAAAAGGCGAACGCCAGTTTCGGTGCGTGGACGGTGGCTGCTGTTCGGCGAGAATGCCAGGTACGAGCCGGCCGCAAGCCGCCGTTCGCCCTCGATCAGCTCGCCGCTGACGACGAATATATCTTCACCATATTCGTCATGATCGTCGACCTTTGGCCAGATAGCTCCCGGCGCCATATCGACCACCCAGACGCGTACTCCATCCCGGGCTGGAAGGTCGCGGCGAAAACAGCCGTCACCGACCACGATGGCATCAATTCCGTCGACATTGAGATGGGTGAAATCGGGGAATTCCGAACTCATGGCATGTCCAATCAGGCAGTGGTGATTACCCGCCCTACCGCCTGCAGAATCGGAGCAGCTATCAACATCTTTCGATTGCGACGAGGCCAATCCGGGCTGAAATGGCTGAACCAGCATTTGGTCATGCGGCGGGTCGCCGGCGCGCTTCAGACCGACAGCTTGGGGTCACCTTCCAGCACGCGCTGCTCCAGCTTGGGCCGCTCGCCTTTGTCCCACAGGGGGGCGCGGTGAGTTACCCGATATCGAATGGGTCCCCCATCCTCCGACGTATCGCGATGGATCGGTCGCGGAATGCAGACGAACTCGGTCAGGATGTCCTTGGTGGTCACGCGGACGGTCGAAAATCCATGACCTCCCATGTCGATGAAGCTGAGGTGCGGTGCGACATCGGGGTTGGACAACGCGCGCGCCTTTTCCACATCATGCGACCTCGCATATTCGATCGACGATCGCACCCCGTGGCGCATGGTCATGTTGATCGTCGCTTCCGGCTTTCCGTCTTCGGGTCGGTCCACCAAATATAAGGGACGCAAGGGATGGTCCTTGGGGATCGCATGCTCGACAGCTTCGACCAGTCCGGGCGCGGAGATCGAGCCGGTTACGAAAGCGATGCCGACGGGCTCGAACGGTTTTGGCGGCAATGTCTTCGCCGAGTAGCCGGCCCAGAAGCTGTGCCGATCGCCGGCCACGGTTACAAATCCGGTGATGCCCTCACGCTTGATCAAATCATAGATCTCGCCTCGCTCGGCATAGGCGCTGCCGAAATCGCCGCCCCCGAAGCCGGCAAAGCCGCTGCTGGGCCATTTTGGACCGAAGCCATCGGGCAGATTCTGCGGGTCCGCGCGCCAATCCAAGGTGCCAAGCGAGCATGCCCAGATTTTCCACGTAGCCGTGGAGGATGCCAGCCGCTCGAGGAACCACTTCTTCTGAGTTGCGCCCAGAATCGTGAAGGGCGCGCCATCCTTCCTGAAATTCGGCGCTTCGATGCCGTTCAACCGAATAACATCCGGTGGATGGCCACCGTTATAGGTTCGCCCCGCGTCGATGATCTCCATGACTTCCTGCGGATAGAAATCGAGGAACTCGCGTAGCGCAAACGGTGCCGCCTCCGGGCGGCCGGTTTGCTCTTCCATCATGAAGCTATGCTGGTCCGTGATGATCATCTCTACATTCCTGCCGTAGCGAAATGATCGATAGGCAATCAGGCTGTAGATGGCGTCGAGATTGTTCTTCTCCAGCCCGAGCCCCTGATCATCAACGGCCTGGATCGGTGCCTCTGCGACATGGGGCGGATCAAAGCGGTCTAGAGATGGTCCGCTCGGCTTGTGAATGTGGGCCGGATGATATTCGAACCAGGCCTGATTGGCGGCGACCTTGAGCGGCTGTTTCTCTTCCGATTTGCCGTCGAATTTTACGTTGCTCTGCCATCCTTGCCACGAAAATTCATGATTATCCCAAATCGCCACAAACGGCAGATAGGCGCGCGCATCCTGGATGTCTGGATCGTGCAAATGTGCACGGTAGACGAAGCGATATCCCTCCAAGGTGGTGGGCACATGGAAATTCCGTACCTTGCGTGCGTCAGGGACCTTGCCGATGTCGAAGATGGTCCGGTCGTACCGTGTCTTCACTTCATCGGGGTACTGGACCACCTCATAGATGAAGTCGCCGAGATGGAGGACAAAGCCGAGCCGCTCGCCGTCGCCCGCCTTGCGGTCCTCATGGATCATCCGGCGATAGGCATGCTGCGCGCCTTCATTGACGCTCTGGCACGAAACAAAGGCAAATTTTACGGGTCGCGCGTCACGGTCGGCAGGCGCCGTAATGGTCCTGCCGATCCGGCTGCCATTTCCTTCGGCATCGATAAACCGATACCAATATGTCGTTCGCGGGCGGAGGCCCGCCACGAGGA
>JBJMUA010000070.1:0-3384 GCA_045811425.1 Sphingomicrobium sp. | reverse complement strand
GCGATCGACTTGATCAAGGAGGGCGGATTGGCGACACTGGCGGCTCCAGCGGTTGGCTGGCCGGCCTTTCTATTGCTTGTCCTTGTCTATTTCTCGATGAGCTACATGCTGATCGGCGCGACCTTCCTGGGAATCGGCGGTCAGGCCTCGACCGCGCGGGAAGTGCAAATCCTATCGATGCCCGTGACCATGGGCCAGCTCGCGCTGTTCGGCTTCGCCGCGGTGGGCGTCGGCAAGCCCATGACAGGCATCGCGATTGCCGCCGCCGTGTTTCCGCTTTCCTCGCCGTTTGCAATGATCGCCCGCGCCGCCGAACAAAGCGCGCTCTGGCCGCATTTGGTGGCGCTTGTCTGGCAAGGACTCTGGGTCGCGCTGATCCTCAAGCTCGCCGCGGCCATTTTCCGCCGGAGCGTGCTCAAATCGGGCAAGAGCAGCCGGCACTGGTGGCGGCGCAGGTCTGCCTAGGCCAGGGCATCCCGGGCCGACTGCTCCAACTGCCCCATCAGCGCCATATGCGGAAATGGACCATGGCTGATCCGCGCGACGCCGGTTGCGGCGACGTCCGCATTGGACGGGCATCCCGGATAGGTCATGAAATTCACCGGCACCGGCGATTCCGCGCACAACCGGCGGAGATAATCCAAATTGCCCAGCATCGGCACGAAGAAGCCGCTCGCCCCTGCGTCGGCATAGGCGCGAACCCGGGCGATCGCTTCGTCGAGCATCGCAATGTCGTGGGTCTCTTGCGGCGCCTTTAGGAACAGGTCCGTCCTGACATTGATGAAAAATTCGGAACCGACCGCGCCCCGAGCGGCCGCGATCCTTTGGGCCTGGACCTCGATGGGGTGAAGTCCTTCGCCACTGACGATCTGGTCCTCGAAATTGCAGCCGACGACGCCGGTTTCGGACAACCGCGCGATATTGCGCGCGCCCTCCTCCGGATCGGCCGAATAGGCACCCTCGAAGTCGACGGTCACGGGCAGTTCGACCGCCTCCCTGATCCGCTTCACATTGGCGAGCACAAAATCCATCGGCGCTTGCTGCCCGTCGCCAAAACCGTTGGCCATGGCCACCGATGCGCTGCCGGTTGCGATCGCTTTCGCTCCCGATTTGGCGACGGCCTGTGCGCTCCCTGCGTCCCAGATATTGAACAGGATCAGCGGTTCACCGGGCACATGGAGCGCCGCGAAGCGCTCATATTGATCGTTGGCCATGATTTTCTCCTAAGCCCGATCGGCCTGCGCCATGGGTCATGGCCGGGCTTCCCAAATCTTGCGATCAACAATTTCCGCTAGGAAATCGCGGCTCTGGCTGCTTCTTCGAGTTGCGCCATCAGCGCGCGGTGCGGGAAGGGTCCGTGACTGATCCGCGCCACGCCCGCCGCTGCCCATTCAGACTTGGGCGGAGCACCCGGGAATGCGATGACATTGACCGGCAGCGGCACGTCACGGACGACCCGCTCGATCTGCCTCGCCTCCGCCAACCGCGGCACGAAGAAACCGCTCGCGCCGGCATCGGCGAAGGCCTTGCCGCGCTCGATTACCTGGTCGACCAGCGCGTCGTCGTGATTCTGGGCCTTTAGATAAAGATCGGTGCGGGCGTTGATGAAGAAATCGTCGCCGACGGCCTGGCGGATCGCCTTGATGCGCCGTACCTGCAACTCGAGCGGGTGAATGTCCTCGCCGCCAATCACCTGGTCCTCCAAATTGCAGCCGACCGCGCCGGTTTCCTTAAGCCGCTCGACGTTCCGCCCGCCTTCTTCCGGATCGGCTGAATATGCGCCTTCGAAATCCACGGTGAGCGGCAGCGGGTCAGTCGCGTCGACGATCCGCCTTGCGTTGGCGAAGACGAAATCCAATGGCACCTGCTGGGCATCGCCGAACCCGCTGGCGTCGCCCACCGGATGGCTGCCGGTCGCCAGCGCCTTGGCGCCGGCCTTCACCACCGCCAGCGCACTGCCTACGTCCCAGATATTGTACAGGACCACGGGATCGCCCGGCACGTGGAGCGCGGCGAATGTTTCGAATTTGCTGCGGTTGGTCATCTTCGCCTCGCTTATTCCGGTGCCGGGCCCAATTGCTGCCACAGCTCGATCTTCAAGCCGTCGGGATCCATGATCCAGGCGAAGCGTCCATAATCCTCGTCCTGCCGGCCTACTATCTCGATTCCCTTGGCCTCCAGGTCTGAGATCATGCCGTCGAGATCGTCGACCCGAAGATTGACCATGAACGGCTTGTCGCTGGGCCCGAAATAGTCGGTGTCGGCCTTGAACGGCGAATAGAGCGAGAAACCCTCGCTATCATCCTTCTTGAAGGGGAACATGGCACCCCATTCTCCGCCGATGCCGAGGTTCTGCAGGTACCAGGCGCGGGTCGCGTCGGGATCCTCGACCTTGTAAAAGACGCCGCCAAGTCCCGTGATGCGTGCCATCGTGCCCCTCCCGCAATTGATCAGTGAACGAAGCGCGCCACCACGTCGCGGTAACTGCGCGACACTTTCACCTGGGCGCCGCTGTCCAGGACCAGGAAGCATTCGCCATTGGTGTGTGGCTTGACCTGCCGGACCAGATCGAGGTTGACGATGGTCGAGCGATGCACCCGCTGGAAGCGGCGCGGGTCGAGCCTCTTCTCGAGATCCTTCATGGTCTCGCGCAGGATCAGCGTGTTCTCGCCCGTCTGGATGCACATATAATCGCCCGCCGCGTCGATCCGTTCGATGGTGTCGACGTCTACGCGGAAAATCTGGCCTTGGTCCTTGATGTTGATCATCTTTTCGAAGCGCGATTGCGACGGGCCCTCGGGCGCCGCCTCGGCCAGCTCCTCGGCCGCGGCGGGCGCGTGCTCCTCAAGCGCTTCCTTGAGGCGCTCCGCTTCGCCCGCGCTGCGCTTTTCGGCCAGGCGCTGGCGCACCCGGTCCATAGTCGCCGCCAGCCGGTCCTCGTCGACCGGCTTCATCAGATAATCGACCGCCTGCGCGTCGAAGGCGCGCAGCGCATGGTCGCCATAGGCGGTGACGAACACGAATAGCGGCGGCTCCACGTCCATCAGGCCCTGGATCACCGAGAATCCGTCGAAGCCCGGCATCTGGATGTCGAGGAAGACGAGGTCGGGCTTGTTGGTCTTGATCTGGCGGATCGCCTCGCGCCCGTTGGCGGCGGTTGCGACCACGTCCACGTCCTCATGCGCCTGCAGCCTCAGCTGAAGGCCCTGCGTGGCCAATGGTTCGTCGTCGACCAGAACGGTCCGGATGGTCATCAGGCCGTCTCTCCGGTCTCGTAAGGAATTTCCACGATAACGCTAAAGCCCCCGCGCTCGTTCTTTCTCGTCTCGAAACGGTGAGAAGGGCCATAGGCTTGCGTCAAACGGTCCCGAATGTTCGCCAGTC
>JBJMUA010000069.1:0-14415 GCA_045811425.1 Sphingomicrobium sp. | reverse complement strand
GAGATCGCCAGCAAACATGCGGCGGCCAAACGGCGCCTGCGAAATGGGTCGAGCTGGGAGTTCGATCGGCAGCCGCGATAGTCGCCGGCATCGAGTCATCTCCGGGATCCGGCTACGCCAGGCTTGCCTGGGTCAATCGTCATAATCCACATTAATTTCGGGAACGTTTCGGTATCGGAAACGATAAGTCGGCATGCCGCTTTTCAAGATCAATGTCGTCAACGAGCATTTTACTTCCAGCGACGAATATGACCTGCCGACCGTCCAGGTGGCTCGTAATCAGGCGATCAAGGGCGCCCTGCAAATTGGGGCGGGCGAAGTGGGTGACGGAAAACCATTCTTTGGAGCGGAGGTTATCGTCGAGAGCGACGGTGAGCGCCTCGCCCGCTTTATCGTGTCCATCGGGGTCTCGCCGCTACAATAGCGGCCGCGCGATGACGCGCGACACCGGCAGGCATCGCGCGTATCGCTGTCGAAAGGGCGCCTACCGCAGCCGTCGGGCGACGGTGATATAAGCCGCGCCGTTCAGCGCCACTTGACCCGTACCGGCCAGCGCCTGGTCGATCTGCGGGCGGGCATCCTTCCAGGAGAGGCCCGCGCAGACGCGATAATCACTGGCAATCCCGATCGCGTCGAAATTGCAGACGTTGCGGACGGCGTTTCCAACCCGGCCGTACAAGGCCTGACGGTCCGCCGCCGCGGCGAGGTTCAGGTCGCCATAGGGCACGCGCTCGATACTGACGTTCCGGGGTTCCCCATAGACCACCAGCGGACGGTCCTGGGCGGCCTGCGTCGTGGTGGCGCCGACCAATAGAGATGCCGTGACCCCTGACAGAACGGCGGCACTAAAGTGCACAAAGCGGCTAAGCATCTCAATTCTCCCTTCATCTTCGGTCGCGAAGAGGTGACGGTGAGATGCCGTTAGATTGAAAGCTTTGCACCTGGGCTTCGACCGCATGTCGGTTTCATTTCGGCGAGAGCCGTTCGTCGCGCCGAAGCGTCAACTCGCATCGACCAACCGGCAAACCGCCGACATGGGGTGGTCACCAATGGACGCGGCCTGACCTAAGGAGCGCCTCCGGCTACAGCCGACCTGGCTTCCTGCCGCTCCTGTTGCTGCTGCGTGACCAGCCGGTAGGCGATGTAATATTTGTAGATGTTGCTGACATAGGTGACCGTCTCGCGGCCGATCCGTTCCGAGGCGATCTGCTCAACATTGCCGAACCAGATGTTGGGGTCGAGCCCGCGCTCGGCCGCCTCGTGCCTCAGCCTGCGGATACGGCCCGGTCCGGCGTTGTAGGAAGCGAAGGTGAACAGCCCTTTGTTGAGCCGGTCCATCGGCTCATCCTTATAATATTGGTCCATCATGAACCGCATATATTTCACACCGGCGTGGATGTTGGGTTCGAGCTCCCGGATGTCGCCGACCTTCTGCGCGGCACCGGTCGCGGGCATCAGCTGCATCACGCCAACCGCTCCGACCGGGCTTTTCATGCCCTGGTCGAGGCGCGATTCCTGATAAGCTTGCGCGGCCATGATCAGATAGTCGACGTCGTACTCCTGCCCATATTTGCGGAACAGGCCGACCATTTGCAGGAACTTCGCGCGCTCCCGTTCGGATGCGGCGTTGGTCACATACTTGGTGCTTTGGAGATAGCGCTTCTCAAGGATGCGCCCGAGGCTGGTGTCGAGCCCGTTGCGGCGGATGAAGCCGTTGAGCTCGGCTGCAAGCTGGGGGCTGCCCTTGCGCATGGCGACGGCCAGCTGGCCGTTGCTACGCAGCCGCACGTTCTCGTGAGCGACGAGGCCGGGAAAGACCTGCTTCCAGAACCGGACGAGGAAGTCGTCGACGACCGTTGCCGGGATCAGCCCGGCATTGACCATTTCCAGCAGGTCGTCGTCCTCCAGGCTTTCAGGCGCGGCCCCGATGATGACGGGTTGACGGCCCTCCGCCTTCAGCCGGTCGTTGAGCGCCAGCAGGCTCTGGAAATAGCTGGAGCTCTTCCGGACGAACACATGGCTTCCGCTCAACTCTTCGGTGGAGCCGATCCTGGGTGAGCCCGGCCCCGTAACCAGTATCTCATTGACCCCGGTGCGGGTCGGCACGCTGAAATCGACCTGGCGAAGTCGCTCCGGAGTAATCGTCAGCTGCGCAACGGCCATGTCGACCCGGCCTTCGTTGAGCGCCGCCAGCAGCATGTCCCGCGGCATCGGCAGAATGACGACATGCACCTTGAGCTTGCCGCTGTTGCGCCGCTTGTCCAGCTCCTCCTCGAACAGCCGGACATATTCGTAACTCAGGCCCCGTTCGACGCCCTGGTCGATGAAATAGAAGGTTCGATTATATGGCGCGGCGACGCGGATCAGGCGCCGTCTAACCATCGCGTCCAGATCACCCTTGAACGGCTTGCCGACGAGGGCGCGGACACCCTCCGGCAGGGCAAGCTGATAGGTGGGCGGCGGGAACCGCTCCTCTGTGTCATCCGCCGCCGTATCATCGCCGCTTGGAGCGCAGCAGGAAAGGGCCAGCAGCGACAGCAGCATCCATAGCGACCGACCCGGCATGCGAAATGCTCCGCCTTATTTCGCTTACGCAATTGGCGGAGGCCGGATTGTCAGCAATCCGGCATTCTCCCGATGCCCGGGCGACCCGTCAGGCTAGTGATGGTCGACCATGATGTAGCCGGCGGTCCTGGGCGACCGGCCGATGCTGGCGAGATAATGCGCCCTTCCGATTGCATTGGAGATTTGCGGGCGCGCAGAACCCCAGGCATCGTTGCGGCAGACCTTATAGTCATTGTCCATGGTTGGAATATTGCCATTGTCGTAGCTGCACACGTGGCGCACGGCATGGCCCACGCGCTGGTTCAGCACGGCCTGATGGGCGGGATAGAGCAGGTTCAAGTCGCGGTAAGTCACGACCTGGAGCTTGGTGCCAGGGCGCTGGCCATAGACGACATAGGGACCTTGTGCGGATGCCATGGACGCGGCGCCGCCGATCGAGGTTACCAGGATGAACGCAACAATTGCAGTTTTTGCCAGGGTTGAGCGGGCAAACATGGCGGTTCTCCCTTCTCCGCCAATGAAACGGAACCAGGGGCCGGATGTTCCTGATCAGCGCGCCGGCAGGACCCTGCCGGTACAGCTGCCGAAACCGATCTGGACCGATCCGTCGGCCTGGCACCGAGCGGAAAGGCTCAACTCGTCGCCATCCTCGAGGAAACTGCGCTTTTCGCCGCCTGGAAGCTCGATGGGCGCCTTGCCTCCCTGGCTGATCTCAAGCAGCGAACCGAGGCCTGTTTCCTCCGCGATGGACAAGGTTCCGGTGCCGATCAGGTCACCCGGCTGGAGGTTGCAGCCGTTCGACGCGTGATGCGTGAGGATCTGCGCAGCCGACCAGTACATGGCCGCTGACGCCTCGCCTTGGCTCAGCACATGGGGCGGAATGCCGGCATCACGCATGGCGGCGGTCAGGAGAGTCACCTCCAGTTGGATGCCGAGTCCGCCTTCCGCCTGGTCGGCCGGATCGAAGAGATAGGGTAGCGGCTGGGGATCTCCCTCCGGTCGCGGCGCCATCGGCTTTCGGAATGGCGCCAGCGCCTCCGGAGTCACTACCCAGGGCGAGATGCTGGTCAGGAAATTCTTGGCGAGGAAAGGTCCCAGCGGCTGATATTCCCAGGCCTGGAGATCGCGGGCCGACCAGTCGTTCAGCAGGCAGTAGCCGGCAATATGGTCGGCTGCCTCGGCGATCGGGACCGGCTCGCCCAGCGGATTGCCGCGACCGATGAAGATGCCCAGCTCCAACTCATAATCGAGCCGGCGGCTTGGACCATAGTCGGGCGCGTCGGCGTCGGGTGGCTTGCGCTGTCCCTTGGGCCGGACCACGGGCTCGCCCGACACGCGGACGGAACTCGCGCGGCCATGATAGCCAATCGGCACATATTTATAGTTGGGAAGCAGGGGATTGTCGGGCCGGAATTGCCTGCCGACATTGGTCGCGTGGTGAATGCCGACGTAAAAGTCCGTGTAGTCCCCGATGACGCAGGGCAGGTGCATTACGACCTGCTGGCACCCGAAAAGATGCGGTTCGACCGCGCCGCGGTTCGACGGCTCCGAGAGCAATTCGGATAAGCGCCGACGAAGCGCTTGGCGATCCTCCGCGCCGTGCGCGAACCAGGCATTGAGGCTGCAAAGGCTCAGCGCCAGGGTCCAGTGATCGTCCAGCAAGGCAGAAGCCGCCAGGCCGCGCAGGTCGAGGACGGAATCGCCGATCGCGACACCGATCCGAGGCTCCTTGGCGCCAACCGAAAAGACGCCCAGCGGCAAATTCTGTATGGGGAAATCACCATGCCCATTGGCGCTGATGACCCAGCTTCGGAGGGCCGGGTGGTGGGTCTCATCCACCGCGGTCATCGCGGCAATTGCGCCTTGGGAAAGTCGGCCCAGGCCTCGTCATAATCGGATTGTGCCCGGTCGAGCGCAAATGGGGTTGGTCGATAGGGCCAGCAGCTTTCGATCATGAACGCCATGGTGCCTTCGATCCGAACCGGTTTCAGCTCCGCGTCACTGGCCTTGCGCCAGCTTTCGACGTCGGGCCCATGTCCGCTCATCAAATTGTGCAAGGACAGGCCGCCGGGGCGAAACCCTTCCGCCTTGGCGTCATAGTCGCCATGGATCAGGCCCATCGCCTCGCTCATTACGTTGCGGTGGAACCATGGTGGCCGGAAGGTATCCTCCCCGACCATCCAGCGCGGCGGGAAGATGACAAAGTCGGCATTGGCCCGGCCTGGCGTCTCGGTGGGGCTGGTCAGCACGGTAAATATCGAAGGATCGGGATGATCGAAGCTGACCGTGCCGATCGTGTTGAAACGTGCCAGCTCATAGCGGCACGGCGCGAGATTGCCGTGCCAGGCAACCACATCCAGCGGGCTATGATCGAGCGTCGTTGCCCACAGCGCACCCTGATATTTCTGGATGACCTCGCACGGTCCGTCGCTGTCCTCGAAGGCCGCGACCGGCGTTTCGAAATCGCGCGCGTTGGCGAGACCGTTGGAGCCGATCGGACCGAGTTCGGGCAGGCGGAACATGGCGCCGTAATTTTCGGCCATATAGCCGCGCGCCTCGCCATCCACCTCCACGCGGAAGCGGACGCCGCGCGGCACGATGCCAACCCAGCCGGGGGCCAGGTCCATTCGCCCCATCTCCGTAAACAGGCGAAGCGTCCCAGACTGGGGAATAAGCAGTAACTCACCGTCGGCGTCGACGAAGACCCTGTCCTTCATCGAGCGCGACGCCCGATAGAGATGGATCGCGACACCGGTCAGCTCCGACGGATCGCGGTTGACCATCATCGTCACCAGCCCGTCGACGAAATCCGCGCCATCGGGCAGGTCGGCCGGCGGATCCCAGCGCAGCCGGTTGGGTGCGATCGGGCCACCGGCCGGGGCCTGAGCAAAGAGGGCCGAGCCATTATAGGGAGCGAATGGAAGGTGATCGGCGGTCGGGCGCATGCGATAAAGCCAGCTTCGCCGGTTTTCATGCCTCGGCGCGGTAAAGGCGCTGCCGGACAATTGCTCGGCATAAAGGCCATAGGCCGGCCGTTGCGGGCTGTTGCGTCCCTTGGGCAGGGCACCGGTAACGGCTTCGCTTTCAAAATGGGCGCCGAAGCCGGTCAGGTAGCGAAGCTCATTCACGTTGGTCACAGGCGCGAAAACCCCCTCGCATTCTTGCACGAAGCGAGGGGGTCGTTACGCGTTGCGAGGTCGACAATCAAATCAGTTGACGTTGACCTCGACCTTGTCGGGGATGTTGATGTCGGTGTCCTTGCCGCCGAAGCCCAACTGGTCCCGGAACAGGAACAGAAGCACCAGCACCACAATCACCAGCAGCACCACTGCGAGGACGCCGCCGCTGCCGCCGCCGCCGTCGGTTTCCACGACCGTTACCCGGTCGTCGGTACCACGTTCATCAGCCATGATGTTTCACTCCCTGATCTCTTGTTTGATTGCCGAAGCGAACGATTGCTGGCCCAGCCAGTTCCACGGAACCGTGCGCCGCCTGGGCCGCTGGTGGCTTTCGGCAGAAGGGAAATAAGCAATGCTGCGAGCAGTGAGTATCCTGGCGGTTTTTGCGGGCTTGGGGGCGTGCCAACCCCAAGCCTCGGGACCTTCCAATGAGGATGCGGCCGAAAATGCGGCGGCGGCGCACGTCGCGCCCCCGCCGCAAACGATCGCCCCGGGCCTGCCGGGCGGCCTGCCTGACGATCAAAACCTGGTTGCGGAGGGTCCCATCGACCCAAAGGGAGCGCAGGGCGCCGGACAGGTGCTGCAAAGCTACGCGGCGCTGCTCGAGGAAGGGCGTTTTGCCGAAGCCCGCCGGCTTTGGTCCGATGGAGGCGCGGCGAGCGGCTTGAGCGATAAAGCCTTTGCCGACGCCTATGCCAGATTTGCCGAAATTCACGGCGAAGTCGGTGCGCCGGGGCAGATGGAAGGCGCGGCGGGATCGGCCTATATCGACGTACCTTTCCGCCTTTATGGAAAGCTGAAGAGCGGAGGAATGTATAATTCGGTTGGCACGGTGACGCTTCGGCGGGTCAACGACGTGCCCGGCTCGACCGAGGAACAGCGCCGCTGGAGACTGCTGAAGATGGAGATGCAACCGCCGTTGTAGATGTTCGTTTCGCTTGGGACATGAATGGAGGCAATGATGGCCGGCTTTGAGGATATTCGCGAACATATGGAAGTCATCGGAGCGGATGGCGTCCGCGTCGGCGCCGTTGATCGCATCGACGGGGATCGGATCAAGCTGACCAAGGTCGAGGGCCAGGGCGAGCATGGCGGCCACCACCATTTCATATCCCGTGGACTGGTCGCTGACGTCGAGGGCGATCAGGTGCGCCTGTCGGCCAATGCCGATGTCGCGGTCACCTTCGAGGAAGAGGAAAGCGGTTCGTAACGGGACGGGCCAACGCTGCGGGCTGGCGCATGCGTTACGACTGCGCTTTATTCCGCCGCCATGGCCACCAAACGCTTCAAGCCGAATCGGCGGGTACCTTCCCTGAAGCCGCAGCGGCGCGACGTTCGCTTGTGGGTACTGATCGTTCCAGTGCTGCTGCTATTGGGGGCGCTGCTGGATCCGAAGCTGATCGGGCCCGTCTGGCCATTGGCGGCGCCTGCGGAAGTGGTGTCCAGCAATTTCACCTTATGCGGTCCGGAAAGTGGGCCAGCATGCGTGATCGACGGCGACAGTTTCAAGCTGGGCGACCGGACCATCCGCATCATGGGCATCGATGCGCCTCAACTTGCTTCGCCAAAATGTCCGGCGGAGGCGGCGCTCGCCCGGCGCTCCGCCGACCGGCTGATTACGCTGCTGAACGAGGGGCAATTCGAAATGATTGCCCACCGGCTGCAAACACAGGACCGGTATGGCCGCAACCTGATGATGCTCCGCCGCAACGGGCGATCGATCGGGCATCAACTGATCGATGAGGATCTGGCTCACCGATACACCGGCTTCAAATTCAGCTGGTGCTAGGCTCGTCCTGGGACTGGCAGACGCCTAGGAAACCGGGTCAAGAGTCCTGCAGGGATAGCGATCGCGAATATGGCGATTGAAATATATTCCTTTCGCGAACGCCGCGCGGAATTTTCGCGCTTCCTCCTCTGGAACGCGTTCGTAGAGGTAGCGCCGCCCAGACGTGAAGGTAATCACCAGTTCCTGCCTTTCGGGCTCGTAATCGAATCGGCGGATGACGGTTGACGGCATCGCCATCCAAACGCCCGATCCGGTCCGCTGGTGCCCCGGGCGCCGGCCTGATAGTGGATTCATCATGCAGCGCCCCGTGTTCGAGCACCGCATCGTCGCCCCGCCCGAAGCGATCGACGAGCTTGGTCATGTCAACAATGCCGTCTGGGTGCAGTGGATTCAGGAAGTGGCGCTGGCCCATTGGTACAGCGTCGCCGCGCCCGAGCATCAGGACGACTATATCTGGGTCGTCGTGCGCCATGAGATCGACTATCTGCGCGCAGCATTCGAAGGCGAGGTGCTGACCGGCCGTACCTGGGTCGGCGAGGCGCCGAAGGGAGCGCGCTTCGACCGGCACATGGAATTCGTCGGCGAGGACGGCAAGGTTCGAGTCCGGGCCGTCACCCAATGGGCAATCATCGACAAGGCCAATGGCCGGCCGATCCGGGTTCCGCCCGAGGTGATCGCACCATTCACCGGCGATTGACGAACGGCGCCAAGCGGGCGCAGGCTTCGCACCATGGCCAAGGCCCTGCTCTACGACTATTTTCGTTCGTCAGCATCCTATCGGGTGCGGATCGCGCTCAATATCAAGGGCGTCGATTATGAGCTGCGGCCGATCAACCTCGCCGAGGGCGCGCAGAAGGATGGGGATTATCGCGCCCTCAACCCGCAAGGCTTCGTGCCGATGCTGGAGATCGACGGCCATCGCCTGGTCCAGAGCCTGTCGATCATCGTCTATCTGGACCAGAAGTTCGGCGACCCGCCGCTGATGCCCGCGGACCCGGCCGATGCCGCCCATGTCCGCGCTTTGGCCCTGTCGGTCGCCTGCGACATCCATCCGCTCAACAATTTGAGAGTGCTGAAATATCTGCGCGGGCCGCTCGGCGTCAGCGAGAAAGCCAGGGATGAGTGGTATCGCCACTGGGTCGCCGAGGGCCTGGCGGCACTCGAGGAGATGGCGCGGCCCCGTGCCGGTGCCTTCCTGTTCGGTGATTCACCTACCATCGCCGACGTCTGCCTGGTGCCGCAGCTTTATAATGCGCGCCGCTTTTCGGTGCCGTTGACCGATTATCCAACCCTGCGCCGCGCCGATGAAACCGCCAGCGCTCATGCGGCCTTTGCCGCCGCCCACCCCGACCGACAGGAGCATTGAGATGAACCGGGTAGATTCGATGACGCGGGGGATGGAAGAAGCGCGCGTCCTGGCCGAAGTCGAGATCCCCGACATGAAGGGCAAGGTCAGCGAGGAGGAGTGGGCGATCCGCGTCGACCTGGCCGCGGCCTACAGGCTGGTGGCCTATTATGGCTGGGACGACCTCATCTTCACCCACCTGTCGGCCCGCATTCCAGGGCCGGACCATCACTTCCTCCTCAATCCCTATCAGCTGATGTTCGAGGAGGTGACGGCAAGCTCGCTGGTCAAGGTCGACGTGCATGGCAACCCGGTGGAGGCGACGCCCTTCATCACCAATCCCGCGGGCTTTACCATCCATTCGGCGGTGCATATGGCGCGCGACGACGCCCATGCCGTGATGCATCTCCACACACCCGCCGGCCAGGCCGTCAGCGCGCATGAGGAGGGGCTATTGCCCCTGACCCAGACGGCGATGCTGGTACGCGGCGACCTTGCCTTCCACGATTATGAAGGCGTTGCGGTCGACCTAGACGAGCGCGAGCGGATCGTTGCCGACCTTGGGCAGAAGGGCGCGATGCTGCTCCGCAACCATGGCACCCTGGCGGTCGGAGCCAATGTCGGCGAATGTTTCGTGAAGCTATATTTCCTGGAGCGGGCCTGCCAGGCCCAGATCATGGCCCTTTCAGCCGGCGACAGGCTCAACAATCCGCCGCAGGGCGCCGCTAATCTCACCGCCGAGCAGGGCAATGCCGGGCTCAAGATTGCCGCCAACATGCTCGCCTGGCCAGCGCTCAAGCGGAAGGCGTACCGGCTCGATCCAGGCTTCGCGAACTAAGGTATCGATTCCACCTCGATCCACAGGGCGCGGGCGATGGCGACGACCTCTCCCGCCTGGTCATGGATGACCGTCGCGCTGTGATGCTTGCGGCCCTCGCGCGCAATTTCCCAGGCGGTGATGCTGAGCTGCTCGCCCGGGATTACCGGCCGCTCGATGGCGCCCGACAGCCGCGCCAGCAGCGCCAGCGGCCGCGGCTCGCACAGGCCGAAATAGCTCGGGCAGTCGAGCACCGACCAGATGTATCGCTCGCAGACATGGCCGTGTTCGTCGGCCAGCTCCTCCGTCGGAACCCATTCCGCCACAGCGACGTCCCGATGCGGACTCTCGCCCGGATAAATGCACAGGCCGTCGCCGGGACCGCGCTCCGTCCCGCAGACGAAGCAGCCGGGAATCGGATGGCCGGAGGGGCCCGGGAAGCTCATTGCCGCCGCTTCCAATTCCTCCTCGCTCGGCGGGCCGGGCAGGTCGAAATCAAATGGTTCGTCGAGCGGGCGGCCGCGGGCGTAATTCCGGTTCGCGTCGAACAGCATGACTTCGGCATCGTCCCGGCGGCGATGAAGCGGAACTTCCAGCGGAATCGGCGCGAGCAGGTCGATCTGCGCCGGACCGTCGATCCACTCGGCAACCAGCCCCGCGACATAGCCGCCATTGCCCGACGTCGGCGGCCCGCGGAAGCGGTGTGCGACATGCACTTCATCCGACTGGCTGGTCATGACCCCGCTTTTACGATGCCATTTCGACCTCCGCAAATGCGGCGCTTGCGAAACACCAACTCGCCCGCTAGGGAGCGCGGGCCCTGCACCGGACCGCCAGGTCCGGGAGCCCGGTCGGGGAGTAGCTCAGCCTGGTAGAGCACTGTCTTCGGGAGGCAGGGGCCGGAGGTTCGAATCCTCTCTCCCCGACCATCATTCAATCGCGGCCTTGCGGGCCATGGCCGCGATTGGAGATCATCTGCCCAATATTTTCAGCCAGTCGTCGTGCCTGACGAACTTTTCGCGCGGGGAGCCGGGGCGAGCCGCGGCCACTTCCGCTGCCTCGATCGTCCGCCAGTCATCGAAGCTGGTGGTTCGGACGCCGCGGTTTTTGAGCAGGTTTGCCAGCCCTTCCCCGCCAGCCTTGCCGTCGCCCGACCCGGCCGGCATCGCCGCCGCGACCTGCTCCGCGACCTCATAGCCATCGGGGCGATTGGTGCCGATCGTGCCGGTCGGTCCGCGGCGCGCCCAGCCGACCGCATATAAGCGCTCCGCGATCTTTCCCTGGTCATTGGCAAATTTTCCACCGCGGTCGTCATAGGGCACGCCGTCGATCCGCGGCGTCTGGTAACCGATGCTGGTCACCACCAGGCCAGCGGGCACCTCATAGGTCTCGCCGGTGCCCATTGCGGCGCCGGTGCCGTCGAGAATGGTCCGTTCGACGATGATCCTCTCGGCGCGGCCATCGCCTTCGATGCGGACCGGCTTGGCGAAGAAATCGAAGACGATCCGCTTGGCCTTGGAGGCATCCGCCCCCCGGGCCGCGAAGTCGCGCAGGATGGTGATCGACTTGCGGTGGCCAGGCTCCAGCAAGTCGTCGGCCTCGACCGGCGGGAAATCGGCGGCGGCGACAACCGGCGTGGCGTCCTCCAGATGGCCCAGCTCGCCAAGCTCCTTGGGCGTCATCGAGATCTGGTGCGGCCCGCGGCGTCCGAGAATGGTCACGGTCCGAACGGCCGACCGGTCAAGCGCTTCGAGCGCGTGGCCAACAATGTCGGAGCCTTCGAATTCGTGATGGTTCTTCGAAAGAATACGCGCGAAGTCGAGCGCGACATTGCCGTTGCCAATCACCGCCGCGTGCGTGGAATTGAGTGGCGGGTTCAGGTCCGTGAAATCGGGATGGCCGTTGTACCAGCCGACGAATTCGGCAGAGCCGACCACGCCCGGCAGATCCTCACCCGGAATTCCGAGCTTCCGGTCATGCGGCGCGCCGATGGCGAGGATCACGGCATCGTAGAGGCCGAGAAGCTCCTCGGCCGACACGTCGCGGCCGACGATGACATTGCCGACAAAGTGAACCTGCTCACCCTCCGCAACCTGGTCGTATCGCCTGGATACTGCCTTCAGGGATTGATGGTCGGGGGCAACACCGAAGCGGATCAGGCCATAGGGCACCGGATATCGATCGACGATGTCGATCCGGGCCTTGTCACCATAGGCCTTGGCGAGGGCCTCCGCAGTGTAAAAGCCCGCCGGTCCCGATCCAACAATCGCGAAATGCCGCATCCCGACTCCCCCCGCTATTTGGAGGCAAGCCTAGTCGCGCTTGTCCTCCAGCAGCAAGTCGCCACCCTTCGCCTTGAGCATCGCCTCAATCGGCGCGGCGAACAGCGACAGCATGCCGGGCAGCTGGATGCGGCAGTGTACCTTGGCGTCCTCGACGTCGATGACTGCTTCGACGGTCTGACCCATGGCGTGGACGGTGAGGTTCAGCCGGTCGCCATTCCATTGTTCGTCGATGTGACTCGCGCCGCCCGGTATATGGTCGCGGAGCTTGTGGAAATTGCCCGCGATCCGCCGCCGCGCTTCATCACGGCCCAGCTTATGCGGCAGGTCGACGTCGATCGGTCGTTGCATGGAGGGGAAGATGAGGCGCCCGGCGTTGCTTTTCAATCGCCCAGGGGTTTCTATGGGAAATGGTGCGCTGGCTCTTCGGACTATTAATCCTGATGTCGACGCCGGCCTTTGCTCAAATTCCGCAATGGAACCCGGCGGCGCCGTACATCACGGCCGGCCAGGACGAGCCTGGGTATCGCGCCTGGGCGGCTCGGGCCTCCTGGCGGCCTGTCTATGTCAAGGCGTTCAACGACTATCTCACGGCCTATGGCGTCGGCGGCGTGGTGCCGACCTGGCAATTGTTGAGGACCGCCACGGATTGGGAAAAATGCGGCGCCGAGCCTTATGAAATCCCACCTCCAAGCGCCTGGCCAAACATCGTCGCGGCGCTGCGCTATGTCGGCGCCTATGTGACGCCGCGCATCGGCCCGGTCGAAGTGGTGTCGGTCTATCGCAACCCCAGGCTGAATGCCTGCGCCGGGGGAGCGCCGGCAAGTACGCATCTCCAGCTAGGCGCGATCGACATGGTGCCGCTGAAACCGATCACGCGCGAGGCACTGATGTGGCGCCTCTGTCAGATCCATCAGGAAAGCGGTGAGCGGTACTGGGTCGGACTTGGGCTGTACAAGGGCATCCGCTTCCACATCGACGCCAAGAAGTTTCGCGAATGGGGAATGGCCGGAGCCAGGGGCGGCTATGGCTGCACCGCGGTCCTGACCGAAGGGGCGATGCCCTTCCCGATCGAGCCGCCCATTGCCACGGTCGCTCCCGCCACGACCGATCCCCTTGCGCCACACAACTAGCCTCTTGTGTTGCGCGCATAACACACCACATGGCCTCAAAACCGAGGGATTTCCATGGATCTTGAAAAACTGACCGATCGCGCACGCGGGTTTCTCCAGGCGGCCCAGACCATTGCGGTACGGGAGCATCACCAGCGGATTACCCCGGCCCATTATGCCAAGGCGCTGCTCGACGACGAGCAGGGCATGGCGGTCGGTCTCATCAATGCGGCCGGCGGCGACGGAGCGGCGGCCCGGCGCGAGATCGACGCGCTGGTCCAAAAGCAGCCGGCCGTCACCGGCAGCGGCGCGACCCAGGCGCCGGGTATCGACGGCGACCTAATCCGCCTACTCGACCAGGCGCAGGAAATCGCCACCAAGGCGAACGACAGCTATGTCACGGTCGAGCGCATCCTGCTTGCGATGGCTTTGGCCAAGAACAGCGATGTCGGCGGCGCTCTCGCCAAGGCCGGCCTCACTCCTCAGAACCTAAATAGCGCGATCGACAAGCTGCGTGGCGGGCGAACCGCGGACACGCAGGGCGCCGAAGACCGCTACGACGCGCTCAAGAAATATGCCCGGGACCTCACTGCGGCGGCGCGCGAGGGAAAGCTCGACCCGGTCATCGGGCGCGACGAGGAAATCCGCCGCACCGTCCAGGTGCTCGCCCGCCGGACCAAGAATAATCCGGTGCTGATCGGTGAGCCTGGTGTCGGCAAGACCGCGATCGTCGAGGGCCTTGCCCTGCGGATTGCCAATGGCGACGTCCCCGACGGGCTCAAGGACCGCCGCCTGCTGTCGCTCGACATGGGCTCGCTGATCGCGGGCGCCAAATATCGCGGAGAGTTCGAGGAGCGGCTGAAGGGCGTGCTCGACGAGGTCAAGCAGGCGAGCGGAGAGATCATCCTGTTCATCGACGAGATGCACACGCTCGTCGGGGCCGGGAAGAGCGAAGGCGCGATGGATGCCTCCAACCTGATCAAACCTTCGCTGGCGCGCGGCGAACTGCACTGCATCGGCGCGACCACGCTCGACGAATATCGCAAGCATGTCGAAAAGGACGCGGCGCTGGAACGGCGCTTCCAGCCGGTGTTCGTCGGCGAGCCGACCGTGCCCGACACCATCTCGATCCTGCGCGGCCTGAAGGAGAAATATGAGCTTCACCACGGCGTCAGGATCACCGACGCCGCACTCGTTTCGGCCGCGACCTTGTCGAACCGCTACATCACCGACCGCTTCCTGCCGGACAAGGCAATCGACCTGATGGACGAGGCGGCCAGCCGGATCCGCATGGAAGTCGAGTCCAAGCCCGAAGAAATCGAGAAT
>JBJMUA010000068.1:0-9008 GCA_045811425.1 Sphingomicrobium sp. | reverse complement strand
AGCGAAGGGCGGATGCGCTCTTACGGCCCACCCGCCCCTCTGCCAATATCTCCTCCCCGAGAATTCTCGGGGAGGGGGACCAGCAAAGCTGGTGGAGGGGTTCTTCAGTTCGATCCTCTAGAGCACCTCCACCGCTCTTCGAGCGGTCCCCCTCCCCAGCAACTGCTGGGGGAGGATTTGGGTCAGGCGACCGGCTCGTCCTTCTTGACGCCGGCGGCGGCGGCAACTTCGGCGGCGAAGTCGCTTTCTGCCTTCTCAATGCCCTCGCCGAGCTGGAAGCGCTCGAATGCCTTCAAGGTGATCGGCGAGCCTGCTTCCTTGCCCGCCTGGGCAACGACTTCGCCAACCGGCGTCTTGTTGTCGATTACGAACAGCTGGCTCAGCAGGGCGTTTTCCTTGCGGAACTTGGCCATCGATCCTTCGACCATCTTCTCGACGATATTGTCCGGCTTGCCGCTTTCCTTGGCCTTCTCAATGGCGATGGAGCGCTCACGCTCCAGCAGGCCGGCGTCAAGGTCCTCGGCGTCCAGGGCCAGCGGATTGGCGGCGGCGATGTGCATCGCGATCTGCTTGCCCAGCACATTGAGTGTCTCGGCGGGAGCGGCGCCTTCCAGGGCGACCAACACGCCGATCTTGCCCATGCCCGGAACGACGGCGTTGTGGACATAGCTGACCACCGCGCCTTCGCTCACCTGGAGCAAGGCGGTGCGGCGCAGCGACTGGTTCTCGCCGATCGTGGCGATGTTCTCGGTCAGCTTTTCCTCGACCGTGCCGTCGCCCGGATAGGCAGCGGACTTCAGCGCCTCGACATCGCCATTGGCCTGGAGGGCCAAGGTCGCGACATTGCGGACGAAGTCCTGGAACTGCTCGTTCTTGGCAACGAAGTCGGTCTCCGAGTTCACTTCGACGACCGCACCCTTGTTGCCTTCGACGGCAACTCCGACCAGGCCCTCGGCGGCGGTGCGGCCGGCCTTCTTGGCGGCAGCCGCAAGGCCCTTGGCACGCAGCCAATCGACTGACGTTTCCATGTCGCCATTATTTTCGGCCAGCGCCTTCTTGCAGTCCATCATGCCGGCGCCGGTGCGCTCGCGCAGTTCTTTCACCGAAGCGGCGGTGATCTCAGCCATGTTTCTTTCCTCTAGACCCCCCTCCCTGGAAAGGGAGGGGCTGGGGGTGGGTGTTCCAACGCTCGATAGGTGGGTGCGTTCGACCCACCCCTCAATCCCCTCCCTGCCCGGGAGGGGAGGATTTTAAGCTTCCAAGGCCGCTTCCGTTGGCGGCTCGGCCATCTCGCCGACGTCTTCGCCACGGGCAGCCGCACCGCCAGCCTTGCCGGCATTGGCGGAGTTGGAGATCGCCTCGCAGTAGAGACGGATCGCGCGGCTGGCGTCGTCGTTGCCCGGAACCGGGAAGGCGATGCCCTGCGGGTTGGAGTTCGAATCCAGGATCGCGATCACCGGAATGCCCAGGACATTCGCTTCCTTGATGGCCAGTTCTTCCTTGTTGGTGTCGATGACGAACATCACGTCCGGAAGGCCGCCCATGTCGCGGATGCCGCCCAGCGAATTTTCCAGCTTGTCGCGCTCGCGAGTCAGCTGGAGGACTTCCTTCTTGGTGAGGCCGGCGGTGTCGCCGGACAGCTGCTCCTCAAGGCTCTTGAAGCGCTTGATCGAGTTGGAAATGGTCTTCCAGTTGGTCAGCATGCCGCCGAGCCAGCGATGGTTGACGAAATGCTGGCCGCACGAACGCGCCGCGTCCGCGACCGGATCCTGCGCCTGGCGCTTGGTGCCCACAAACAGCACCTTGCCGCCCCGCGCCGTCGTCTGCTGGACGAAGTCGAGCGCGCGAGCGAACAATGGGACGCTCTGCGACAGGTCGATGATGTGGACGCCGTTGCGGTCGCCGAAGATGTACGGCTTCATCCGCGGATTCCAGCGGTGGGTCTGGTGGCCGAAGTGTGCGCCGGCCTCGAGCAATTGCTGCATGGTGACGACATTGGTCGCCATAGGGATATCTCCTTGCGGTTTTGCCTCGACGGATCCGAGTAACCGGTGTTGCCACCGGCACCGCTATGGTGAACCCGTCTGTGGGATGGCGGCGCGCCTAGCCGAAGAGTCCCCGGATATCAAGCGCTTCCCCTCTTTTAGAACATTAAGGGAACGAAATTGCTTGACGTTCTTGGAACATTTAGGGAACATTGTGTCCATGGAACGCAAGAAAAGGATGGCCCGATGCTGGTAGCTGCTGTCGCCCTCGCCCTGTTCGGCTTCATTTTGACACTGGTCGTGGACGTGATCCGCCGCGACGGGCGCAAGATCATTGCCGCATTGGAGGGTCGCTCCTGGGTCGCCGAGCCCGGCTATGGCCGCCCGGTGACCATCCGCTTCAGTCCGCGCTGTACGGCGGCGGAACCGGCGCCGATGTCGCAAGCTGGGCTGCGCGCCGCCGCTTGACATCGGCGTAGCTGGCCATGCTGAACGGCAGCAACGCCAAGTAGATCGTCGAAATCGCCAGTAAGGTTGACCAGGGCGCATTGAGCAGCGCGGCACCAAGCAGCGCCACGCCCGCCAGGGCGAACAACCGCCAGCCGCGCCGAATGCGGATCGACCCCCAGGTGTATGTCGGAACGCTGGAGATCATCAGCAGGGCGATAAACAAGGTCCAGGGCAGCACCAGTTGCCAGCTTCGGAACAACTCATTCTCGCTGATCAGCCACAGGTAGATGGGCACGAACGCAAGGCCCGCCCCTACCGGGGCCGGTACGCCCGTATTGAAGCCGGCAGACTTGTGGGGCTGGAAGTCTGCGTCGATCCTGGCGTTGAACCGCGCGAGCCGCAGCGCGCAGCATACCGCTAGCGCCAGGGCGGCGATCCAGCCGAACCGCGGCGCTTCCTTTAGAGACCAAAGAAAGATGATCAGAGCCGGCGCGGTTCCGAAGGCGATATTGTCCGAAAGGCTGTCGAGTTCGGCCCCGAACTTGGTCTGAGCCTTCAGCAATCGTGCAATCCGGCCGTCAAACCCGTCGAGAACGCCCGCCCCGACGATGCAGGCCAATGCCTGCGGCCATTCGTTGGTAATCCCGAACCGGACTCCGGTCAGGCCGAAGCAAAGCGCCAGCGCGGTGATCGCATTGGGCACGAACGCCCGGATGGGGAAACCGCCCCGCTCTCCGTTGCTCACTGGCTGGTCCCGCTGCGCTGCGGGTCGACGCCGATTTCGCCGAGAACCGTCTCGCCGGCAATGGTTCGCTGGCCAAGCAGCACCTGGCAGCCGGTGCCTGCCGGCAGGAAGACATCGACCCGGCTTCCGAAGCGGATGAGGCCGATCCGCTCCCCAGCCTGGACGCGATCGCCTTCCTTGACGAATGACATGATGCGCCGTGCCACCAGGCCTGCGATTTGCGTGAAGCCGATCCTGACGCCGTCGTCGCGCTCGACCAGGAAATGCTGCCGCTCATTATCCTCGCTCGCCTTGTCGAGGTCGGCATTCAGGAACTTGCCTGGGATATAGGCAATGCGCCTGACCGTTCCGCCGATCGGCGATCGATTGATGTGAACGTCGAACACGCTCATGAAAATCGAGACCCGGGTATATTCGCCCGACAGGCCGGCTTCTCCGGCCAGCTCAAGCGGCACGGTCACGCGGCTGATCATCGTCACCAGCCCATCGGCGGGCGCAATGATCAGGTTCGGATCGGTCGGCGTGGTGCGAACGGGATCGCGGAAAAAGGCGGCAACCCAGATGGTGAGGCCCGCCAGCAGCCAGCCGAAGGCGTCGGGCATGACGGTAAAGCCGATCAGGGCCAGGAAACCGGCCACCAAGGTGAATTTGCGGCCTTCCGGATGGACCGAAGGAAAGCGCCATTTGACCGTCGTCAGATGACTGTTGGGCTTGTCGAGTTCTGCCATGGCGCCGTTCCTTAGGAGCAAGCGGAACGAGGGGCAATGTGCGATGGTTGCCTATCGCGAAACGACTGCCTAAGGCGCGCCCCGACAGGTAAATCCGGCACGGGAAAAGTGACATGGCCAAGATCAAGGTGAAGAACCCGATCGTCGAGCTCGACGGCGATGAGATGACCCGCATCATCTGGCAGTGGATCCGCGAGCGGCTTATCCAGCCCTATCTCGACGTCGACCTGATCTACTTCGACCTTGGCATTGAAAAGCGCGACGAGACCGAGGATCGCATCACCGTTGAGGCCGCCGAGGCCATCAGGCAGCATGGCGTCGGCGTCAAATGCGCCACGATCACGCCCGACGAGGCCCGCGTCGAGGAATTCGGGCTCAAGAAGATGTGGAAGTCGCCCAACGGCACCATCCGCAACATCCTGGGCGGCACCATTTTCCGTGAGCCCATCGTCATCCAGAACGTGCCGCGCCTGATCCCGGGCTGGACCGACCCGATCGTGGTCGGCCGCCATGCCTTCGGCGACCAGTATAAGGCGACCGACTTCAAGGTGCCCGGCAAGGGCAAGCTCACCATCAAATGGGTCGGCGAAAATGGCGAGGAGATCGAACATGAGGTGTTCGACTTCCCCGCGGCCGGCGTCGCGATGGGCATGTACAACCTCGACGATTCGATCCGCGATTTCGCCCGGGCGAGCCTCAACTACGGGCTCCAGCGCGGCTGGCCGGTCTATCTGTCGACCAAGAATACGATCCTCAAGGCCTATGACGGACGCTTCAAGGACATTTTCCAGGAAATCTACGATGCCGAATTCAAGGCACCGTTCGAAAAGGCGGGAATTGAATATCAGCATCGCCTGATCGACGACATGGTCGCTTCCGCCCTGAAGTGGAGCGGCAAGTTCGTCTGGGCCTGCAAGAATTACGACGGCGATGTGCAGTCGGACCAGGTTGCCCAAGGCTTCGGCTCATTGGGCCTGATGACGTCCGTGCTGATGACCCCGGACGGCAAGACCGTCGAGGCCGAGGCAGCGCACGGGACCGTCACCCGCCACTATCGCCAGCATCAGCAGGGCAAGGCGACCTCGACCAATCCGATCGCGTCCATCTTCGCCTGGACCGGCGGGCTGAAGTTCCGCGGCCGCCTGGACGAGACGCCCGACGTGGTGGGTTTCGCCGAAACGCTCGAGCGCGTCTGCGTCGAGACGGTGGAGAGCGGCAAGATGACCAAGGATCTCGCCCTCCTCGTCGGCCCGGAGCAGGCCTGGATGACCACCGAGCAATTCTTCGAGGCGATCCGCGAGAATCTCGAAGCCGCGATGGCCGAAGAGACCGTCGGGGCCTGATCCCTGCTCCCCGCGCCGAACGCGTGGGGAGGATGACTAATTGGCCTGGTCCTGCTTAAACCAGCCCATGGCGGGCGAATTCCATATTACCCCGGCGCTGAGCGACGCGCTGACCATCCTCGGCGCGGCGGGTATCGTCATCCCGGCGTTCGCGCGTTTCAAGATCAACCCGGTCATCGGCTTCATCCTGGTCGGCATCATCGCCGGCCCCTTCGGTCTGGGCGCACTAACCGGCCGCTATCCATGGCTGGAATGGATATCGATTACCGATCCCGAAGGAATCGAGCCCTTCGCGGAGCTGGGCATCGTCTTCCTCTTGTTTTCCATCGGCCTGGAACTCAGCATCCGCCGCCTGGTGGCGATGCGGACGATGGTGTTCGGCATCGGCGCCGCCGAGCTGCTGCTGACGGCGGCATTGATCGGCGGTTCCCTGCTGGTTGCAGGCATGACCATCGAAGGCGCGCTATGGCTGTCACTGGCCCTTGCGATGTCGTCGACGGCACTCGTGTTGCCCATCTCCGGAACCCACAGCCAGGTCGGCCGCGCGGCGCTGGCCATGCTGCTGTTCGAGGATCTGGCGTTGGTGCCGATGCTGTTCCTGATCGGCGCGGCCGGCAAGGCTGCCAGCGGGCTGGGCCTAATTGCGGTGCAGGGCCTCGCGGTAATCCTCGCGATCCTCCTCGTCGGCCGCTTCATCCTGCCGGCGCTGTTCGCCCAGGCAGCACGCTCCAAAAAGCCTGAGCTGTTCCTCGCCATCTCGCTGCTGGTGGTGATCCTTTCGGCCACGATCACGGCATCCGCCGGCCTGTCGCCGATCATCGGGGCGCTGGTTGCCGGGCTGGTCATAGCCGAAACCGACTATCGCAATGAAGTCGAGGTCGTGACTGAGCCGTTCAAGGGGCTGGCCCTCGGCGTCTTCCTCATCACCGTCGGCATGCGGATCGACATTAGCGCGCTGGTCGACGATTGGGCGATGCTGTTTGGCGCCCTGGCCTGCGTCATCCTGATCAAGGCCATCGTGACCGGGGTACTGCTGAAAATGGCCGGGGCGCCGGCGGCCGTAGCGCGCGAGACGGGCATCCTGATGGCAAGCCCCTCGGAAACCACCTTGATTGTCCTCGGAGCGGCGGGGCTTGCCGGCATCTTGAGTTCCCAGACAGTCGGTTTCTGGTCTGCCGCGACGGCGCTGGGCCTGATGTTGACGCCGCTCCTTGCCAGCCTGGGCCGCTTCATGGCCGGTCGGGCTCGGCGTGCCGAGTTCAAGGATGAGGAAATTGGCCCGACAGCCGGCAAGACGGTGATCTTCGGTTTCGGCCGGGTCGGTCGGATGGTGGCCGACATGCTGTCCGAACATGGCCGAGCCTACCTGGCGGTCGACAGCGACATCGACGGCTTCGCCGATGCCAGAAAGACTGGATATTCGGTGCTTTACGGCGATGTCTCGAGAAAGGAACTGATCGAGAAGCTTGACCTCGACAAGGCGGTCGCCGTGGTGCTGACGATGGATGATCCGGTGTTGACGGCGCGCGTGGCTAAGCGGCTCAGGATCGAGCATCCCGCGCTGCCGATCATTGCCCGCGCCCGCGATGCTGACCATGCCGCGGCCCTCTATCGTGCCGGCGTGACCGACGCCGTGCCGGAAGCGCTGGAAGCTTCGCTGCAGCTCAGCGAGGCGGTGCTGGTCGACATCGGCGTAGCGATGGGTCCGGTGATCGCCTCGATTCACGAAAAGCGAAGTCAGCTCAGGTCTGAGATCATGGAAGCCGGGGAGCTGGAGGTGGAACCGAGCCTGGGACGCCGCAGATTGCCGGACCCGGCTACTCCGCAGGGGTGAAGGTCAGCCTACGCGATCACGCAGCGACATTCTCCAGCGCTTCACGAACCGCCTGGAGCGCCTCATTGGCTTTCGAGCCGTCCGGGCCGCCGCCCTGGGCCATGTCGGGCCGGCCGCCGCCGCCCTGCCCGCCAAGGGCCGCGACCGCCGCCTGGACCAGTTCGACCGCCGAAACCTGGCCGGCAAGGTCATCGGTTACCCCGACTGCGACGCTGGCGCGGCCCTCATTGACCGCGACAAGCGCGGCAATACCGCTGCCAAGCCGCTGCTTCATGCCGTCGACCTCGCCGCGCAGCCCCTTGGGATCGAGCCCTTCGACCACCTGGCCGAGGAACGCATGGCCGCCGACTTGCTCCGGTCCGGCAGCATCCGCCTTGGTGCCGCCGCCCATCGCAAGCGCCTTCTTTGCCTCGGCCAGTTCACGCTCCAGCTTGCGCGCGTTTTCAACCAGCGCCGCGACGCGGGCCGGAACCTCGTCAGGCGAGGATTTCAGCGCGGCGGCCGTTTCCCTGAGCTTCTCATCGCGGGCGTTGAGCCATTGGCGCGCGCCCTCCCCGGTCAGCGCCTCGATGCGGCGCACGCCCGAGGATACCGCGCTTTCGGAGATGATCTTGAAGATGGCGATGTCGCCGGTCGCGGCAACGTGGGTGCCGCCGCACAGCTCGACGGAATAGTAGCGGCTGTCATCCTCGCGCCCCATCGACAGCACGCGAACCTCGTCGCCATATTTCTCGCCGAACAAGGCCAGCGCGCCCGAGGCTACGGCCTCGTCCGGCGTCATCAGCCGGGTCGCAACCGGCTCGTTGGCGCGAATCTCGGCGTTCACATCGGCCTCGATCTGGGCGATTTCCTCCTGGGTCAGCGCCTTGGGATGCGAGAAATCGAAGCGCAGCCGGTCCGGCGCGACCAGGCTGCCCTTCTGGGTGACATGCCCGCCCAGGCGGTTGCGGAGCGCGGCGTGCAGCAAATGGGTCGCGCTATGGTTGGCCCGGGTCGCCGAGCGCCGCTCCACATCGACCTGTTGCTGCAGCACATCGCCGACATTGACCGCACCCTTCACCACCCGCGTACGAAGTGCGTGAAGCTTGCCCAGCGGTTTCGAAGTGTCCTCAACTTCGCCATGGAAGCCTAGGAGGGAACTCAATTTTCCCGCGTCACCAACCTGCCCGCCACTCTCCCCGTAAAAGGGTGTCTGGTTGAGTATGACGGTAACGGTCTCCCCCTCGTTCGCCCCCTCGACGCGGACGCCGTCCTTGACCAGCGCCAGGACCACGCCCTCGCCTTCGTGGCCGGAATAGCCAGTAAACTCGGTCGCGCCGACTTCCTCCGCCAGGTCGTACCACAGCTCGTCCGACGCCTTTTCGCCCGATCCCTTCCAGGCTGCGCGGGCGGCGGCCTTCTGCTCGGCCATGGCCGCATCGAAACCGCCGCGATCGACCTTGAGGCCACGGGCGCGCAGCGCGTCCTCGGTCAGGTCGTAGGGGAAGCCAAAGGTGTCATACAGCTTGAAGGCGGTCTCGCCAGGGAGCGTTCCGCCATCGCTCATCTCCGCGGTCGCCTCGTCGAGCAGCTTGAGGCCATTCGCAAGCGTCTGGCGGAACCGCGTCTCCTCCTGCAGCATGGTCGCCTCGATCAGCGGCTGGGCACGGACGAGTTCGGGATAGGCGCTGCCCATCTCCGCCACCAGTTCCGGCACCAGCCGGTACATCAGAGGTTCCTTGGCGCCCAGGAGGTGCGCATGGCGCATGGCGCGGCGCATGATGCGGCGGAGCACATAACCCCGGCCTTCGTTCGACGGCAGCACGCCGTCGGCCACGAGGAAGCAGGAGGTGCGCAGGTGGTCCGCGATCACGCGATGCGAAGCCTTGCGATCACCTTCCGGTGCGACGCCGGTGGCGTGAGCCACGGCCTCGATGAGGGTGC
>JBJMUA010000067.1:0-53159 GCA_045811425.1 Sphingomicrobium sp. | reverse complement strand
ATCACGACCAGACGCTGCCGGCGGAGGGCGCCAAGACCGCCCACTTCTGCAGCATGTGCGGCCCCAAATTCTGCAGCATGAAGATCTCGGCAGAAGTACGGGAGTTTGCAAAGCTGCAGGCCGAAAGCCCCTCTCCCCTCGCGGGAGAGGGCGACTCGCCTTCGGCGACCGGGGTGAGGGGGGTGGAGAACTCACGGGACACCGACCCAGAAGCTCCTGCCGTGAGCGAAGTCGAACGGGGCATGGCCGAGATGAGCAAGCGCTTCCACGAAAAAGGCGGCGAGCTGTACCTCCCCGCCGCCGAGTGACGCTGATGTCCATCGAAACCAACAAGCAGCTGGTCCGCGACGCGTTCGAGGCGATGGGGCGGTCCGACATCCGGCCGCTCACCGACCTGATGACCGACGATTTCGCCTGGATCATCGAGGGCCAGAGCCGCTTCTCGCGCAGCTATGAAGGCAAGGAGGCGGTCAAGCGCGACCTGCTCGCGCCCCTGTTCGAGGCCTTCGCCACCCCCTACCGCTTCACCATCGACGAGATCATCGCCGAGGGCGACCGGGTGGTCGTGCGCGGCCGCGGCGAGGTCAAGACCAAGACCGGCAAGGACTACAACAACAGCTACTGCTTCGTCCTTCGGCTGGAAGGCGGCAAGCTGGTCGAGCTGCGGGAATATCTCGACACAGCGCTGGTCGAACGGGTGTTTGGGGCGGCCGGGTGAGTAATCCTATAGCGGACATTCCTACAGAAGCGGCTTGGAAAGACCCCATACCAGCCTGGCTACGCCGTCAGTCGGGTTCGATTGGGCAGACCCGCCGTCCGCATCGCGCCGTCTCTTCGACGCAAGCTCAGGATCGCTTCGCAATCCCTCCCTTGCGCTCGGCGACGACGATCGCCTCATCCAGCGCCTGCAGGAACCGCGAGCGGTCCGCCTTGGCGAACGGCTTCGGGCCGCCGGTGATGCTATCGGCGGCGACCCGCAAATCGGCCATTATTGCGCGGGTGGCGATGGCAGAGCCGATGCTGGCGGTGGTGAAGGGCTTGCCGTTGTGGCCGATCACCGTCGCGCCCTTCTTGAGGCAGCGGTCGGCGAGCAATATGTCGCCTGTGATCACCACCGTCCTGGCGTCCGCCGCTTCCGCGATCCAGTCGTCCGCCGCGTCGAACTTGTCGCTGACCACCACCCGCTGGATCAACGGATGCTCCGGCACCCGCATCCGCATGTTGCTGACCACGCATACGGGCGCCTCGCGCCGCCACGCGACCTTGTAGACCTCGTCCTTCACCGGGCAGGCGTCGGCGTCGACCAGGATTCGGATGGCGCTCATCGTCGCGGCAATCCCCCCAAAGGCTTGTCCTACAGCACATCCGCTGAAATTCTAAACTCGGCGATCGAGGCGAACCGGCCGAATAGAAAAGCGCCGCCCGGTCAAGCCGGGCGGCGCGGCACGCTCTCACTACTTCTGGTAGGCCGGACGGGCCGGGCGGGCGGGCTGGTCGCTTCCGGCGCGGCGGAGCATGAAGCCTTCGCCGTTCGCGGCGGCCCATGCGGGCTTCCTGGCCGGGCTCGGGCGGGCTGCGGCCCGCTCTGCTTCGCGGTGCTCCCCAGCCTCCTTCCGAGCCTGCTGGTCCATCGCCGCCGCTCGCCGCAGGCGATGCTTGAGCGACACGGACGGGTTGTCCGGCGTCGGCCCCAGATATGCGGCACGGACATGCGGGCCGAAGCGCGACAGGTCGAATCCCTCCGGCAGTTTCGTTCGGGGCGCGTCGGGGGCTACGGCCGCCTCCGGAGTTGTTGCGGCGATCCACGGCCGAGCGGGCCGAGCGAAGGCCGGCTCGTCATGGTGCGGCGTGGCCGCTTCGGGATGCTCGTCCAGATAGGCCTGGTTGGCCTTGAAATGCTGCATCTCTTCCCGCCGGCGGCGGCGGCGCTGGACGGCAAGGCCGATGCCGCCAAGGGCAAGCAGGCCGAGACCCGCAGCACCGGCAATCGGCAGCGCCTCGTCCGACATCAGATTGGTGGAAGCGGGCGCCGGCTCAGCCGGGGGCGGTGCCGCCTCCGCCATTGGCGGTGCGGTGAGGGGAGCGGCAGCCGGCGGAGCGGCCGGCACCGGTTGGGCAGTCGCTTCGCTGGTCGGCGTGGCGCTGGCCGGGGCGGCGCTGCGCGCAGGCTGGCTGGCCGCCCGGGTGGGTGGGGCGGTCCGCGAAGGGGCGGCCGCACGGCGCTTCGTGGCAGGTGCGGTGGTCTTGGCGGGGGCAGCTTTTGAGGCGGCCGGTTCCGAGGCGGCCGGTTCAGGCGCCAGCGGATCGGCCGTAGGGGCCGATTCCGTGGTCGACTCGGTCACCGGATCCGGAGGTGTCGTCGTCTCCTGCGCCATGAGCGGGGTGGATGACAAGGCGAGGACCGCGGCAATCGCGGTCAGGCCCGAACGGACATTTGTGGAGTTGTAGGTCATGAAAGGCCAACCGATTGGAGCACCGTTTGGCCGCAACATTTACCGTGGCCCGTTACGGGGCCGCGATGGATGGAACCTTGCGGGCCCCACCATCGCCTTCCCGCTCAAGCCTCGTTGGTCGAGAACATCGTTTGGCCGGACGCTATCTCCACCTTGTCGCCGCTGATCGGCACGGTCGCCGGCCAGCGCGCTTGCAGCAGACGATCGGGTGCGATCCGCGCGATGGACACCGAATTGCTCTGGTTGCCGCCGAGGACATGAAGGACGCCGGTGCTCTTTTCCTGGCCCGCATAGAATCCGACATGGCCTTTGAAGCTGGTGCGTTTTTCCCGCCAGAAGACGAGAATCGAACCGGGAACCGGCTTCGGGCAGGGAGCGCCGAACCTGAGCCATTGGCGCGCACCCAGAGGATTGGCGGGCAGGGATTCTTCGCCGAGCGTCGAGCTGACGCAATGGGCGACGAACAGCCCGCACCAGGGAATATCGTCGCTGGAATAGGCGATCCCGGCATCTTTCGCCCAGTCGATGATCTTCGGCTCGTTGCCGGGGCCAACGCGCTCCTTGAGCCCGATCAGCCGGCGCGCCTCCTGAAACCAGGGAATGGCCGGGCTATTGATCGGCTCGACCGCCGCTGGGCTGCCGAACAGCGTTTGCCATGTGACCGGGCCAACGATTCCGTCGATGACCAGCCCATGCGACGCCTGGAATGCCCGCACGGCGCCTTCGGTCCGCCGGCCCCAGATGCCGTCGATCACGCCGGGATCATATCCCTTGCGCGCAAGCTCATGCTGAATGAGCTGGATGGTTTCCCTGGATTTACTGGACATGCCGCGCCTCCTCCAAAAAATGGAGATTCGGCACCCGGCCAAATTATCACGGGTTTACGTTTTGTATATGTGAATCGAACATGACATCGTCAGGGCATTCGACCCAGGACAGCATTGCCTTGATCGCCGGGCGGCAATCGTGACAGCGTGGACGCCATGACTCGCAACCGCCATGCCGTGCCGGTCGTCCTGCTCGTGCTGCTGCTCGACGCGATCGGCTTCGGGATCGTGCTTCCCGTGCTGCCGAGCCTGGTCGTCCATCTGGCGCATGTTTCCGTGTCGGAAGCGACCCGCATCGCCGGCTATATGCTGGTGGCCTATGCCGGCATGCAGTTCCTCGCCGGCCCGATCATGGGCAACCTGGGCGATCGCTTCGGCCGGCGTCCCGTACTGCTGCTTTGCGCGTTCGCCTTCACCGTCGATTATGCCTTGATGGCGGCCGCGCCGACCATTGGCTGGCTGTTCGTCGGCCGCTTGGTGGCTGGCGTTGCCGGCGCGACTTATGGACCCGCCAATTCCGTGCTGGCGGATGTCACGCCGGGCAAGGACCGGGCGCGAGTGTTCGGCCTGATGGGGGCAGCATTCGGCGGCGGCTTCATCATTGGCCCGGCCTTGGGCGGGCTGCTGGCGGGATTCGGCACGCGCGCGCCCTTCATCGCCGCCGCAGTCCTCGCCGGGTTCAATTTCCTGTGGATCCTCACCAGCCTGCCGGAAACGCTGAAAGCCGAGGACCGGCGGAGGTTCGACTGGCGCCGGGCCAATGCCTTCGGGACGTTCGCTCCATTGCTGCAGGCCTCCACGGCGGTGCCGCTGATCATGGTGTCGCTGCTGTGGCAGATCGCGCATCAGGTCTATCCTTCGACCTGGGCATTCTGGGCAGTGCTCAAGTTCAACTGGTCGTCGGCACAGATCGGCTGGTCATTGGCGGCCGCCGGCGTGTCCATGGCCCTCGCGCAGGTGTTCCTCACCGGCAGGGCGGTAGCCCGGTTCGGTGAGGAACGAAGCATCGTCACGGGCATGCTGGTGGGCGGATTGAGCTTCGCCTTTTATGCCTTCGTGCCGCAGGGCTGGATGGTCTATCCGATCATCTTCTTCAGCGCCCTGCAGGGGCTAGTCTACCCGTCGACCAACGCGCTTCTTTCGCGGATGACGGATGCGTCCAACCAGGGCGCGTTGCAGGGCGGGATGGCGTCGGTTGCAAGCGTGGGGGCGATCGTGGGTCCTCTGGCGATGACCCAGGCCCTGGCCCTTGGCGCCGAACATGGCTTTCCGGGCTCCGCATTCCTGGCAGCGGCGGCGATGGTATCGATCGCGCTATTCGTGATCGTTTTCGGCGTCATCCGTAGGCCGGAAAGCGAGGCGAACGCCGCGCCGATTAACTGACCGGAAAGGGCCGACGCCAACCATTTGTTCACATCTGGCGGCGCAAACTCGGCGGCGGGAGCAGACTCACATGGCTCAAACCGCTCATTCCCAGTCCGAACGCAGGCGCGTGGCCAGGACCGCGCTGCATCTCGATGCGACATTGCGCGATGGGACGCGCAAGGCGCCGGCACGGGTAATCGACATCTCCACCCATGGCTGCCGCGTGTCGTGCTCGACCGTCGTTGCCGACGACAGCTGGGTGTGGCTGGGAGTCGCCGGACTTCAGAACCAGCGCTGCCGCGTCGCCTGGCATTGCGAGGAATTCATCGGCCTGGCCTTCGAAGCGCCGCTGTCCGAAGCGGTGTTCGAACGGCTGCTCCAAAACCAGGGCAAGCTTCCCGAAGCCGCGATTCATGAATTGCGCGGCATTGCCAGCCGCACCCATTGGCTGGCGCGCCAGGCCGGCGATGACGACATCGCCATCCTCGCTGAAATCTCGCGTAAATGCGCCGAGGAGGCGGTGATCGAGGGGTTAAGCCTGAGGGCGCCCAAGGGCTTCGCCGACAAAAAATAGGCGGCCCGCTTAGGCCGGGCCGGAAACTTCGCTCAACAGCTCCGAAATCCCGCCGGCCTGCTCGATCCGCTTCAGCAGCGAGCCGCGCGGAATCTCCTGCTTGAGGGCCCAGGCCAGCACCGCTTCGAACTGCGCGATGGTCGCAGCTTCGCACACGCCATCGAAAGCCAGCCTGGCGATCGGCGCCATCGGAGCGCGCAGCTGGATCTTCAGGCCCTGCGCCTCGACCAGCCGCAGATATTCCTCCGGACTGGTTTCCGCATCGAGCGCGAAGTCATAGGCCGCGCTGAGGCCTTCCTGGAGCGCCACCGTGGCGCGGAGCTGGGCCTGGCGGGCCTCGTCGGCCTTGGCCCGGACGTCTGAGAGTTTGCTCTGCAAGGCTTCCTCCGTCACTGGCGCCGCTGGCGGCGCGACTTCTTCGTCAGTCTGCTCGATGGGCCGCTCGACCGCGGCCGATTCTTCGATCGCCACCGGTTCTTCGGTTGCGACCGGTCCTTCGGTTGTGACCGGCTCTGCGATCGCAGGTTCGTGTTCAGGCGGAACAATCCGTTGTTCGATCGCGTCCGGTTCCTCGACCGGCGGTTCCTCGACGGGGGGTTCCCCGGCGGGAGCGTTTGTGTCGATTACAGGATCGACCTGGACGCCCTGGCCATAAAAACCGGTCAAACTGGCAAAGCCCTCGAGCAGCTTGGAGAAACCAGGACCACTCTTTGCTGCGGACGGTTCGTCGAGTTCCGCCGCTGGCTCTGCCTCCGGCTTCGGGTCAGGCTCCAGTTCGCAGATGGGCTCCGGCTCGGGTTCCAATTCGCTGACGACCCCGACTGGCTGCGGTTCCGGCTCCGCTTCCGGGTTATGAGCGACTTCGACAGGTTCGGGTTCATCGGTGACTTCGGCAGGGTCAAAGTCGACGGTTTCTTCGGCCGCGGTCTGCTCGACCGCTTCCTGCTCCAGGCCCGGAACTTCGACGTCTGGCTCTGCTTCCTCCAAAATCAGCTCTTCAGCTGCCAACGCTTCCGGCTCCGCGTCAGACTCAGGCGCCGTGGCAGCCTTGCCACCGCCTGTCTCGACGCTGACAAAAGCATAGACATAGTCCACCCACGAACCGCAGCTGCTGAGCGGCAACAGGGTCACCCAGCATCGCGTCGCGCCCGGAGCAGTGCCGAAGCTATCCTCGAAGGACAGGAAGTCGCGGGAGATGGCGACGATCGGCAGCTTCTTTGCGATGCAGTGGAGGATCGACGGATTGGCGGCGTCGATGATCCGCTGAATGGAGCCGTCCTCATTGAGCGATTCCCCGAGATGGCGGATTTCGGCGTCCTGCCCACCGCCGATGAGCTCGAGCAGTACCGAACTGGGTCCCGCGTCGGAAATCTCGAGCGGATCCAGGTCATGGAGTGGCGGAAATTCCTTGTCGCCGCGGATGGACAGCCAATAGTCGAGCACGCGTTCGTGGCGCTGCCGTTCCCCGTCCTTGATCGTCCGGAAGGCGGTGAGCAGCCCCTCCGCCGTCGGCGATTCGACCGCCTCCATGCCCGACTCAGGCGCCCCCATCTAACCCTCCGCTTATTATTTGTCGCAACACTGTGCGCCGCGCTTCTTGGAAAAAGGTTAACTTTGGCAGGATCGCGCTTCGGGCTAAGGAGGCCCGATGAAACATTTTCTCCTCTTTTACGAAGCCGGGCCCGACTATGTCGAACGTCGCCCGCAATTTCGGGCCGAACATTTGGGACTCGCCTGGGCGGCGCAGGAACGCGGCGAACTGATCGTCGCCGGTCCGCTGGCCGATCCAGTCGACGGCGCGGTGCTGATGTTCGTCGGCGACGACAAGTCGGTGGCGGAGGATTTTGCCCGGTCCGATCCCTATGTCACCAGCGGCATGGTCGCGCATTGGCGTGTGCGCGAATGGACCACGGTGGTGGGCGACCTGGCTATGATGCCGGTGCGCCCGGCCGACGCATGAACGAACCGGCCGAAGGCGGCTGCCTGTGCGGCGCAATCCGATATCGCGTCCGGGGCCAACCTGTTGCCGCAACGCTTTGCCACTGCGCCGATTGCCGGCGTGCAAGCGGAGGCACCAATGTCGCATGGGCGGTGTTCGAACGGGACGGGTTCGAATGGCTGTCCGGCGAGCCCGCGGACTTTAGCAGCTCGCCCGGCATCCACTGGCTCTATTGCAAGGATTGCGGGAGTACGGTCGGCTATCGCCGCTCCGAGCGCCCCGGCCATATGGACATCACCACCGGCACCCTGGACGACGCCGACCGTTTTCCGCCCAACGTCGAGATTTGGATCAAGGAGCGCCTTGGCTGGGAAACGCTTCATCCCGAACTTCCGAAGCGCGAGCGCAGCAGCTTGAATGAAGGCTGATATTCCCCTCTTTTCCTATGGCACCCTGCAAATGCCCGAGGTGCAGCTGGCCAATTATGGCCGGCGATTGGAGGGCTCGCCCGACGCCCTCGCCGGATACCGGATGGAGGTGCTTCCCGACCGCGATCCGGATGCGGTGAGGATCAGCGGGACCAAGACCCATATGGTCGTCCGGCGGACAGACAATCCGGCGGATCGCGTTCCCGGCCAGCTATTCCTTCTCACCGCCGATGAACTGACCGCGACGGACAAATATGAGGGCAGCGATTATGCGCGCGCACAACTTGCCCTTGAATCCGGCCGCCGCGCCTTTGTCTATGTCGAACCGGAACCCCGATTTCCAATCAGGTAAGCAGCGGTTCGATCGACTCCCACATGCGGCCAACCGCCGCCCGGCCGGCCGCCATGGCTTCGGCGATCTTGTCCGGTTCGAACTGCAAGGTGTCCATAAACTCCCGTTCCGGTTCGATCACGCAGTTGGGAACGAACCGATATTTCGCCAGCTGGACGTCGAGCGGACGCAGGATCGAAGCAGCCTGCTGGCCGGATATCCCGAGCGCCTCGAGCGCCCGGAACTGCGAACCTCGCGTAGCGATCATGTCGTTGATCAAGGTCGCATTGGCGAGGTCGTTCATCGATACCTCCTGCTGGAGGATGCCGACCGCCCTGAGGCCGATCTGGATGAGGTCGCCAAAGGTGCGCACCGTTCCCGGCTCCGGCTTCGGCGAAGCCCTGACGACGATAATGCCGCGCGGGTTGAGCTCCATTGCCGATCCGAGCGGGGTGACATCGCGCACGCCGCCGTCAACCCATTGTTCCTCGGTCCCGTCCATCGCCCTGGTCTTCAGCGGCTCGAAGAAGACCGGCATGGCGCAGCTGGCATAGACCCAGTTGTGAATGCCCGGCACAGTCTCGTCGATCGTCCGGAACAGCCCGGTGCCGAGGTTGACCACGCCCAGCCGCAGCTTCTTGCCGGTGGCGCGCAGCCGGTCGTCATCGGCGGTGTCCTCAAGCATTCGCTTCAGCCCGCCGGCCTTGTAGATCGATTTGGAACCGAGCAGCGCGCTGGCGACGCCAAGCGGCCGCTTTTCATAGATGTCGCTGTTCTTGCGGAGCCTGGACCAGGTTTGGACCAGCTTTGGAATGTCGTCCTGCGCCACCGCCAGCGCCTGGATCGACCCTGTCGAAGTGCCGACGGCAATGTCGATCTTGACCCCGCGGTTGGTGATAAGCTCATCGAGTACGCCGACCTGGAAGGCGCCCTTGGCGCCCCCGCCACTCAACACAATCGCCAGTTCGCCAGCCATGGCCGCCTCCCTAGGAACAGAGGTGATAGATCCGGCAATCGCGATGATGCGCTATCGGCCGGAAAGAGTCGATCCGGCCAAGGACTATGGAACGCCGGCGTTCTTGAGCTCTTTCGCCAGCCGGCCGGTCAGCCATAGCCACCACATCTTGAAGTCGGCAGCGAGCGACCAAAGCGGGTAGGTGAAGGTAGCCGGCCGGTTATGCTCCACCGCGAAATGGGCGATCCACGCAAAGCCATAGCCGGCGACCGGGATTGCCAGCAGCCAAAGCCCGCGGCCCGTTACCAGGACAAGGACCAGGAGCGCGACCACCAATGTGGTTCCTGCATAATGCAGCGCCCGCGTGCGCGGCTTCGAATGCTCACGCAGGTAGAAGGGCCAGAACTCGGCCCAGCTCTGGATCTCGCGGCTCATGACCGGAAACTGCCACGCGCCGCTTCGGCTGTCGACGCTCTTGCTGTCGGTCGAGCCTTGGCAGTCGTCCGTCGAAACCGCCTCGCCCAGGGTGTATTAGTTGAGTAGGCCACCCTCGACAGAAGTGGAGTGAAAGATGTTGAGCCTGACCATTTTTGCCGTTGCGCCGCGCTGGGCTTGCGGCGCGAGCGGCAGCGTTGAGCCGGCCGGAGCGTTATCACCGCATGATCAGGAAATTGAAGAGCGGCGAGTTTCGCCTCTATTCACGCAAAAAGGATCCCTCGACGGGCAAGCGCCGGAACCTCGGGACGTTCGCCAGTCGGGCCGCCGCCGAGAAGCATGAGCGCGAGGTGCAATTCTTCAAGCAGCACTAGCTGCGGCGGCACTGACCTTGGCGAACAGCGGCTCTTCCGGAACCGCCTTGCTGAAGATCTCCATCGATGAGCCGAGCTTGAGCGCGTCGATCGAGCCGAGAATCGCGGTGGCCGGCTCCCGTTCCAAGTGCGGCAGGATGGCGCGGCAGCATAGCCGGAGCCGCTCGCCAAGTATCGGATGGGACGCGAAGGCTCGCGCTTCATCCAGCCCGGCCAAGCCGTAAAATCTAGCCGTAGCGCTACGGCCCAAATCGCGGTGCTGGGGAAAGATGAACCACATCCAGTGGCCATGCTTGCGGCCCGCCCTTAGCTCGGCGAGGGCCTGCTCATACACGCCGCCCGATTGGGCAGCTAGAAATCGATCAAGCTTGAAGGGGTCGCCGGTCACAACCGGCTTCCAGTCGAAATCGGCCTATTTTGCCTGCGCTCGCGAAACGCCGCTGGTGGCGCTCGCGACGCGCGTGCCCGAGCGCCGGCCGTGGATCCAGCTCATCCCCTGGCCGAGCGTCATGATCGGCGTGAATCGATTGTTCTGCGCCGGAGTGATCAGTTCTGGGTTCATGTCATCGAGCACGTAGAAGCCGCTGGTGGTTCGCGCCAGGAGCAGGATGTGCGCCCCGCGGACATTGTGACGGCCGATGCTGATGTAGAGATCCTTGGGGCTGAACCCGGCGGCCTTCAGCACCTGCATCTTAACGATGGCGATGTCTTCGCTATCCCCGGTCCCGCGGCGCAGCGTTTCGCCGGCGTTGGCCCAGAAGTCGGCGACACCCATATTATCGAGGTCATGCTGCCAGCGAATGCGGCTGTTGACCTCATGTTGGACCAATCGAAGCTTCGCTATCGGGTCGAGCCCCGCAGCGGCAGCCGCGAGTTGCGCGACCATTGGGTCCTTGATGTCCGTCGATGCGACGCGGCGAAAGCGCGCGTCATAAAAAGTCACGCCCGCATTGAGTGCCACCGTACCGAATACGTCCGGGCTGGCCGGCTGGTCGAGCATGAGCGGACGGCTCGATTTCCTTAACGGCAGGCCCGACGTGTGAATGACGACCTGCCGACTGGTATTGGGAGTCGAAGGACTGGCCCCGGCTTCGCCGCTTGCCGCCACGGCGGGAGCCGCGGCCGCCATACAGGCGCCGGCAATTGCTGCTCCGATCCATTGAATTGCCATGAGACCCCTCCCCAAAATCCAAGCGTGCAAGGGTGACTCCGATCCACCATTAACGGAAGAGGTTAACGTCATCCGCGCGAAATTAACCTGCAAAATGTGCAATTTAAATAGCTTAGCTGGTTAACTTTCGATAGGTGCATCGGTCAAAATCCGGCTGTTTCCGGGCATTGTTGCGTGAACGACTCGATTATGGATTTGTTCCGGCGGCGGGCTGATCTAGCCGCATTGGTTAACTTGGGTTATCGACCAGCTGTTACATGAAGCGGTCCGCCTGAGCGAACCCACTATCATTACACCGGCGATTCTGGCTGCGCCTTGCCCGGCGGTCGCCGGGCCTGCGCTAATTCTTCAAGGTCCTGACGGCCGCCAATGTCTTGGCCACATGGTCTTTCCAATCGAGGTCGGAATGGACCATGACGATACGGCCCTTCCGGTCGATGACGTAGCTGGTACGATCGGTCAGCTCGGGCTTTTGCTTCAGCACCACATCATAGGCCTTGATCGTCTCCGGCGATGCGGTTGCGACCGGGAACTTGTTTCGGCACGCTTCGGTGGAAAAGCGCTTGAGCGTATCGAGATTGTCGGCGCTCATTCCAACCACCCGCGCCCCGGCCTTTTTGAATTCGGGCATCGCATCGGCGAACGCCTTGGCCTCCAGGGTGCATCCCTGGGTAAAGGCCTTTGGGTAGAAATAGAGCACCAGCGGGCCATGCTTGAGCTGGTCTTTCAGATGCAGCTTGAACGCCTTGCCACCCACCGCCCCGGTGGTCTGGAAGTCCGGCGCTTTCGCACCCACCGGCAAGGCCGCGCTAAGCGGTTGGGCCAGGGAGGCGAGGGCAAACAGCATGATTGGTGGAAAAGCGCGCATCGGGGTCGACTCCTGCAAAAACCTGGATGCAGGCTAATCCCGTTGGGGAGCGATGGCCAGAAGCCCTACGGAAAGGGGAAGGTGGTCAATAAATCAGAGGAGGGAGCCGAGGATCCAGACGGCCGACAGGGCGATCACGACCAGCAACAGCGAAAAGCCGAGGACGTAGCGCACGCCCTGCTGCTTCACGCCGGCGGTTGCTTCGGTCTCGTTGAGATGAACCTCTTCGCCTTGCCGTTCCATTTGCCGCCTCCTTGGCCGCCTAACGTTCAGCCATTGCGAAGGTGCCACAATCGACGGGCGAAAAACAGATGGGGGAGCTGGTTGGCCGGGACCGCCTTAGCGGTCTTCGTTGGCCAACCAACCGGTCAAAATATAGATGAGCACGGCAACCGGGCCGGTCATCAGCGTGGCGAGGACGACGCCGAGGCGGACGATGAGAACATCGACTTGCAGCCAGTCGGCCAGCCCTGAGCACACGCCCATGACCTTGGCGCGGCTGCGGTTGATGACGAAGCGACCGTTCATGGTCCTGTCTTTCTTCAATGACGTTGCGGTTGCTTATGCGATCGGCAGCGAGGTGGCGGCCGAGACGAACAGCAGCGACGTGATGAAGGCGCCGGCAAGGCTGACGGCGATCTGGCGGGTGTCGACGAACGAGAACATTTTGATAACTCCCTTTTGCTGAACCCCCGATTGGGCTCACGGCATACATTGCAGGGAGCGTGCCAATTCAAAAATATCTTTATTTTTCAGTAGTCGCGCCGTGCAGCTCCAGTGTATTGGCGGGAAATCGCGCGCAGACTTGGTGAAATTTCCCAACTCATTCATTAACGATGGCGCCCGTCTCGTTGGTCAATGTCCGGAAAATATGTCCGACATGTCCGATTTCGGACAGGATATGCACCGCTATCCGCCGACGATGATGCCGCCATTGGGGTGCAGCACCTGGCCGGTCATGTAGCTGGCATCGTCACAGGCGAGGAAGAGGAAGCTAGGCGCGACTTCGTTGGGCTGGCCGGGCCGCCCCATCGGGGTGTTCTTGCCGAAATCCGGGATTTCCTCCGGCTCCTGCCCGCCCGAAGGATTGAGCGGCGTCCAGATCGGCCCCGGCGCGACCCCGTTCACCCGGATGCCCTTTTTGACCAGATTGGCCGACAGCGAGCGGGTGAAGGCGGTGATGGCGCCCTTGGTCGCCGAATAATCGAGCAGGTCCTCGCTGCCCTTGTACATGGTGACCGAGGTGCAGTTGACGATTGCGGCGCCTTGCTTGAGGTGTGGCAGAGCCGCCTGGACGAGGTAGAACATGGCGAAGATGTTGGTCTGGAACGTCCGCCGGAGCTGCTCGTCGCTAATGTCGCCGATGTCCTTGTCGGCATGCTGCTCGCCGGCATTGTTGACGACAATGTCGAGCCGGCCGAACGTGTCGATGACCTTCTGCACCGCCTGTGGAGCGAAGTCGGGATCGCCGAGGTCGCCGGGCACGAGGATAGCACGGCGGCCTTCGCCCTCCACAATCTTCTTGGTCTTCTCCGCATCTTCATGCTCGCACAGGTAAAAAATGGCGATATCTGCGCCTTCGCGGGCATAGAGAGCCGCGACCCCGCGGCCGATGCCGCTATCGGCACCAGTGACGATCGCCACCTTGTCCTTCAGCCTGCCCGAGCCGGGGTAGCGCGGTTGCCAGTCCGGCTTGGGTTCAAGCTTCGCCTCGGAACCCGGAAGCTCATCCTCGTGAATCATCGGCTCAGTGTCGGTTTCGGCCATGGCGCAGTTCCTCGTACAGTTGTCCGGTTCAACGCCCACGGACCCGCATCCGTTGCGGTTCGGACCCTCCGCCCCTAACTGACAGGCCGATGAGCAGCACCGCCCAAGAGATCGAGAAACCCAAGGGCGGCTTTTCGGTGCTGTGGCGCTTCCTGCCGATGCTGTGGCCGAAGGATGACATTGAACTTCGGTTGCGGGTCGTCGGCGCGGTCCTGCTGGTGCTGGCCGGCAAGGCGATCACGCTCGCCATGCCCTTTGCCTACAAGGCAGTGGTCGATGCGATGAGCGGCCAAGCCGCGGCCTGGACTGCCGCGCTGATGCTGGTCGTCGCTTATGCCGCTGCGCGGTTTGGCGGAGTGCTGGCCGACAACCTCCGCAATGCGCTGTTCGAGAAAGTCGGACAGAATGCCGCGCGCCGGCTTTCGGCCCGAGTGTTCCGCCACGTCCATGCGCTCAGCCTCCGCTTCCACCTCGAGCGGCGGACCGGAAGCCTCACCAAGGTCGTCGAGCGCGGCACCAAGAGCATCGACATGATGCTTTATTTCCTGCTGTTCAATATCGCGCCGACGGTCATCGAGCTGACCGCCATTTGCATCATCTTCTGGTTGAAATTCGGCCCCGGCCTGGTTGGCGCTACCTTGGTGATGGTCGCCGCATACATCATCTTCACACGGAAGGTGACCGACTGGCGGACCCATCTGCAGCGGGAAATGAACGAGGTCGACAACAAGGCGATCGGCCGCGCCGTCGACAGCCTCCTGAACTACGAAACGGTCAAATATTTTGGCGCGGAGGAGCGCGAGGCTCAGCGCTACGACGAAGCGATCGCGAGCTTCACCCGGGCCGCGGTGCGGAATGAGGTGAGCCTCGCCTGGCTCAACATCGGTCAAAGCCTGATTACCAACCTGATGATGGCCGGCGCGATGGGCTTCACTGTCTGGGGCTGGAGCCAGGGCCGCTTCACTCCGGGCGACGTGGTGCTGGTCAACAGCCTGTTGATGCAGCTGTTCCGGCCGCTCGACATGCTGGGATGGGTCTATCGCTCGATCCGCCAGGGGCTGATCGACATGGAGGCGATGTTCCTGCTGGTGGACACTCCGGCCGAGGTGGTGGACGCACCGAACGCGCCCGCGCTGGTCGTCACCGACGGTCATGTCCGCTTTGAGGAGGTCGCTTTTGGCTATGAGCCCGAGCGGATCATCCTCAAGGGCGTCACCCTGGATGTCCCAGCCGGAACCAGCCTGGCGGTGGTCGGGCCATCGGGCGCGGGCAAATCGACTCTCGCCCGCCTACTCTACCGATTCTACGACCCGACCGCCGGGAGGATCATGGTCGACGGTCAGGATATTGCCAAAGTGAGGCAGGATAGCCTGCGCGCCGCAATCGGCATCGTCCCGCAGGACACGGTACTGTTCAACGATACGATCGGCTACAACATCGGCTACGGCCGCGAGGCCGCGACGCCCGCCGACATCGATGGCGCAGCCAAGGGCGCGGCAATCGACCATTTCATCGCCGCCTTGCCACAGGGCTATGAATCGATGGTCGGCGAGCGCGGGCTTAAGCTATCAGGCGGAGAGAAGCAGCGGGTAGCGATCGCCCGCACTTTGCTGAAGGACCCGCCGATCCTGATCCTCGACGAGGCCACCAGCGCCCTCGACAGCCGCACCGAGGAGGCGATCCAGTCGACGCTCAACGACGTCGCGCGCAACCGAACCACGATCGTCATCGCCCATCGCCTGTCGACCGTGGTCGGCGCCGACCAGATCGTGGTGCTCGATGCCGGCCGGGTGGTGGAGCGGGGCACCCATGCCGAGCTGCTAGCGATGGGCGGGCTCTATGCCGAGCTCTGGACGCGCCAGGCGGCGGAACGGGAGCTGGAGGAAGTGGCGGAAGGCTAGCGGGAGCCACCGGCCAATATCAAAGCCGTTTGATCAGCTGGTCGATCCGCTGCACCGAGATGTCCAGAAGCTGCAGTTCCGGATGGGTGGCGACCAGGATCACGTCGTTGCTGAGCAAATTGCCGAGCTGAGTGAGGTCGGCGCGCAGCGAGTCCAGCTCGGACCGCAAGCAATGACCCTTGGGAGCCAATGGCTGTCCGGATGCGGCTGGGTCGGACTGCCGGTTGGCCCGGAAATCGGAGACGATGCGGTCAATCTGATCCTGCGGCCCGGTAGTCTTCAGCATCCATTCGGCAACATGGATGTCTCCGGTGAAGGAAACTCCGGCTCTCTTGCCGGCCTTCCAGACGATCCGGCCGCTGGCTTGCAGGCTCCCTCGCTTGAGTTTCACCGAAGTACCCGGCCGGGGGAGGACAGCTGACTCGATCAGCGCACCCGTCTGCGACATGTTTCGAACATGCACCGGGGCTGAGCCCGAATCCGCATAAAGCGTCGCGATCACAAACAGGTGCGTGCGAGGATGGAGCCGGCCATTGTCGGCCGGAGAGGCTTGGGTGGTCGTGTTATTCACAGCCCGGAGGGTCGCAGGCAAAGATGAAAGACTGGCAGCCAACCGGTCCGAAACGGAGCAAACAACCGGGTGGCCGGATTACGCCGCCGCCGTGCTCCAGCCCAGCCCCGGAATGGCGATCGAGCGCTTGCCCGCCAGGTCAACGCGGCTGACGATCAGCTCGCGGCTCTCAATATATTGCAGCAGGCGGCGGGCACGGCCGAGCGAGGCGGTGCCGTAGCTGGCGGCGATGGCCTCATCCGACGGGCAAGGCGCGCCTTCGCGGGCGGCGCGGGCGACCAGCAGGAACGGCCCGAGCATGTCGTCGGGCAGCGAGCGCGCCGCTTCCAGTGCGGGCGCCCAGCTGTCGTCGAACGCATCGAAAATGCCAGCGCGGGCCATTGACAGGCGACGGGTGAATTCGGCCAGCTGGAGCGGCGGACGGGGAATGCCGGCCATCCGGCAGCGAACAGTGAAGTCCTGGAACAGGATTGAGGCGGAGCGCGCCCCGCTGTCCGGATCCTCGACGATTGCGCGGAGGACGTCGGCGGTGATGGCGACGGCTTCGTCTTCCGATTTGGCGGGCAGCGGCTCGGCGCGGGCTGGCATGGCGGCGGCCATCGATTGGAGCAGGGCTTCGGACGGAAGAGAAGGCGGATCCCGGCTCAAGGCCGGGATGACGGGTTGGTCATTCTCACCCGGTGCGAATAGCAATTCGTGAAGATTGTCCGCCGGAACATTGAGCGGCGTGAGTTTGGGGCTGATTGAGCGGGCCATGGTTTCGACCGCGCCGATCCCGACCGCAATCGGGCGGCGGGATATGGCTGGACCCAGCGCAAGGAAAGTGCCGCGGGGGAGGTCGCGGATCGCTTCGGCCTGGCGGCGCTCCATGCCGAGCAGATCGGCGGCGCGAGCCATGTCGATGTCGAGGAAGGTCCGGCCCATGAGGAAGTTGGAGGCCTCGGCCGCGACATTCTTGGCCAGCTTGGCCAGCCGCTGCGTCGCGATTACGCCGGCCAGCCCGCGCTTGCGTCCGCGGCACATGAGGTTGGTCATCGCGCTGAGCGACGCCCGGCGCACTTCCTCGGCGACCTCACCACCTCCGGCCGGCGCGAACAGTTGCGCTTCGTCGACCACGACCAGCGCCGGGTACCAATGATCGCGCGGTGCATCGAACAGGCCCGACAGGAAGGCAGCGGCGCAGCGCATCTGCCCCTCCGCCTCCAGCCCTTCCAGGCTCAGCACCACCGAAGCGCGATGCTCGCGAATCCGGCCGGCCAGCCGGACGATGTCGCGCTCGCTATGGTCGGCGGCCTCCACCGGGACATGGCCGTACCAGTCGGCCAGGGTGACAAAGTCGCCTTCGGGATCGATCACGACCTGCTGCACTTGGCCGGCGCTCTTCTCAAGCAGGCGGCGCAGCAGATGCGACTTGCCGCTGCCCGAATTGCCCTGCACCAGTAGGCGGGTCGCCAAAAGCTCTTCCAGATCGATTGAAATGGGATCGCCGGAGGGCCCGACGCCCATGTCTACGCGCACGGTCATTGCCTGCCTCCATGGCAGGCGGGAGAGTGCGCGCCAAGCTTGCACATGGCGCCAAGCGCCTCAATAGAGGGCGATGTGACCAGCGTGCATCAGCTTCTCCACGATCGCTTCGGCTTTTCCCACTTTCGCGGCGTGCAGGAGGCGGTGGTCGAGCGGGCGCTCACCGGGCACCACACCCTGGCGGTCATGCCGACGGGAGCAGGCAAGTCGCTCTGCTACCAGCTGCCGGCGCTGGTCCGGCATGGGACCGCCATCGTCATTTCGCCGCTGATCGCGCTGATGCAGGACCAGGTGAGGAGCGCCGACGGGTTCGGCTTTCGCGCCGCGTCGCTGACCAGCGCCAGCGAGGACCCGCGTGCGATCCGTGATGCATTGCGCGACGGCAAGCTCGACCTGCTCTATGTCGCGCCCGAGCGGGCGACGACCGATGCATTTGCGCGGCTGCTGCAGGAAGCCGACATCGCCCTGTTCGCGATCGACGAGGCGCATTGCGTCAGCGAATGGGGTCATGATTTCCGCCCCGACTACCGGCTGCTGCTGCCCCTGCTCGACCAGCACCGCGACGTGCCCCGGCTGGCGCTCACCGCGACCGCCGACAGGCGCACGCGCGCCGATATCCTGGTCCAGCTCGGCATTCCCGAGGACGGGCTGGTCCTCGCCGGCTTCGACCGGCCCAACATCCGCTACCATGTCCGCCCGCGCGACGGCCTTCCAGGGCAGTTGAAGGCGTTGCTCAAGGACCAGCCCGGTCCCGGCATCGTCTACGCGACCAGCCGCGCAGCCACCGAAAAGCTCACTGAACAGCTATCGGCCTCCGGCCGTCCGGCGCTTGCCTATCATGCCGGGCTTGAGTCCAGGGTCCGCCAGCGCAACCAGGCCTCCTTCGTTGCCAGCGAGGAGATGGTGATGACCGCGACGATCGCCTTCGGAATGGGCATCGACAAACCCGATGTCCGCTTCGTCGCCCATGCCGGCGTGCCCAAGTCGATCGAGGCATATTACCAGGAAACCGGTCGCGCCGGCCGCGACGGCGACCCCGCCGAGGCCTGGCTGTTCTGGGGCGCCGAGGATTTCGCCCGCGCCCGCCGCCGGATCGAAACCGAGGTCGAGCCCGAGCGGAGGCCGCAGGAGCGCGAGCGCCTCAATGCCCTGGCGGCCTTTGTCGAGGCCGCGACCTGCCGCCGCGCCATCCTGCTTCGCCATTTCGGCGAGGATCCGCCCGAGCGTTGCGGCAATTGCGACAACTGCCTCGACCCGCCGGCGACGATCGACGTCAGCACCGTCGCCCAGAAGCTGCTGAGTGCTGCCTTTCGCACCGAAATGCGCTTCGGGGTCGCTCACCTGGCGGCGGTGCTCGGCGGTGACGATAATGAAAAGGTCAGGCAGTTCGGCCACCACCGCCTGTCGGTGTTCGGGATCATGGATGCCGACGAACTGGCGCTGATCCGGCCGGTCGCGCGATCGCTGCTGGCGCGCGATGCACTGCGTGCTGACGAATATGGCGGACTGAGCTTCGGTCCGGGCGCGAAGCTGGTCCTCAAGGGCGAGGAGCTATTGGTGATTGCGGTCCCGCCCAAGCGCGCCCGGCGGAGCCGGTCCGGCGGCGCGGACCTGCCGCATGACCCGCTATTCGAAGCGCTGCGCGGCTGGCGTCGCGACCGCGCCAAGGAACAGGGCGTGCCGCCTTATGTGATCTTCCATGACTCGACCTTGCGGGAGGTGGCAGCCCGCAAACCGGCATCGCTGAGGGAGCTTTCCGTGATCGAAGGGATCGGCGATACAAAGCTGGAACGCCATGGCGAGTCGCTGCTCGCCGCGCTGGCCCTGGCGACGGAGAGGGACAATGCACCGGCAGCTTAACGACAAGACCCTGGTTTCAGGCCAGATCGCGCCGGAAGAAGTGGCGGCGCTCAAGGATTTGGGCGTGACCCTGATCGTCAACAACCGGCCCGATGGCGAGGATGTGGGCCAGCCGGAGAGCGATCACATCGAGGCCGCGGCGAGGGCCGCCGGCATCGACTATCGCCATGTGCCGATCGCTCGGGGCCTGGGGCCGTCGGATATCGAGGCGATGCGCGAGGCGATGCATTCGGCCGGCGAGGGCAAGATGTTCGCCTTCTGCCGGTCGGGCAATCGCTCGACCTTGGCCTGGGCCGTAGCCAAGAGCGAGGATGGGGTGCCGCGCGAGGAACTCAACCGCATGGCCAACGAGGCCGGATTCGACCTTGGCCCAGTGGCTCATCTTCTCAGGGACTAAGGCTCGGCCCTCAGGATCGCGGCGGCTTCGGCCAGCTCTTCCTCAAGCACCATCAAGCGGACGCCAATCAGCCCGCCGCCGCCGAAAAAACTATTGGCTTCCGCATCGAAGATGACCGCGTCGATGCATTCGGCCTCCAGCGCCAGCCGGGCAAGGTCCGCCTCGATCCGCGTACCGAAGCGAGCGAGCTCGACCAGGCTCACGCTGCCGTGCCGCCGACCGTAAGTCCGTCAATGAGCAAGGTAGGCTGACCCACCCCCGCCGGAACCGACTGGCCGCCCTTGCCGCAAATGCCGACGCCTTCGTCCAGCGCCATGTCGTTGCCGATTCCCTTGACGCGGGTCAGCACGCTTGGTCCGTCGCCGATCAGGGTCGCCCCCTTGATCGGAGCGCCGATCTTGCCGCCCTCGATCCGATAAGCCTCGGTGCAGGAGAAGACGAATTTGCCGCTGGTGATGTCGACCTGCCCGCCGCCGAAGCTCTTGGCAAAGATGCCATCCTTGACCCGGGTGATCAGCTCCCTGGGATCGTCCTGGCCGCCCAGCATGAAGGTGTTGGTCATGCGGGGCATGGGGGCATGGGCGAAGCTTTCGCGCCGGCCATTGCCGGTCGGCTCCATCCCCATCAGGCGCGCGTTCAGCCGGTCCTGCAGATAGCCCTTCAGCATTCCATCCTCGATCAGCACGGTCCGGCCAGTCGGCGTGCCTTCATCATCGATGCTGAGCGAACCGCGCCGCTGCTCGATCGCGCCTTCGTCGACCACCGTCACGCCGGGCGCTGCAACCCGCTCGCCAATGCGGCCGGAAAAAGCTGAAGTTCCCTTACGATTGAAATCGCCCTCCAGCCCATGACCAACCGCTTCGTGCAGCAGGACTCCACACCAGCCGGGGCCGAGCACTACCGGCATTTCGCCGGCCGGCGCGGGCATGCTGTCGAGGTTGACTAGTGCTTGGGCCAGTGCCTCGTCGATCGCGCGGTTCCAGGTCGCCGGATCGAACAGTTGATCGTAAAGATAGCGGCCGCCGAGGCCGAAGCTGCCAGTCTCGCGCCGGTCGCCCTGCTTGGCGACAATCGAGACGTTGAGGCGCACCAGGGGCCGGATATCGGTCGCGAGGAAGCCATCGGCACGGACGATCTCGACCACCGACCAGCTTCCCGACAGCGCAACGCTGACCTGGGCCACGCGCGGGTCGCGAGCGCGGGCCGCCGCGTCGATCGCCTGGCACAGCTCAACCTTCCTCGCGAATGGAATCGCCGACAGCGGATCGTCGGCGCCATACATGGCCCGGTTGGTCCGGAGCGGCGAAACGGCTGCGGGACCGGTCGCCGGATCGAGCAGCTTCAGGGTCTGCGCCGCCCGCTCGATCGCTTCGGCGCTGATTTCATTGGCGTGAGCAAAGGCGGTCATCTCGCCGGTGACCCCGCGCAGGCCGAAGCCCGATCCGACGTGATAGTCGGCGGTCTTCAGCCGGCCGTCGTCGAAACCGAACGCTTCGGTCACGCGGTGCTGGAGATAGAGTTCGCCATCGTCGTGACGGGCGAGATGCTTGGTGGCGAGCGCGGCCGCCTCGGCCGGGTCGAGGCTGCGGTACAGGAGGTCGCGCGGGTTCACGAGGCTTGCGGCTGATCGGCGGGACCGCCCTCAAGGACGAAGCGGCGGTCGCAATAGCCGCATTCGACAAAGCCGACCGCATCATCGATCTGATAGTAGACGCGCGGATGGCCGAGGGCCGGGTCGACCTGGCCCGAACCGTCGCAATAGACGCGGTGGGACTTGGTGCGAAAAACTTCGGGAGGCGGTTGCATAGGCATGCACCTAGCAACCACCTCCCGCCGCTTCAATAAGAGTGGGGTCTTATCGAGCGGTCAAAAGCTTACGGATACTGCGCCGTCACCTGGAAATCGGCCGCGTAAAGGCCGCTGGGCTGGTTGGCGCCGATCGAGAAAACGCCGCCGACGCCGACGTCGAACGTCCCGGTTGCGCCAATCGTGCGGGACAGCGACCCCCCCTGATCGAGCGTCAGCACGACCGGGATCGAATTGCCGCCGCTAACCACGACATTTCCGACCGGCGGAGTCACGGAGAGCGTCACCACGACGCCTGGGTTGCCGGATCCGGTGAAGAGGCCGCGATCGCCCGGGCTGGTTGCGACCAAGGCGACGCCCGCGCCGCTGACGCTGCGGAAACCGGTATCGGGATCGACGGTCACATCTTCGCCGACGGTGCTGGCGAGGACGGTACCGAAGTCGAGGTTCTGGACCTGGGTCAGCGACAAGGGCTGAAGGACCAGGCCGCGGGCTTCGGCGGTATCGGAAGCCGTCGTGACGGCCTGCCCAAACGCCGGCGTAGCCAGCGCAACGGATGCGGCAAGCGCCGCGAGAGTGATTTTCAAGCGCATTTTCTTGGTTCCCCACACGTTGATCGTGCAGGTTTCATCCTGGCGGCTGGCCTCTCAACAGCCCTTCAATGCATCCGGTTTCCGGAAATTTACCGTTGAATTTTAACCTTCTGTCACCGTGGACCCGCGCCTTGTCGAGAGCAGCCGGCGATTGGTTAATGGAAAGGTTGGGATAATTCGTAAGGTGAATGCTTCATTCGCCGCATTGGCTTTCGCGCAGCACTGGGGCCCGCTATGCGAATCGCGATGAACGAGCCGGCCATCCGCATCGACCGCCTATCGAAGACTTACCGGGGCCAGGGAATGGATCCGAAGCGGGCGCTGGACGAGGTCAGCTTCGATGTGCCTCGGGGCCAGATCTTCGGGCTGCTGGGCCCCAACGGCGCCGGCAAGTCCACCCTGATTAATATCCTCGCCGGACTGGTGGTGAAGTCGAGCGGCAGCGCCGAGATCTGGGGCTTCGATATTGACGAGCATCCTCGTAACGCGAAACGCTCGATCGGCATTGTCCCCCAGGAGATATTGTTCGATCCCTTCTTTACCCCGCGCGAGGCGCTCGAGATCCAGGCCGGCCTCTATGGCGTCCCGAAGAGCGAGCGGATCACCGATGCGCTGCTCGCCGCGGTGCATCTGACCGACAAGGCCAATGCCTATGCACGCACCCTGTCGGGCGGAATGAAGCGGCGGCTGCTGGTAGCCAAGGCGATGGTCCATTCGCCGCCGATCCTGGTGCTTGACGAGCCGACCGCCGGCGTCGACATCGAGCTTCGCAAACAATTGTGGGACTATGTGCGAGGGCTCAACCGGCAGGGCGTGACGGTGGTGCTTACCACCCATTACCTCGAGGAGGCCGAGCAGCTGTGCGACCGGATCGCGATCATCAATCATGGCCGGCTGATCGCCAATGAGCCGACGCGCGAGCTGATCGCCAAGGCGCAGGACAAGGCGGTCGTGGTCGAGGTCGACCGCGACCTCGAAGCCATTCCGGATGCGGCCTGCTTTGAGCGGATCGACATCACCGGCCCGCGCACGATCGAGATCATCTACCGCAAGGACCAGGTGAATGCCGGCCAGGTGCTCGACGCGCTGCAGAAGGGGGGGTTTGGTATTGTCGACGTATCCACGCGAGACCCCGACCTGGAAGATGTTTTCCTGAGCCTGACCCGCGAGGCCGCAATTTGACCGCCCGCAACTTTGACGTCCTCGTCGTCGGATCGGGAGCGGCTGGCCTGACCGCCGCGCTCAACCTCGCTACCCGGTTGAAGGTTGGCGTGATTGCCAAGGGCGGCCTGCACGAAGGCGCAACCGGCTGGGCGCAGGGCGGAATCGCCGCGGTGCTGGAGGAGGGTGACAGCTTCGAAGCGCATGTCCGCGACACGATGATCGCCGGCGCGGGCCTCAATAATCTGGCGGTGGTCGAGCATGTGGTAAGCGAGGCGCCGGTCGCGATCGATCGCCTGGCCGGGCTTGGTGTCCCCTTCGCGACCGAAAACGGAGCTCTGCATCTGACGCGTGAGGGCGGGCACAGCCATCGGCGGATCGTCCACGTCGCCGATGCCACCGGCTGGGCGGTGCAACAGGCGCTGGAAACGGCGGCGGCGGCCAACTCCAACATCACCCTCATCCCCGACATGGTCGCGATCGACCTCATCACCGGCCGCAACGCGGAGGAGTTTTCGACCAGCGGCGCGGTCCATGGCCTCTACGCCTATAATAAGGCGAGCGAGGCGGTAGACACGCTCACCGCCCGGGCGACGATCCTGGCGACCGGCGGCGCTGGCCGCACCTATTTGTTTTCCACCGCACCGCGCGGTGCAACCGGTGACGGCATCGCCATGGCATGGCGGGCGGGCTGCCGCATATCCAACATGGAGTTCATGCAATTCCACCCGACCTGCCTCTACAATCTGGAGGTCAAGAACTTCCTGATCACCGAGGCAGTGCGTGGAGAGGGCGGCGTCCTGAAACATCCCGCTACCGGTCATCGCTTCATGCCGGACTATGACGAGCGCGGCGAACTGGCCCCGCGCGACGTGGTAGCGCGGGCGATCGATCATGAGATCAAGCGCGATGGCCTCGATTATGTCCATCTGGACATCAGCCACCGCGAACCCGAGTTCGTGAAGGGGCACTTCCCCAACATTTACGAAAAGCTGATTGGACTCGGCATCGACATCACGCGAGAGCCGATCCCGGTCGTCCCCGCCCAGCATTATACCTGCGGCGGCGTGTCGGTGGATATCCACGGGCGGACCGACGCTCCCTGCTTATATGCCGCAGGCGAAGTGACCCAGTCAGGCCTCCACGGGGCCAACCGCCTCGCTTCCAATTCGCTGCTGGAATGCCTGGTGTTCGGCGAGGGCGCGGCCCGGCATATCCTCGATCATTGGGAGGAATTGCACGAGCCCCCGCCAATCCGCGCCTGGGACGAAAGCCGCGTTACCGACAGCGACGAGGAAGTGGTCATCCAGCAATGCTGGGGCGAGATCCGCCGCTTCATGTGGAATTTCGTCGGCATCGTCCGCACCACGAAGCGGCTGGAGCGCGCCAAACGGCGGATCGACATGCTGCGCCAGGAGGTCGGCGAATATTACCGGCATTTCCGCGTGACCCCGGACTTGATCGAGCTCCGCAACCTGCTTGAGGTGGCGGACCTGATCGTTCGAAGTGCTTTGTCCCGCCACGAGAGCCGCGGTTTGCACTTCACGCTGGATTATCCGGAGCAGGCCAGGGAAGCGGTCGATACGATGCTGGTGCCCTAGAGGCCGATCCAGCGGGCTAGATGATCATTCGGATGGATGCGCCGCCTTCCGGCGCATCCCCGGCACTAATCGAGCCGCCATGGGCAAGCGCGACCTGCCGGGCGAAGCTGAGGCCGACGCCGCTCCCGCCCTTGTGCGTGGTATAGAAGGGCAGGAATACGTCTTCGCGCCGCTCCGCGGGAATGCCGGGGCCATTGTCGCGAACCTCGATCCAGTAACGCCCGCCTGCCTGCCGATTGATTGCCAGTATTACGATTGGGTCGGGAACTTCCGCCGTCACCCGGAACGCATTGCGGAGCAGGTTCAGCAAGGCCTGGGCCAATAGTTCGGGGTCGGCATTCAGCTTCAAGGATTGCGGCTGCACTTCCAGGGCAGCGCCGGCGTGGCGCTCATGGGCGCTTGCCAGGGCGAGCCGAAGCAATTCCTCACACCAGGGCAGGGCGGCAAAGGATCGACGGCGCACTTCGGGGGTTTGCGCAAACTCCCGATAGCTTTCGACAAAGCGCAATATCCCTTCGGCCCTGCGCGCAACCGTTTCGGTCGCGACCCGAGCGTCTCCCAACTCGGCGCCCTGCTGTTCAGCCAGGGCAACCATTTCCGCGCTCGACCGCGCAAGCGATGTCACCGGCGTCAGCGAATTCATGATTTCATGGGTGAGAACGCGGACCAGGTCAGCCTGTGCCGCGACCTCCAGCGCGCCGAGTTCGCTCTGCACCGGGAGAATCGACAAAATCGTCACGCCCCGGTCGAGGCGCGCGACATGCGCGGACGCAAAAATCGCCCGGTGCGGAATGCCGTCGATCAGCAGCCGCGTGATCTTGCGCGTGCCCGGCGGTAGCTCCGCGGCAGCCGCCAGTTCCGGGCCCAGCATGGCGAGATCCGCCCGCCGCGCCAGCTGCTGCTTAGCCAGCAGCTGCCGCGCTGACTTGTTCAACAGCTTGATGCGGCCATCCTCGTCGATCGAAAGCAAGGCGCTGGGCGAATCGTCGACAATCGCGGCGAGGTAGCGGGCCTCGTTCGATGCTTCGGCATGGCGTGCCTGCAAGGTCTTCAGCGCAATGTCGAGCGTATCGCCAAGGACGTCGAAGCCGCCGCCGCTTGGATCGGAAAAGCGCTGCGAATAATCCTCGAAGCGAACCGATTCGATGAAGCGAGCGACCTGGAAATTGGTCTTGCGAATGAATTGCCAGAGGCTGGCAAGGGCAGCGAAGGCGACGAAACCCGCGACTAGGCGCGCGGCCCTCAGGTCCGGCGTCGAAAGCGCCACGGTGAACAGCCAGACCGCAGCAATCAGCACCAGCGTCCGCCACGCCAGCCCGAATTCGAACCGGCGCCTAAAGTCCATGCTTTTCCATGCGACGGTAGAGCGCCCCCCGGCTCAAGCCGAGCTCCGACGCTGCAAGCGAAATATTGAAATGATGCATCCTCAGCGCCCGCTCGATCATCTGCCGTTCGAGCTGGTCGAGGTTGAGATTGCCCGAGGAGAGGAACATCGCCGCTCCTTCGGGGCGGGACGGCAAGGGGAAGTCGTCCAGCCGGTAGGCAGCGCCGTCGGCCATGATAACCGCCCGCTCCGCGGCGTGGCGCAGCGCGCGGACATTTCCGGGCCAGTCATGCCTCACCAGCGCATCCATCACTTCCTGCGGCACGAGCCGCTCCGGCCGGTCATATTTGCGCTCATAGAGCTTTAGGTAATGATCGAGCAGGGGCGGGATGTCGTCGCGCCGCGCACGCAAGGGCGGCAGGTGAATCTCGATCGTGTTCAGCCTGAACAACAGGTCCTGGCGGAAGCGGCTCTCGTCGGCCAGCCTTTCTGCCGGCAGGTTCGTCGCAGCAACCACCCGGACGTCGATCGGCAGCGACCGGTTCGATCCGACCGGCACCACCTGCCGTTGCTCCAGGGCCGTCAGCAGCTTGGGTTGCAGATGCAGCGGAAGGTTGCCGATTTCGTCGAGGAACAGGGTGCTGTGGTCAGCCGCCTTCAGGCGGCCCATCCGATCCGAACTCGCGCCCGTGAACGCGCCTTTCACATGACCGAACAGCTCCGACTCAAACAGGCTTTCGGCCGTTGCGCCAAGATCGATCGAGATGATCGGCTGGTCGCCGCGGCGCGATTTTCGATGGATTTCGCGGGCGACGATTTCCTTACCTGTCCCATTTTCACCGAGGATCAGCACATTGGCGTCGGTTGGCGCAGCCCTGTCGATCAAGGTCCTGACCCGCTCCATCGCTTCGGAATCGCCGAGCAGCCGCGTTTCCCCATTATGGGCCAGCTCCGACGTCCGGCCGCGCTCCAGGCGGGCTTCCAGCTTTGTACGGCGAAGCGAGGCGGCGCTGCGCACCGTGGCCGCTAGCCGCTCGTTGCTCCACGGCTTGGCGACAAAGTCGCTCGCGCCTCGCTTGATCGCTTCGACCGCGACCGACACCGCTCCGTGCGCGGTGATGATGACCACGGCCGCTTCCGGATCGGCGGTCATGATCTTTCCGAGATAATCGAGCCCCTCGCTGCCGTCGGTGGCGGCCCGTTCGAAATTGAGATCAAGCAGGATTGCATCGGGTGATTGCGTCCGGACGAAATCGGGCAATTCCTTCGGTGAAGGAAGCGTCGCAATTTCCTTGAACAGGTGGCGCAACGCAAGCCGCGCCGCCAACGCGATGTCCGGGTCATCGTCGACCACGACCGCCAGATCGAATGCTTCTTCCACCAGCTGAGCCTAGCGCCATTGTCCGGAAACGAACAGTCGGCGCAATGCTAATTGCGGATTGGCACGCCGGTTGCAATGGATTGGGCATGATCAGAGCGGGTAAATCGACAATTCCCTGTAGGGTTTCGGGCGAGAGCGGTTCGTCGCTGTCCGATTCCGGACATTCGCTGTCCGGAGGTGGACAATGAGCCTGGTCGAGCTGCGTGAGATCAAGGGCGAAGGCGGCGCCGTCAGCGGCGGCGCGATGGACCGCGTCGTCGAAAGGAAGAGGATCGACCGGCGCATCCTGATCGGCGCCGGGGCCGGCGCGATCCTGCTGCTGATCCTGCTGTTCTGGCTTTTCGCGCCGCGGTCGGGATCGCAGACGGTCAATCCCACCCGCCTCACCATCGCCGAAGTGAAGCAGGGGGTATTCGACGATTTTTTACCCCTTAGGGCGCGGGTCGCGCCCCTGGTGACGGTTTACCTGGACGCGGTCGAAGGCGGCCGGGTCGAGGCACTTGCGGTCGAAGACGGGGCTAGCGTGGTCAAGGGCCAGCTGCTCGCCATATTGTCGAACGCCGACCTGCAACTATCCACCCTGGCCCGCCAGACCGAGGTCGAGCAGCAGCTCAACAATATGCGCAGCCAGGAATTGGCGCTTCAGCAGACGCGCAGCGCCAACCGGCGGGAATTGAACCAGGCACTGACCGACCTGTCCAAGGCGCAGCGCCTTTACGACCTCCAGCAGCCCTTGGCGGCCAAAGGATTCGTCAGCGCCAAGACCTTCAACGACACCAAGGATGACCTGGGATATCAGCGCCAGCGACTGGCGATCCTGAAGCGCAGCATTGCCGAGGACGAGGCGCTACAGACCAGCCAGCTAGGACAGTTGCGCGCCTCGACCGCCGGGCTGAACAAGAGCCTGACGATCGCCCGCGATAGCCTCAGCCAGCTGCATCTCCGGGCGCCAGTGTCAGGCCAGCTGAGCGGCTTTTCGATCCAGCTCGGCCAATCGCTGCAGCAGGGCGAGCGGCTGGGGCAGATCGACAGCGCCGGCCGAAACAAGCTCGAAGGCGATGTCGACGAATTTTATCTTGGCCGGATCGCGACCGGGCAGACAGCGACGATCGAGGTCGACGGCAAGACCTACGGGCTGAAGGTCGCCAAAATCTATCCGCAGGTTCGCAACGGCCAGTTCCGCATTGACCTGGTGTTCGACGGACCGGAGCCACCCTCGATCCAGCGCGGCCAGACCATGTCGACCAAGCTGACCCTGGGCGATTCCAGCCGGGCGATCCTGGTTCCCAACGGCGCATTCTTCAACGACACCGGAGGAAACTGGGTGTTCGTGGTTGACGACAACGGCAAGAGCGCCACGCGCCGCGCCGTGCAGCTCGGCCGCCGCAACAATGACTATATCGAAGTGCTCGACGGCCTGAAGCCGGGTGAGCGCGTCATCACCTCCACCTACAGCGGGCTGGTCGACAAGGACCATCTCAGCTTCGACACCGACGAGTAGAAGGGAACGCTCCATGCTGACCATGACCGGCCTGACCAAGACGTACCGCACCGAATCCGTCGAGACGACCGCGCTGGACGCGATCGACCTCGACATCGCCGACGGCGAGTTCGTCGCGATCATGGGCCCGTCGGGTTGCGGCAAATCGACCTTGCTCAACGTGATGGGCATGCTCGACAGCCCGAGCGACGGTTCCTACGTTTTCAACAATCATGAGGTGGCGGGGCTTAGCGAGGCGCAGCTTGCCGACACGCGCAAGAGCAACATCGGCTTCATTTTCCAGAGCTTCAACCTGGTCGACGAACTGACGGTTCGCGAGAATGTCGAGCTTGCCCTGTTGTACCACAACATTCCCGCCGCGGAGCGCAAGGCGAGGGTTGATCGCGTGCTCGACAAGGTCGGCATCGCCCACCGGGCCAAGCATCGCCCGACCCAGCTGTCCGGCGGCCAGCAGCAGCGTGTTGCCGTTGCCCGCGCCCTGGTCGGCGAGCCGAAGCTGATCCTGGCCGACGAGCCGACCGGAAACCTCGACACGGCCCATGGCGAGGAAGTCATGCGCATGCTTCGTCAGCTCAACCAGGAGAACTCGACCATCGTCATGGTGACCCACTCGCCGGCTCACGCCGACTTCGCCTCGCGCGTCGTCAACATGCTCGACGGACGGATCCTTCAGGAGCGCCGCCGCGCCGCCTGATCGCATATTGGAAGAAGGATAACGGCTATGTGGCGCAATTATTGGACGGTGGCGGTCCGGGCGCTTGCCAAGAGCAAGACCTATTCAATCATCAACATCGCCGGCCTCGCGATCGGCATGGCCGCATGCATCATGATCCTGCTCTACATTCGCTATGAGCAAAGCTACGACAAATGGCTACCCGATCATGAAAACACCTATGAGCTGCAGGCCTGGTATCCGAACCCGGACGATGGCGAGCCAGGTTTCTTCCAGATGTCCGCCTATGTGACCAAGGACCGGATCAAGAAGGACTTCCCGCAGGTCGTCAGCGCAGCGTACATCCAGGACAATGGTCCCGTCCTCCTCAAGGATGGACAGGCCACATCCACCGAAAGCTACCTGTTCACCGACGATGACTTCCTGAAGGTGGTCAGCCTGCCCCTCCTCTCCGGAACGACGCTGACTGCCCCGCAGACTGCGGTCATCACGCAGGAAGAGGCGGTCAAGGTCTACGGCACCGACCAGGTCGTCGGGCGCACCTTGACGGTTATCTCGCGCGGCGAGAAGCGGGACTTCAAGATCAACGGCGTGATCAAGAATGTGCCGAAGAATTCGAGCTTGAAGGTCAAAGCGATCATGCGGCTCGATTATGTCGCCTTCAACGCCACCGGCCCACAATTCCTGACCTGCTGGGGATGCCAGTCGGGCTATGTCTTCCTGAAGGTGAAACCCGGCACCGATATCAAGCAGATGCAGGCGCAAATGCCGGCGTGGGAGAAGCGCAACATCCCTGACGAGGACAATGGCGGCGTCCACTTCAACCAGGGCGACGACCAGGATTGGCACTTCGTCAACATCGCCGACATTCACCTGGGCAAGGCGCAGGACGCCTCGATGACGCCAAGCAATGATCGCAAGTCGATCGCCACCTTCGCGATCATCGCCATCCTGATCCTGGGCATGGCCGTGGTCAATTTCACCAATCTCGCCACCGCCCGCGCCAGCCAGCGCGCCCGCGAAGTTGCGTTGAGGAAGGTGCTTGGGGCCAACCGGAGGCAGCTGATCATCCAGTTCGTCGGCGAATCGATCCTGATCTCGGCCGTCTCGATGATCCTTGCGCTGGCGCTGGTCGAACTATTGGTGAAGCCCTTCGCGGCATTCCTCGATTCCGATCTTTCGCTCAGCTATTTCGGCAAGGAGGGGATCCTGCTTCCAGCGGTAGTGCTGACCCTCTTGGTCGGCATCACCAGCGGCCTCTACCCGGCCTTCTTCCTGTCCCGGTTCCAGCCGGCTCAGGTCCTCAAGGCCAACAGGTCCGCGGCGGAAACCCCGGGTTCGGGCCGGTTGCGGACCGCGCTCGTCGTGCTCCAGTTCGCCGTTTCGATCGGGCTGATCATCTGCACGGCCGTAATTTACGGCCAGACAGTCTATGCCCGTTCGGTCGATCCGGGGTTCAAGCGGGACCACATCCTCCAGGTCGACGAGATGGGGCGTGCCCAGCTTTGGCCGATGGCGGAAATGATCGTCAATCGGATCAAGCGTGTCCCGGGAGTGGTCGCGGCCGGTCTCACCGACATTGGCGTCGCAACCAACAATAATAACAACAGCGGAATCATCCCGCCGGGCGTCAATAAGTCGATCAACATCGGGCAATATAATGTCGGCGAAGGCTTCTTCGACGCCATGGGCCTGACACTCAAGGCCGGGCGCTGGTTCGACGCGAGCCGACCGATGGACGATACGACCATTCCTTATCCGCAGGACAGGGCCGTAGAGAAAGCGATCGCCCAACGCGGCATCAATGTCGTGCTCAACGAATATGCCGTGAAGAAGCTCGGCTTCAAATCCCCGCAGGATGCGATCGGCAAGGTCGTCAAAAGCGAACTGCTTGATCCGGAAGATGGCCTGATCAACATCAACATCATCGGCGTCGTCGGGGATTCGCGTTTCCGCACGGTCCGCACCCCGATCGACCCCATCATGTTCAAAAAGGTCACAACCGGCGCGGGATGGCTGATGGTCCGGTATAAAGGGGATCCGGCCGCCGTCCGCTCGGGCATCGAACGGGAATGGAAGCAGATTACCAACGAGGTCCCATTCAACGCCAAGTTCAGCGAGGAGATCGTTGCGGAAACCTATAAGAAGGAAGATGCCAGGGCGCAGATGTTCGCCGCCTTCTCGCTGCTGGCCGTGATCATCGGCTGCCTTGGCCTATTCGGTCTTGCCGCCTTCACCGCCGAACGGCGCACCAAGGAAATCGGAATCCGCAAGGTGCTGGGCGCCCGGACCCGCGATATCGTCCGCCTGCTGGTCTGGCAGTTCAGCCAGCCGGTGATCATCGCCAACCTCATCGCCTGGCCGGCAGCCTGGTGGCTGATGCGCGACTGGTTGAACAAGTTCGACGACCGCATCACCCTTGGCCCGACACCCTTCGTAACGGCTGGACTAATCGCCCTGACGATCGCGGTTGTCACCGTCGTCGGACATGCCTTCAAGGTGGCCAGGGCCAACCCCATCCACGCGCTCCGCTACGAGTGACGTGGTGCACGCAGGGCCGCGCTCCGCTTCCCCGGAGCGCGGTCCATTGCGACCCCGATAGGACAGAAATCACAGATTTGCGCGCGGAACGCCGGCATCGGGCGAGCGTTCGCATGATTCCTACTAGCGTCAATGTGGTCGGAAAGGACCGCCATGGCCGTCCTGGACACGCGCCCAATAGTTGCAAAAATTCGCGACAGTCTTGCTGGACTCACGGCCGGTCTGCGAACCGACAAGGCGGTCCGCAACCAGATGATCTTCTCCGGCGTCGCTGTGCTGATTTTGCTGACCATACGCCCACCGATTGCCTGGGCGCTTGCGTCCCTGATCCTACTTGCGTTCGGCCTCGCGATCGAACTCATCAACGGCGCAATCGAGGCAATACTCGATCGACTTCATCCGGCGGCAGACCCTTCGGTCGGCACCGCGAAAGACATGTCCGCCGCCGCCGCTTTCGTCATCAATGCTGTCTCGGCTGCGGTGCTGATGTGCGCCGTTGGAATCTCCGTCACCCGATGACCGCAGCGAGCGATGGAGTCATGGGCATCGGGCCAGGTTTCGCGCCGCCGCAATCCCGGATGAAAGAATAATATGGGAAGCTTGAGAAACAGCAGTTCCGAATGGATGAATCCGTCGATCAGGCGTTCCCACCAGTTCGGCGGGCGCTTGCCACTCTCGGCCAGCCAGCGCTCATAGGGCTCCCAGTGACTGGGCTCGTCGCGTTTGATTACCCTGAAGATCTTCATGAGTCCGGCATCCTGGGTCACGATCGGATGGCTGAGCAAGATTTCGACCTGGCGATAGCCGCGCCTCTCGGTCAATGAAATCACTCGGCACAGACGTTCGAACAAGCGATCATCGGCCAGCACGGCATTGACGTCCATATCGTCGATGCCGGTTCGAAACATGATTTCGACGAACCGATCGATATGCCCGCAGGCCCGGTCGACAAGCAGCGGCATTTGGCGCCGCGTTCCATACCAGTGCTGGAACATTAGATAATGTTTGCGTTCGTCGGCGGCGTGCTTCTCGATCGCTGCCGTCAGGTCGCGATGACGTGGTGATTGGCGGACGCCCTCGAGCAATCCGTCGAGCGCCGTGTAGCCGCGATGCTCATTGTAGATGTAGATCGAACCGAGAATGTCGAGATAGCGCCGGCTGAACCAGCCGGGCCTTTGGCCAACTTCGGTTACGGACAATTTCTTCATATTGATGTGCTGGTCAGCACGATAAAACGCGGACTTGTTAACCATTGCTGACGCCTCAACTTCCTGGCCAGACCTCCAAATGGCCACCCGCGGAAATGTTCCGGGCCGATCCTGTCCGCAATGGGCGCAAAACCGGCATTTGACGGGCCCAGCATCTAGCGCAGCTTGCTGACCTTTAGCCCGTCAAGCTTCGCTCGCGCCTGGATCGATTCCTCGCTGCGGGTGAGTGCCTTGCTGATGGCCCGGAGACTCATCCCCTTGCCGGCGAGGCGATGGAGCTTCTGGATTTCGTCGCTGGTCCAGGCCTGGCGGTGGCGTTCGAATTTTTCGGCCATAATCTCCCATTCCTCATAGGGTGGCATCCTCGGCCTACCCTGCTAAACCGGCCCTTCCATGGCCGAACAGAACCACCTCTATCTCGTCGACGGGTCGAGTTACATCTTCCGCGCCTATCACCGGCTTCCGCCGCTGACCAATCGCCATGGGGTGCCGGCAGGCGCCGTCTATGGCTACACCGCCATGCTGTGGAAGCTGGCCGACGGGTTGAACAAGGCCGACGGCCCGACGCACATGGCGGTAATCCTCGACGCGTCCGAGCAGACCCACCGCAACCAGATGTACGACCAGTACAAGGCCAACCGCCCGCCGCCGCCCGAGGATCTGGTCCCGCAATTCCCGCTGATCCGGGTCGCTACGCGGGCTTTTTCGATCCCTTGCATCGAGCAGGACGGCCTGGAGGCCGACGATATCATCGCCTGCTATACCTATGCGGCGGTTCGTGCCGGCTGGAGGGTGACGATCGTCAGTTCCGACAAGGACCTGATGCAGCTGATCGACGACGGCAAGGTCGACATGCTCGATACGATGAACGACCGGCGCATCGGCACCACCGAGGTGCTGGAGAAGTTCGGCGTCGGGCCGGAGAAGGTCGGCGACGTGCTGGCGCTGATGGGGGATAGCGTCGACAATGTGCCTGGCGTGCCCGGCATCGGGCCCAAGACGGCCAGCCAGCTGATCCAGCAATTTGGCGATCTCGAAACCGTGCTGGCCTCGACCGACCAGATCACCAAGCCGAAGCTCAAGCAGAACCTGGTCGAATTTGCAGCCGATGCCCGCTTGTCGCGCGAGCTGGTGCGGCTGGTATGCGACGCTCCCTTGCAAGAGCCGATTGAGGAGCTTGCGCTCAAGGGCATCCCTCCCGAACCGCTGCGCGAATTCCTGGAGGACCAGGGGTTCAAGTCGCTGCTCAACCGGGTCGGCAAGGAAGGCGGTGCGTCGAGCGGCGGCGCCCGGCCGATTGACGTCATGGCGTCGCGCCCCTCCGCCTCGGCGAAGCCTTCGGGGCCGGAAAAGATCATCGTCGATCGCACGCAATATGAGGCGGTGGTCAGCGAGGAGGCACTCGACCGCTGGATCGCGGATGCGCGGCACAAGGGTTATGTCGCGATCGACACCGAAACCGACAATATTGACAATATGACCGCGAGTCTGGTGGGGATCAGCCTGGCCACGGAGCCCAACAAGGCCTGTTATGTGCCGATCGGCCATGTTGGCGGAGACCTGCTGAGCGATGCCCCGAGGCAGCTTCCGGCCGAACTGGTGCTTTCGAGGCTGAAGCCGCTGTTCGAGGACCCGGCCGTGCTGAAGATCGCCCATAATCTCAAATATGACTGGGTGATGCTGGCCAAGGCGGGAATCCACGTCGCGCCTTACGATGACACCTTGGTGATGAGCTTCAATCTCGATGCCGGCCGGTCGAACCATGGCCTGGACGAGCTGGCCCAGGCCCATTTTGAGCATGAATGCATCGCCTTCAAATCGGTATGCGGGGTCGGCGCCAAGCAGATCAGCTTTGACAAGGTGCCGCTCGATGCCGCCACCGAATATGCCGCCGAGGACGCCGATATCTGCCTCAGGCTGTGGCAGCGGCTGAAACCGCGCCTTGCCGCCGAGGGAACGACCCGCGTCTATGAGATGGTGGACCGGCCACTGATCACCGCCATCGGCCATATGGAGCAGCGCGGCGTGAAGGTGGACCGCGACTATCTGGCCAAGCTCAGCGGTACATTCGCCAATGAAATCGCCGCGCTCGAACAGCGGGTCTATGAGGCGGCCAATGGACCATTCACCATCGGATCCCCACAGCAATTGGGCCAGGTGCTGTTCGACCGGCTAGGCCTCAAGGGCGGTCGGAAAGGCAAGAGCGGCCAATATTCGACCGACGTCACCGAGCTGGAGCGGCTCGCATCCGAGGGTATTGAAGTGGCCCGGCTGGTGCTCGACTGGCGCCAGCTGACCAAGCTGAAATCGACCTACACCGATGCGCTGCAGGCGCAGATCAACCGCAAAACGGGGCGGGTACATACCAGCTACAGCCTGTCGGGAGCGCAAACCGGACGCCTGGCCTCGACCGAGCCCAACCTGCAGAACATCCCCATCCGGACCGACATCGGGCGGCAGATCCGCGATGCATTCGTCGCGGAACCCGGCCATGTGCTGATGAGCGCCGATTATAGCCAGATCGAGCTTCGTCTTGCCGCGCATATGGCCGACGTCCCTCAGCTGAAGGAAGCTTTCTCCAAGGGGGAAGACATCCATGCGATGACCGCCGTGGAACTGTTCGGCGTGGTGGACCGGGATACCCGCGGCAAGGCCAAGACGGTCAATTTTGCCATTCTCTATGGCATTTCAAGCTGGGGCCTGGCCGGCCGGCTGGGCGTGCCGAAGGATGAAGGCAAGGCGATCATCGATCGCTATTTCACGCGCTTCCCCGGAATTCGCGCCTACATCGACGAGACGCTGTCATTCGTCCGGGAGCATGGCTTCACGCGCACCCTGTTCGGCCGGAAAACCCACTTTCCCAACATCCGCGCCGCCAATCCCAGCTTCCGCGCCGGCGCCGAGCGGGCGGCGATCAACGCCCCGATCCAGGGCACTAGCGCGGACCTCATCAAGCGCGCGATGAACCGGATGGACGCGGCGCTGGCCGAAGCCGGCCTCGATGACGTCGGCATGTTGCTGCAGGTGCATGACGAACTGGTGTTCGAAGTTCCGATGGGGAAGGAAGAGGCTGCTGCCGCGGTGGTACGCAAGGTCATGGCCCATGCCGCCGAGCCTGCGCTGAAACTCGACGTTCCGCTCGATGTCGAGGTGGGCTGGGGTCCGAACTGGGGCGCCGCGCATTGAGCCAAGCCGCGGCGACCAGCCCGGCCCCGTCGGCCGACCTCGCCGCATTGGCGCGGGGCGGACGGATCAACTTCTTCGGATTCATCTTGCGCCTGCTGGCGCGCCTGCCCTTCCTGTTCATCGCCGGCCGAATCTATGGCGCCGAGGAACTCGGCCGCTTTGCCTATGCGGTCCTGATTGTCGAGTTCGCCGCGCAGCTGGCGACCCTGGGATTGAAGCGCGGGCTGGCGCAGCAGCTGGCCAAGACCGACAAGCCCCATGTCTGCGTCGTGGCCGATGCGCTGCTCGTCGCGGCGGTGGGATCGGCCATCGCCATGACCATTCTCGCGCTCTTTCCCCAGGCGATGTTCCCCAACAGCGAAATCACCGGCATGGAATGGGCACTGCCCATCACCGTCTTCGCGCTCGCCTGGTCCGACATCTGCCTCGCGGCGCTCGCCTATCGCCATGACGTCACGTCGACGGTGCGGGCGCGGGCGATCGTCGAGCCGTGGACCATTTCCATCGCCGCCTTTGCCTGGTCGTTCATCTCGACGCGCGACGGCCTCATCATTGCCTATGCGCTGTCAATGGTGGGAGCACTGATCGCCTCGATCATCCCGTTCATTCGCAGCTATGGCATGCCGCATGGCTGGAGCCCGGACCCGGGAACCTTGTGGACCATGGCGCGGCGCAACGTGCCGGTTGCCGCCGCCGACGCGGTCGAGTGGGGATCGCGCCGCATCGACATCGCCGTGCTGGGCCTGTTCTTCCGTCCGGAGATCGTCGGCATCTATTATGTGGCGCAGAACGTCGCATCCCTGCCGGCCAAGCTGAAGACCAGCTTCGACCCCATCCTGGGCCCGGTCATCAGCCGCAACCTGGCGGAAGGCGACAAGATTGCGGTCGCCAAGCAGGTTCGACAGGTGGGCTTTTGGGTGATCGCCGCCCAGGGCGCCGTCGCGCTGGCGCTTGGCATTCCCGGCGAGGCGGTGATGGGGCTGGTTGGCGCAGGCTTCGTCGCGGGCACGGCGGCGCTTGGCTTCCTGCTCGCCGCCGAGGTCGTCGCGGCGACTGCAGCCGTCAGCGAGGCGGCCCTGATCTACTGCGCGCGCCATCGCAACATGATGATCAGCCTTGGCATGATCCTGTTCGAGGCCTGCCTGGCCGTCGGCTTGATCCTGCTGATGCGCCGCCTGGGCTGGCCGACCATGTTCCAGGCGACGGCACCTGCCCTCTCCCTGATGATTTCGCTCGGCCTTGCGGCGATCGTCAAATCGCGGTTGCTGGCGAATATCCTCGGCCATCCGGTGTCCGGCTGGCGCTGGCCGCTCATTTGGGCGGCCCTTGCAGCCTTGATTGTCGGCCAGCTTGCGATCCTGTTGCCGGAATGGGCCGAGCTCGTCTTCGGCATTCCGGCAATCCTGGGCGCCTTTGGCGCCGTGCTATGGTTCAAGGGCTTCGGCCCGCAGGACCGCGAGCTGTTCCGCATGCGCAAGGAGGATATCGAGGAACTGTCGCTGCCCGATCCTTCGACCAGCGAGGAAGCGCCAAGATAATCCTCCCCTCCGGAGAGTGGAACTAATGCCGGAAGTGCCTCATCCCGGTGAACAGCATCGCCAGCCCAGCCTCATCGGCGGCGGCGATGACGTCTTCGTCGCGGATCGATCCGCCCGGCTGGATCACCGCGGTTGCCCCGGCCTCGACGGCCGCCAATAGCCCGTCGGCGAACGGAAAGAATGCGTCGGATGCCACCGCCGAGCCAACCGTTCGCGGCTCCGCCCAGCCATTGGTCTCGGCAGCCTCGCGCGCCTTGATCGCCGCGATGCGCGCGCTGTCGCGGCGGTTCATCTGGCCCGCGCCGATGCCCGCGGTTGCGCCGTCCCTGGCGTAGACGATGGCGTTGGACTTGACGTGCTTTGCCACGGTCCAGGCGAACAGGCAGTCGTTCAGTTCCCGGTCGGTTGGCGCGCGCTTGGTCACCACCTTCAGCATATCGCGGGTCAGCATGCCATTGTCGCGATCCTGGATCAGCAGGCCGCCGGCGATCACCGCCACCGTCTGGCCTCCGCGCGCCGGGTCCGGGAGCCCGCCGGTCAGCAACAGCCGCAAATTCTTCTTTCGGGAGAAGGCGGCGATCGCTGCTTCGTCGGCATCGGGCGCAACCACCACTTCGGTGAAGATGGCGCAGATCGCCTCGGCCGTCGGGCCGTCGAGCTTGCCGTTGACCGCCACAATCCCGCCGAAAGCCGAAACGCTGTCGCACGCGAGCGCCTGGTTCCAGGCTTCGAGGAGGCTGTCAGCACTGGCGACGCCGCAGGGATTGGCATGCTTGACGATCACCACGGTAGGCGGACCGTCACGAAATTCGGCAGCCAGCTCCAGCGCGGCATTGGCGTCGTTCAGATTATTGTAGCTCAGCTCCTTGCCCTGGACCTGGCGGGCCTGGGCGACTCCCGGGGTCGAGGGGCCCATCGGCAGGTAGAGCGATGCCTGCTGGTGGGGATTTTCGCCGTAGCGCAGCTCCTGCGCCTTCTTGCCGACGATGAAACGGCTTTCGGGATAGGCCTGGCCCTGGTCGGCGAAGGCGAACCAGCTGGCGATCATCGAATCATAGGCGGCGGTCCGCGCATAGGCCTTGGCCGCCAGCTTCCGGCGCAAGGCAAGGTCGGTGCCGCCGTTGTCCGCCAGCTGCTCGAGCAGTTCGCCATAGTCCGCGGGATCGGTGACGATAGCGACAAATTCATGGTTCTTGGCTGCCGAGCGGACCATCGAGGGCCCGCCGATATCGATATTCTCGATGATGTCGTCGCGCGCCGCTCCCCGGGCAACAGTCGCCTCGAACGGGTAGAGATTGACCACCACCAGGTCGATTGCGCCGATGCCATGCTCCTCCATCGCCAGGAGATGCTCCGCATTGTTCCGAACCGCGAGCAGGCCGCCATGGACCTTGGGGTGAAGCGTCTTGACCCTTCCGTCCATCATCTCGGGAAAGCCGGTCAAATCCGAGATATCCCGCACATCGTGCCCCAGCTCGCGCAGCTTTGCCGCGGTCCCGCCGGTCGAAACCAGCTCGACCCCGGCCTTGGCCAGGCCGGCGGCCAGCGCGTCGAGGCCGGCCTTGTCGGAAAGCGAGATGAGCGCCCGGCGGATGGGCACGATATCGGTCATTTTGTCAGGTCCCTGATTAGCTTGAGCGCCGGAACTGCCAGGCGATTTCGCCGCCAATAGCGGATAGTTCCCCGACCACAACCAGTTGCAGGGTCGGCACCGGCTGGCCGCGGCCGTCGACGAACAGGCTTTCTTCGACCTGCAGCATCGCGCCCCGGCAACGGAAGTTCCACGGCGGCGCGCCCGACGAACGGATGATTGCTCCCATGCCATCGGCGGTAACGGTCGCTTCGACGCCGGGCGCCAGATGGAAGCGGATCGCATAAGGCGCCGCCTCACGGATTTTCTTGCGGCCCCTGGGGATCAGGCGATCCTCGCCGCGCACTTCCTTGCCGTCGTTGCCGAGGCTGAGGCGGCGCTGATGGATCAGGCCGAACCCCTTCACATAGCCATCGTGGCTGGTCTCAAGCCGCGAGCAGTCATTGTCCTCGCTGCGGGCTACCTCGACGTCCGCTACTCCCTTGCCCAAACTTCCATCTGGAAGGATCGCGGTCGAATTGCTGTCGCCCAGCACCAGGGTCGAATGGGCCGCGGTCGATCGCAATGCCTGGACCAGTTCCGGCGGCATGGCAGTCGGGGCCAGCCCGGGCCCGCCGCAATTGACGACCAGCCGCTGCGCGCCGTCGCTTATTTCGATCGCCAGGGTCGAGGCGCATCCGGTGGCGCCGATCTTCGGCGGAGGCGGAGGAGCGGCATCGACCACCACGATCGTGCCCAGGGCCGAAAGGCGCTGATAACCCCAGCCACGCGCATGGCGGAGCGGGCGCGCGCGAAGCCCGCAGCCTTCGACCAGCGCCGCCAGCCGCGTCGGATCGCCCGGATTGCCGCCCTGCCAGCTGGACAGCCCATGATCGCCCATGGTGACGCCGTGAAGCGCGGCGAGTGCGGCGGCGGCCGCATTCTCGAGGGCTTCGGGCTGGGTCTGCTTGGCTGCGAAATAGGCCGCCCGGACCAGTCCCAGCCGGTCGACCAGCAATATCTGTTCCTGAGGAGAACGGCTCATCAGCCCGCCATCTTCGAACTGGGAGGCGGACAGCGCGCGCATCAATCCTGACTCCGCCCTTGAAAGGCGTGACAAGGCTCCCTGGACGGTGAGCGAGGCAACCAGGGCGCCGGCCCACGCGGTTATCCGGGGCAGGCCGGGCGGCGCCTTGTCCGCAGTGGCATGAAGATGCCGCGCCGCGCGCGCCAGGGTGTTGAGCAAGGCGGAGCGATATCCGGAGTCGCGGCTGGACAGGATGTAAGGCGCGTATGCGGTCCAGAAAAGTATCCGCTCGCCCCACAGCTCGGGTGACCAGGCATCGTCAGCCCGGGTGCCATGGGCAATCAGCCAGCGCCCGGCGATGGCCTCCGCCAGTCGCGCGCCCTTCTCCCGGCTAGCCGCGGCGGCAAGGTCGCGCAGCCAGGAAAAGCCCTGGATCTCCCGGGCCAGCTGGCTCCTGGCGCCAAGCGCGGTGAAATCGATATCGGCCAGCCCGATTTCCTCGCTGCCATGGCTGAGCCGGCCGCCAAGCAGTGCGTCACCGCGTTCCCGGTCGCCCGCAACATGATCGCGCGGTATCGCGACCAGCCGCAACGGCTGGCGGCCGGAGCCGAACAGCCGCGAGAAAAGCGAGCCTTTGGCGAGCCGGCCAACGACGTCGTCGCTCATGCGCCTCCCCGCAGCGCGGCGATATTGGCGGCATATTGATCGGGGCCGCCGCGGAAAGCGGCGGTTCCGGCAACGAGCACCGTGGCGCCGGCATCGATCGCCTGCGGGGCGGTGGCGGCGTCGATTCCACCGTCAACCTCGATGTCGACGACAAGCTTCTCCTTGGCGACACGATTGGCGATCGCCTCGATCTTCTTGAGCTGGGAAGCGATGAATTTTTGCCCGCCGAAACCGGGATTGACGCTCATCACCAGAACCAGATCCACCTCGTCCAGCACATAGTCGAGCATTTTGGCCGGGGTGGCGGGGTTCAGCGACACGCCTGCCTTCTTGCCCAGCGCCTTGATTCGCTGGATCGTGCGGTGGAGATGCGGCCCGGCCTCGGGATGGATGGTGATGATGTCCGCACCCGCTTCGGCGAAGGCGTCCAGAAACAGGTCGACCGGCGATATCATCAAATGAACGTCGAACGGCTTGGCGCAATGCGGGCGAAGCGCCTTCACCACTCCCGGGCCGATGGTGAGGTTGGGGACGAAATGCCCGTCCATCACATCGATATGGATCCAATCGGCCCCGGCAGCATCGATTGCGCGCACTTCCTCGCCCAGCTTGGCGAAATCGGCGGAAAGGATCGAAGGGGAGATTAGGGTCATGGAGCCGATTAGACGGGATTAGGCCTTGCGGACAAGGTGCGCGGTGAAGAAGCCGTCGAGGCCCCCCTCTTCCTCCAGTATACCGGGCAGGACACGGATCCAGCCGCGCGGATGTGACGTCACTCCGTTGATGAGGGTCGGGGCTGGCTCGATGCGAAAATCAGCTCGCTCGGCAAGGAAGGCTTCGATACGGTCCTCGCCTTCCTCCGGCTCGAGGCTGCAGACCGCATAGACCAGGCTCCCGCCCGGCCCGACCCAGTCCGCGGCGCGGGCCAGCAACCGCCCCTGCAGCTCCGCACTCTGGGCGATGATCGTCGGACGGGCGCGGTAGAGTACTTCGGGATGGCGGCGGAAGGTTCCGGTTGCCGAGCAGGGGGCGTCCAGCAACACGGCGTCAAAGCTAGCCGGGGCCTGCCATTCAAGCGCGTCCGCGACGATGGTTTCGGCCGTGAGGGCGGTGCGCTTCAGATTATCCGAAAGTCGGGCCAGACGACTTTCCGACCGATCCAGCGCCATCACTTCATGGCCAGCCGCGGCAAGTTGCATCGTCTTGCCGCCCGGCGCCGCACAGGCGTCCAGGACGCGTCTAACTTCTTTCGGAACCAATCGTGCGGGCAGCGATGCGGCCAGGTCCTGCACCCACCATTGGCCCTCATGATAGGTGGTCAGCTCCGTAACGGATCCGCCATGCGCCAGCCGGCGATGTCGTGGTGCCAGCGAAATGCCTTCCGGATAGGCGTAGCAGGCCTCCTCGCTCGCAAAGCTGAGGTCGAGCGGGGGGCGATGCGCGATGGCAAGCCGGGAAGCCTGCACGGCCTCATCTCCCCAGGCGGCACGCCAACGCTGCTCTACCGCCTCTGGCAGGCGCGGGGCATCCATGGTGGGCAGGCCTTTGCGCAGCAGGGTTCCGAGCACCCCATGGACCAGTCTCCGCGGCCCGCCATCGACCAGCGGCAGCGCCGTGGCGACCAATGCGTGGTCGGGAGTGCCGAGACCGGCCTTCTGGGCGAGCGCCAGCCGCAGCACCATCCGAGCCTTGCTGTCCTCCGGCAAATTCTGCCGCGTCGCGCCGTCGATCAGGGCGTCGAGGTCCGGCAAGCGCCTCAGCGTCTCGCCGGCGATCGCGCTGGCAAGCGCGGCATCGACAGGCGGCAGGCCGCGCGATGCTTGCGCGGCATTGTCCATCGTCTGGCCACGGCGCAGCACGGCATCGAGAATCCGCAGGGCCGCCTGACGCGCAGGTACTCCCTCATTTGGGCCGTCAGGACTTGGCATGGCGCCCTTTAGTCATCATTTGAGAGTCCGTGAAACGGCCCAAGCATGTGAAGGCCCCGGCCTACCTCAGCAAATCGCCACCCGTGCCCAGGCCGGGAGCGGCCGAACCGGCTGCGCCGGCGGGAGAAGAAGGCAAGCTGGACCCCACCCGCTATGGCGACTGGGAAAAGAAAGGCATCGCGATCGACTTTTAATCTTCCTCGTCGCCCGGAGGGCGGCTGAGCATGGTTTCAAGCAGCTCGCCGATGCCGACATCGCCCCGCAATAATGTCGCCACTGCGTCCACCAGCGGCATGTCGATGTCGCGTTCCTTGGCGATTCGATCGAGGACCGGCGCGGTATGCGCACCTTCCGCAACCGTGCGGCGATCCTTCATCAGGTCGCGCACGCTCTTGCCCTCCCCGATGGCCTTGCCGAGCGAGAAGTTGCGGCTGCTGGTCGAAGAGCAGGTCAGCACCAGGTCGCCCAGCCCGGACAGGCCGGCCAGGGTCTCCCGTCGCCCGCCCAGGGCCACGCCGAAGCGGATCATCTCCGCAAATCCGCGTGCAATCAGCGCTGCGCGAGCATTCTGGCCGAGGCCCCTGCCCTCCGCCACGCCGCAGGCAATCGCCAGCACATTCTTGACCGCTCCACCGACCTCGGCACCAGCAACATCGTCGGTCACGTAAGTCCGGAAACAAGGAAGGTTGATCCGCGCACGCACGGTTTCACCCAGCGCCCTGTCGGCGCATGCCAGGGTAACGGCGGTGGGCAGCCCGGCCGCCACCTCATGCGCGAATGTCGGGCCCGACAGCACGGCGATCGGAGAGGTGGGGCAAACCTCATGGGCCACCTCATGCAGCAGTTTGCCGCTGCGCTCCTCGATGCCTTTCGAGCAAAGGATCAGCGGCATGTCAGGGGATGGCGAGCGGCCGAGCACGGCGCGCATATGCTGCGCCGGGGTCACCATCAGCCATGCATCCGCTTCGGCGAGGTCGGAAAAATTGCTGGTCGCGCGGATCGCCGGTTCGAGCTTCAGCCCCTTCAGATAGACCGGGTTCTCATGGCGCTCGTTGACCGCCGCCACGACGTCATCTTCGAGCGCCCACAGCAATGTCTCGCGCCCGCCGGTCGCCGCGACCTGGGCAAGCGCCGTTCCCCAGGCGCCGCCGCCGACCACCGCCAGCTTCTCGATCTTCATGCGTGGCGACTCATGCTTTAACCCCTGCGCCCCTTACTTTTTCACCCTCGGGGTCCAGCGGCCAGCGGGCCCGGGCGGGAACGTCCAGCGGATCGACCAGCCCAGCCGCATAACGCTCGGCGCCCGCCCAGCCGATCATTGCCGCATTGTCGGTGCACAGCCAGCCTGGCGGCACCGAAAAGCCGCGGCCATGCTCCTCCGCCAGTTGCCGGAGAGCGGCACGGACCGAGGCATTGGCGGCGACCCCGCCGGCCACGACCAGGCTCGGCGCATCCGACCGCTCCAGCGCGCGCCTGGTGCGGTCGACGAAGCAGTCGACCACCGCTTGCTGGAAGCTGGCGGCAACATCTTCCGGACGATGTTCCCCGCTGGCGACCGCGCGCTGAACCGCGGCCTTCAGGCCGGCGAAGCTGAAATGGGGCTCCTTGGTGCCGACCAGCGGCCGTGGCAGCGGCACCGCCTTGGGATCCCCGTCCTTGGCCAGCGCCTCGATCGCGGGACCGCCGGGATAGCCCAGGCCGAGCAGCTTGGCAGCCTTGTCGAATGCCTCGCCCGCGGCGTCGTCGATAGTGGTCGCCAGCCGGCGATAGTCGCCGACCGCGCGCACTTCCAGCAGCTGGCAATGGCCTCCGCTGGCAAGCAGCAGCAGGTAGGGAAAGTCGAGCTTCACGTCGACGAGGCGCGGGCTCAGCGCATGGCCTTCGAGATGGTTGACCGCGATCAGCGGCTTGTCCGTCGAGACCGCCAGCCCCTTGCCCACCAGCAGGCCGACCATCACCCCGCCAATCAAACCAGGCCCCGCCGTGGCCGCAATCGCATCCACTTCGCCGATCGCGATGTCCGCCTCGTGCAACACCTGCCGGACCAGCCCGGGCAGGATTTCGACATGGGCGCGGGCCGCGATCTCCGGCACCACGCCGCCGAACGGCCGATGCGCATCATTCTGTCCGACGACCGCCTGGGCGAGGATCTGCCGATCGCTGCCGACCAGCGCCACCGCACTGTCGTCGCAGGAGGATTCGAGGGCCAGGATCAACGTCATTTGAGTGAGCCTTTGCCTGAAACCCCGCCTTTGCGCTAGCGCGGGGCGGATGACCTTTTCCCGCTTCACGATCGGCAGCCGCGGTTCCCCGCTTGCCCTGGCCCAGGCGCGCATGGTCGCGAGCGCGCTGGAACAGGCGCATGGCTGGAACCCGGGAAGCGTCGACATCAAGGTTGTGAAAACCAGCGGCGACCGGATCCAGGATCGTCCCCTCGCAGAAGTGGGCGGCAAGGCGCTGTGGACCAAGGAGCTGGACCTCGCCCTGCTGGCCGGTGAAACGCATTGCTCGGTCCACTCAATGAAGGATGTCGAAAGCGAACGGCCGGAATCGCTGCACATTGCAGCAATGTTGCCACGTGCGGACGTGCGGGATCGGCTCGTTGGCGCCGATTCCATCGCCATGCTGCCCCTCGGAGCGCTGGTGGGAACCAGCTCGCCGCGCCGGGCGGCCCAACTGAAGCGGCTTCGCTCGGACCTGGAGCTGGTACCGATCCGCGGCAACGTCGACACCAGGCTTGCGAAGCTGAAGGCTGGCGATGTGCATGCGACCTTGCTGGCCGCTGCCGGACTGGACCGGCTGGGACGGCCCGAGGTGGGAGTAGCGATCGACATCGCCCAGATGCTGCCGGCCCCGGCGCAAGGCGCGATCGGGATCGAATGCCGTGCCGACGGCCCGGCGACGGCGGCCCTGCTGAGCAAGATCGATCATTTCGACACGCATCAGGCGGTGCTGGCCGAGCGAGCTTTTTGCCGGTCGCTTGGCGGAACCTGCCATTCGCCGGTTGCCGCCTTCGCCAGGATCGAAGGCGAGGAAATTGCCCTGACCTGTGAAATCCTGAGCGAGGACGGCCGCGAACATGTTGCCCGGAGCAGGCGCTTCGCGATCGGCGACCTGATTGCGCCTGCATCCTTGGCGCGGGATATGCTGGAGGCAGCGCCGCCCGCAATCCGGCAACTCTTCGAGCCCGACGAGTGAGGAGCCTGTTGCTGCTCCGTCCCGAGCCGGGGCTGTCAGCCAGCGCCGTACGGGCGCGCGCATTGGGGCTGGATGTCATCTGCCGCCCCTTGTTCCAGATCGAGCCAATTGCCTGGGAGGCGCCGGATCCCTCCGATTTTGAGGGACTGCTGATCACCAGCGCCAATGCCATCCGCCACGGCGGTTCGGCTCTCGACAATCTTAAAGAGGTGCCGGTCTACGCGGTGGGTGCGGCGACGGCGTCGGCAGCCCAGACGGCTGGCTTCAACGTCGCGGAGATCGGTGACGGCAATGCCGACTCCTTGCTCGATCGGCTGCCGACTTCGCTTCGGCTGCTGCACCTTGCGGGCGAGGATCATCGCAATACCGGCAATCTCAAAATCGATCGCCGGATCGTCTATCGATCCATGGAAATCGACGATCCGCAACTCCCGGATCTGGAAGATCTGGTCGCAGCGGTGCACAGCCCGCGCGCCGGGGCGCGGCTTTCTGACCTTTCAAGCGAGCGATGCCGGACCGCCATCGCCGCGATCAGCGCCGACGCCGCCGAAGCCTGCGGCGGCGGCTGGGAACAGGTGGAGGCTGCGGCGGAGCCCAACGACAACTGCCTGCTGGCCCTGGCCGCGATGCTGTGTCACACATCGCCGCCACGATGACCGGTGGCTCCACCCGACAAGGCACGACCTGGACGGCCCGCGTCGCCTGGGCATTGCTGTTGCTGATTGCCGGTGCGGCGCTTGCGACCTGGGGCCTGTCCCGCTGGGATGCGGGCGCGCGCTTCCTTGGCATTGCGCCCAGGCAGCCGATGCAGGTCGTTCGCGCACCTGTTCCATCGCAGCCAGAGGCGCAGATACAACCCGCGGCATCACTCGCCGCCGCCGACGCCGCCCGAATTTCACTCATTGAAGCGCGATTGTCGGAGATCGAGAGCCAGGCCGAGGCCGCGGCGGGATCGGCGGGCCGGGCCGATGCGATGCTGGTCGCCTTTGCTGCCCGGCGTGCCATCGATCGCGGGGTCGCTCTTGGCTATCTGGAGCCGCTGCTGGTCCAGCGGTTCGGCCCGCAGCACCAGGCCGCGGTCGCCACCATCGTTACCGCGTCGCGGGACCCGGTCAGCCTGGACAGCCTAATTGCGGATTACCGGACGCTCGGCCCGACATTGCGCCGCGGCGGGCCCGAAGAAAGCTGGTGGGACGGGTTCCGGCGCGAACTTGGCTCGGTCGTATCGATCCACCGTGCCGACACGCCATCGCCTCAACCTCAGGCGCGCTACGACCGCGCGCTGGCCCGGCTCGAGGCCGGCGCGGTGGATGCCGCGCTTGCCGAAACCATGCGCCTCCCCGGCTCGGCCAGTGCCGGCCCATGGATTGGCAGGGCTCGGCGCTACATCGCCGCGCATCGCGCCCTCGACGAGATTGAATCCGCGGCACTGCTTGGCCCGGCGTCCTTGCCGACATCCGCGGCCCAGGCTCCCTAACGGGCTTGGCAACTGCCTATGGATTTGCGAGTCTCGCAATGTGCAAGCTTCGGTTCAGCCGCGCTGAACTAAGGCATTGTGGAAACTAACTTAAATGCGGGGGCGCTGACGCCATGACGTCGCTTTCATGTCGTTTCTGGTTCGGTATCGGTGTCGCTGCCGTTGGGGGGCTGGCCCAGGCTCAGTCGGCCCAGCAGGATCCGCTGGCACCCTTGCCGCAAGCCGCCCCCGTCCGGACACAGCCGGCCCCCGCCCAAATGCCTCCGCGCATCGCGCCAGCGAAGCTGCGCGATCGCATTGCCGCGCTGGGCCGCGCGTTCAATGGCAATGCTGGTATTTCGGTCGTGTCCCTCAGGGACGGCTGGCAAGCCGATTACAACGCCACGTCGCTGTTTCCGCAGCAAAGCTGCTCCAAGCTGTGGGTGGCGATTACCGCCATGGACGCGGTGGACAAAGGCCGGGTCAGCCTCAACGACCGTGTAACCCTCGGCCGGAACGACCTCACCCTGTTCCACCAGCCGATCAGCGCCAAGGTGCTCGGCAATGGCGGCCACACGACCACGCTTGGCACCCTTCTGTTCACCGCGATCACCGAAAGCGACAATACCGCCAACGACAAGCTCATGCGCTCGATCGGCGGACCGCAGGCGGTACGCGACATGATCAGCGCCAAGGGCCTGGGTTCGATCCGCTTTTATGAGGGAGAACGAGCGCTTCAGTCGAAGATCGCCGGGCTAATCTGGAGCCAGAGCTATTCCATCGGCGACGCCTTCTACAAGGCACGAGGCGCGCTCCCGACGTCAGTGCGCAAAGCATCCTTCGAACGTTATATTGCCGATCCCTATGACGGGGCGGCGCCCCACTCGGTTGCGCTTTCGCTGGCACGATTGAAGCGGGGCGAATTGCTCTCGCCGGCCTCAACCCAGCGGCTGCTCAACACCATGGCGTCGACCAAGACCGGTGCACTGCGGGTCCGTGCCGCGCTCAGGCCTGGCTGGAAATGGAGCCACAAGACCGGGACCGGCCAGAATTTCCAGGGCCGTGTCGGCGGCATCAATGACATCGGCATACTGACTGCCCCCGACGGCAGCAGCTATGCGATGGCGATCATGACGGTGCCCAACCGGACTGACGGCGCATCGCAGGACCTGATGCAGGCAGTCGCCCGCGTGGTCATCTCCGAGCATGAAGCGCGGCGTTAGTCCCTAGGCCTAACATGGCCGCGCCAGCCTAGCCGGAGATGCCCGAAGCTCCCTTTGCGGCGACGGCGGGCCGGCTGGACTGGAGCTCGCCGGCGATGCGGTCGGCAGTTCGCAGCGCAAGCGCCAGGATGGTGAGCGTCGGATTGGCCCAGCCCGCCGTTGGGAACAGCGAGCTTCCCGCTATGTGAAGGTTGGGCACGCCATGGACGCGCCCCCAACCGTCGGTCACGCCGTGGCGCGGATCGCTGGCCATGCGAGTTGTACCGATATGGTGGAATCCGCCAATAGGATGTGCGCTGATCAGTTCGTCGCTGACCCACCGCTTGTCGGGGTTGGCAAGCCAGCCGGCCGGCTCGACCATGCCAAGGCCAAGACGATGCGATTCCCGGGCAAGGGAAGCGACCAGCCCGGCCACGCTATCGACATCGAGTCCCGACAGTCGCCAATCAAGCGCCACGCGCGGCATGCCCGTGGCGTCGCGTTCGCCATTGAGCATAATCCTGCTGTCCGGATTGGGCGCCTGCTCGGCACGAATGACAATCGCCAGGTCGCCGCCGCCGATCCGCCGCATCAGCCAGGGATGGAAGGGACCGGTCAGACCCGTGTAGCCGCGCACCATCTGCTTGGTGGCCTTCCACATCGAGCGGCCGATCCGTGTCGGTGCGGTGCGGTGCCGGACATGCAGATAAGCACGCTTGGCCAACGGATGGCTGCCTCCCTCCGGTTGTCGAACGGCAATCGTCAGGGCGCTGTTGAGCAGGCCCTCTTGCCGCTGTAGGGCCTCCGCGGGCGTAATGGCGGGCGACACTTCGACGCCATTGACCCGGCGCTTTGCAAATGCCGAAAGCCAGCGCCAGTCCGCCTTGCCGACGATCCGTCCGCCGCGGGCGTGCGGATGCTCCATGAAAAACCGGCCGACAAGGTCATACGCATTGCCGATGCCGCGAGAAATGACCGAGTTGGAAGCAAGCAGGATCCGCGGATTTTCGATCCCGCCGGCCGCCAGCAGATAGTGCCGCGCCCGAACGTCAATCGTCCGGCCCGAAGGCGTGCGCACGTCAAGCCGTTCGACCGACACCTTGTTGTCGGCCAGCACAATCTCACGCACGGTGGCGTGAACCATCAAGGTGCAGCGGGGATCCTGCTCGAGGTCCCTCGCCTGGTCGATCGTGAAGCGATCGAACTTCGGATCGAAACTCCACCAGCGCACGGCAAGCTCTTCGCTCGACAGGCGCTGAAACAAGGGCGGCCTCGAAATACGGCCCGAATCCACGGCTTCGACCCCCAGCAATGATCGCGCTTCGGCAAGGTGGGAGCGAATATCTTCGGCACCAATCGGCCAGCCGCTGTGGGGAACCCAGCTCCGCCGCTCGAAATCGATCGGATCATATTCGGCGCACCGCCCGCCCCAGATCGCCGTCGTGCCCCCGAAGAAACGCAGCCTGCTATGTTCGAGCGGGTGATAAGCTTGTCCCACGATGTCGCCGCGATTGAAATCGGCCGACGCCTCGTCATGGTCGAACCCGCCGCTTTCGATCAGGGCCACGCTGTGGCCGCGTGTGAGAAGTCTTCGGGCGGCCGCCTGGCCAGCCGCGCCGGAGCCGATAATGGCGACGTCGGCCGTGACTGCTTCAGGCGCCTCAACGGCGCAATCGATCCGCATCTAGCCCCCCGTTCGCCCGTGCCACGACGCGTCCAAGTTACACATGTTACCGAGCATTTGGCAGCCTCTGCCGGGACACTATGTCACTTTCTTGTTCGGCCGTTGCAGCCAAGCAATTGGGCGGAACGCCAGATGCGCTCAACAAATTGCTTGCGGGCTAGCTCCCTCCTTGAGCGTAACGGGCACCCGCAAATAGCGCACGCCCTGCTCATCGGCGGGCGGGAACCGGCCGGCGCGCATGTTGACCTGGATCGATGGAATCAGCAGGCGCGGCGTACATAGCCCGCGGTCCCGTTCCTCCCTCATGGCGACGAATTCGTCTTCGCCGATACCATCATGAATATGGCGATTGGAGCGCCGCTCCTCGGCGACCGTAGTTTCCCATGCAAATTGGTCCCGCCCCGGCGCCTTGTAGTCGTGACACATGAACAGCCTGGTCTCGGGCGGCAGCGACAATAGTTTCCTGATCGACCGATAGAGCTGCCGCGCACATCCGCCGGGAAAGTCGGTTCGGGCGGTGCCATAGTCCGGCATGAACAATGTGTCGCCGACGAAGACCGCATCGCCGATCCGGTAGCTCACGCATGCCGGCGTGTGTCCGGGCGTATGCATCACTTCGATCGAAAGCCCACCGACCTCCAGTCGCTCGCCATCCGCCAGCAGCCGGTCGAAATCACCGCCCTGCGCCTTGACGTCTTCGGCGCCGAATATTGGGCGGAAGATATTCTGCACCTCACGAACATGCTCGCCGATCGCGATGGAGGCCCCGGTCCGCGTCTTGATCAGCGGTGCCCCGGACAAATGGTCGGCATGGATGTGGGTTTCGAGAACCCAGTCGATGACGATCCCTTCCCGCTCCGCCGCCCCAAGAAGTTCGGCCACGGAATTATCATCAACCAGTCCGCTCGCCGGATCGAAGTCGAGCACGGGATCGATGGCAATGCCGTGCCGGCTGTCCGGGTCCCAGACAAGATAGCTGACCGTGTTGGTCGGCTCGTCGAAGAAGGCCCGGATGTGCGGCTCTGCGCCCATTTCCTGGTCAGTCCTGCGGGGTCGGGCTGGGGGCGCCAATTGACCAGATATGGCCGAATGGATCGCGGATCTGGCCATAGCGATCGCCCCAGAATTGGTCGGCCAGTTCCATCACCACACTGGCGCCGGCACCGATCGCGCGGTTCCACCAGGCGTCCGGATCCGTGACCTGCAGATGAATCATCACACCCGCGGGATCGGGCAATTCCTGACCACCATGATGCTCGGGGAAGTGGTCATGCATCATCAGCGAATGACCATTGATCTTGAGGTGGGCGTGCATGAGCCGCCCGTCATCCGCCGCGTGGCGCATCAATTCCTCGGCGCCGAACGCCTCGGAGTAGAATTTGATGGCGTCGGCCGCCCGGCCGGCACCGATCGCAAGATGAGGCGTAAGGCCGCTCGTCGGCTCCTGCAGGTCATGGTCCATACGACTCCTCCTTGCCATCGGGGACAGCTGCCCTTATAGGCGCGCCTCTTTCCAGATCATTGGAAAAACGAACGGCCCGGCCAGTCAGGGCTGCCGTGGCAGTTCGATAACGTCGCCCCCAGAGAAATCTGCGCGGGTAACAAGGAGACGAAAATGCCCAAGCTCAAGACCAAGAGCGGCGTCAAAAAACGCTTCAAGCTCACGGCAACTGGCAAGCTCAAGCACGGCGTGGCCGGCAAGCGCCACCGGCTGATCAGCCACAACAGCAAATATATCCGCCAGAACCGCGGCACCGAAGTCTTGTCAACGGCCGACACGCCGCGGGTCAAGCTCTGGGCGCCCTACGGCCTCAACTAGGGAGTAGCGGGACATGGCAAGAATCAAACGCGGCGTCACCACGCGCGCCAAGCACAAGCGGATTTTGGACAATGCGAAGGGCTATTACGGCCGTCGCAAGAACACCATCCGCATCGCCCGCCAGGCCGTCGAGAAGGCCGGGCAATATGCCTACCGCGACCGCAAGGTGAAGAAGCGGAGCTTCCGCGCCCTCTGGATCCAGCGCATCAACGCTGCGGTCCGCGCGGAAGGCCTGACTTACGGGCAGTTCATCCATGCGCTGAAGCTCGCGAACATCGACCTCGACCGGAAGGTCCTGGCCGACATTGCGATGCATGAAGCCGAAGCGTTCAGCGCCATCATCGCGCAGGCCAAAG
>JBJMUA010000066.1:0-55734 GCA_045811425.1 Sphingomicrobium sp. | reverse complement strand
GCCAAAGGTGCCCAAGCTCGACGTCGCCTCCCTGTTCCCGGCGAAGGGCGGATGAGGGCAGCGCGCGCGATCCTGATCGGGGCTGGTGCGCTCGCGGTTTGCGCGTGCGCTTCGGCGCGGATGCACACGGAAGCGGAGCTTAACACCGTCGCAACTGCGTGCGGCCTGGCGCTCGGGCAGGTGGCGCAGGACGAAGAGGAAAAAAGGCTGCTGTTCGTCATGCAGGCCGCGCCGACGGCGCAACAGCGAACCTGCATCACCCAATGGGCGCGCAAGAACCATTTGAAGACCGTCCTGATCGAAGGCGTGGAGTTCGCCCAATAATGCCCAAGCGCACCGACATTGCCTCGATCCTGATCATCGGCGCCGGGCCGATCGTCATCGGCCAGGCGGCGGAGTTCGATTATTCGGGGAGCCAGGCGGTCAAGGCGCTGAAAGAGGAAGGCTATCGGGTCATCGTCGTCAATTCCAACCCGGCGACGATCATGACCGACCCCGAGCTGGCCGACGCCACCTATGTCGAGCCGATCACGCCGGAAGTGGTCGCCAAGATCATCGAACTGGAAAAGCCCGACGCGCTGTTGCCGACCATGGGCGGGCAGACCGGGCTTAACACGGCGATGGCGCTGCACCGGGACGGGACTCTGGAACGGCTGGGAGTCCAGCTGATCGGTGCCAATGCGCAGGCGATCGAGAAGGCCGAGGACCGGCAGAAATTCCGCGACGCCATGGACCGGATCGGGCTGGAAAGCCCGCGGTCGACGGTCGTGCATTCGCTGGCGGAGGCAATCGAAGCGATCGATTTCGTCGGGCTGCCGGCGGTCATCCGCCCAAGCTTCACGCTCGGCGGCACCGGCGGCGGTATCGCCTACAACCGCGAGGAATATGAGGCGATCGTCCGCACCGGCCTCGAAGCCAGCCCGACCACCGAAGTCTTGATCGACGAGAGCCTGGTCGGCTGGAAGGAATTCGAGATGGAGGTCGTCCGCGACAAAGCGGACAATGCCATCATCATCTGCTCGATCGAGAACATCGATCCGATGGGCGTGCACACCGGCGACAGCATCACCGTCGCCCCGGCGCTGACCCTGACCGACAAGGAATATCAGCGCATGCGCTCGGCCTCGATCGCCGTGCTGCGCGAGATCGGGGTCGAAACCGGCGGCTCGAACGTCCAGTTCGCCATCGATCCCAAGACCGGCCGGATGGTGGTGATCGAGATGAACCCGCGGGTGTCGCGGTCGTCGGCCCTGGCGTCGAAGGCGACCGGCTTCCCGGTCGCCAAGGTCGCCGCCAAGCTGGCGGTCGGCTACACGTTGGACGAGATAGCCAACGATATCACCGGTGGTGCGACCCCGGCCAGCTTCGAGCCGACCATCGATTATGTCGTCACCAAGATACCGCGTTTCGCCTTCGAGAAATTCCGCGGGGCCGAGGGCACGCTGACGACCGCGATGAAGTCGGTCGGCGAGGTGATGGCGATCGGCCGCAGCTTCGCCGAGAGCCTGCAAAAGGCGCTGCGCGGCATGGAGACGGGCCTCACCGGCCTCGACCGCGTACCGGAGTTGATGACCGCGACCGAGCAGGAAATCGAAAATGCGCTGGGCCGGCCGACGCCCCACCGGCTGCTGGTAGCGGCCGAGGCGCTCAGGCATGGTTTCACTGTCCAGCGGATCCACCAGATCAGCGGATTCGATCCCTGGTTCCTCGAGCGGCTGGCGGAGATCGTCCTGGCCGAGGAGCAAGTGCGCGACGAAGGCCTGCCGCACGATGCGGTGGGGATGCGCCGGCTGAAAGGCATGGGCTTTTCCGACAAGCGCCTCGCCGAGCTGGCGCTGCGATCGGCCCATGTCGAACGGCAGATGTCGGAGGTTGCGGCGGGCGGCGGCGGCGTCGTCCATGATGCGCTGAGGGGCCTGACCGGCGGCGTGACCGAGGCGGAGGTGCGCAAGGCACGCCTCAAGCTGGGTGTCCGACCGGTGTTCAAGCGGATCGACAGCTGCGCCGCGGAGTTCGATGCGGCGACGCCCTATCTCTATTCAACCTATGAGGCGCCGCTGTTTTCCTCCGCCATTTCGCTCGGTGAGCCCGAGGACGAGGCGGAGATTTCCGACCGCCGCAAGATCGTGATCCTGGGCGGCGGTCCGAACCGCATCGGCCAGGGGATCGAGTTCGACTATTGCTGCTGCCACGCCAGCTTCGCGCTGAAAGATGCCGGGTTCGAAACGATCATGGTCAATTGCAACCCGGAGACGGTGTCGACCGATCCGGACACCAGCGACCGCCTCTATTTCGAGCCGCTGACCGCCGAGGATGTGCTGGAAATCCTTCACCGCGAGGCGGAGAAGGGGAAGCTGGAAGGCGTGATCGTCCAACTGGGCGGGCAGACTCCATTAAAGCTCGCCGCCGAGCTTCAGGCTGACGGGATTCCCATCCTCGGCACGTCGCCCGACAGCATCGACCTGGCCGAAGACCGCGAGCGCTTCGCCAAGCTGGTCGACAAGCTGGGCCTGAAGCAGCCGGCCAACGGCCTGGCGAGAAGCCGCGACGAGGCGATCGTCGTCGCCCAGCATATCGGCTACCCGGTGCTGCTGCGGCCCAGCTATGTACTTGGCGGGCGGGCGATGGAGGTCGTCGACGGGCCCGAGCAGCTCGACCATTACATCGCCACCGCGGTCCAGGTTTCGGGCAATTCGCCGGTGCTGATCGACCGCTATCTGCGTGACGCAATCGAGGTCGACGTCGACGCCATCTGCGACGGCAAGGACGTGGCGATCGCCGGAATTCTCCAGCATATCGAGGAGGCAGGGGTCCATTCGGGCGACAGTGCCTGCTCGATTCCGCCCTACAGCCTCACCGACAAGGTAGTGGCCGAGATCGAGCGGCAAACCAGAGCCCTGGCGCTGGCGCTCGAGGTGAAGGGGCTGATGAACGTCCAATATGCCGTCAAGGATGAGACGGTCTATCTGATCGAGGTCAACCCGCGTGCCAGCCGTACCGTGCCGTTCGTCGCCAAGGCGGTCGGCCGCCCGGTGGCCAAGATCGCGGCGCGGGTCATGGCGGGCGAGCCGCTGAGCAGCTTCGATCCGATCAACCGGGACATCGGCCATATCGCCATCAAGGAAAGCGTCTTTCCATTCGCCCGCTTCCCAGGGACCGATCCTGTCCTGTCACCGGAAATGAAGAGTACCGGAGAAGTCATGGGAATCGATAGCGATTTCGATATTGCTTTCGCAAAATCCCAGCTTGGGGGCGGGGTCAGGCTGCCGGATGGCGGAACGGTGTTCGTGTCGGTCAAGGATGCCGACAAGGATCATATCGTGCCGGCGGCGCAGAAGATGGTCGAACTGGGCTTCCACCTCATTGCGACCGGCGGTACCGCGGCGCATCTCGAGGCGCAGGGGCTGCCGGTGGAACGGGTCAACAAAGTGGCCCAGGGGAGGCCGCACATCGTCGACAAGATTGTCGATGGGCAGGTGCAGCTGGTGTTCAACACCACGGAGGGCTGGCAGTCGCTGAAGGACAGCCAGGCGATCCGCGAAGCGGCGCTCAAGAGCAAGGTCCCTTACTTCACCACCGCACCGGCCAGCCTGGCGACTGCCCGGGCGATCGGGGCGCTGCGGGGCCACCAGCTTGAAGTAAAATCGCTCCAATCCTATTATTCTGCATCCGAGAGATAGTTTTTCATTACAATCCGCTCGAGGTCGCGCCGCCACAAGAGGTCCGGCGCCGGGGCGGGTTTTGACAAGGGGTTTGTGAGATATGGCGAGCGAGAAGGTGCCGATGCTGGCCGAAGGGCAGCGCAAGCTCCAGGAGGAGGTCAAGCACCTCAAGACCATCGAGCGCCCGGCCATCATCGAGGCGATCGAGGTGGCGCGCGCGCACGGCGACCTCAGCGAAAATGCCGAATATCATGCCGCCAAGGAGCGGCAGGGCCAGGTCGAGGCGACGATCGGCGTGCTGGACGACCTGTTGAGCCGCGCCATGGTGATCGATCCGACCACCCTATCGGGCGACAAGGTGGTGTTCGGCGCGACGGTCACGCTGCTCGATGAGGAAAAGAAGAAGATCCGCTACCAGCTGGTTGGTCAGGCGGAAGCCGACGCCAGGATCGGGCGGATCAGCTATAATTCGCCGCTGGGACGCGCCCTGATCGGCAAGCAGGTGGGCGAGGAGGTCGAAGTGACGACCCCGGCCGGCGACCGCTATTACGAAGTCGCCAAGATCGAGTTCATCTAGGACGCGACCTTGACCCGCCGACTGACCGCCACCGCGATCATCGCCATCATCACCGTGGCGGTATCCGCAGTCGCGATGTGGAACGGCGTCAATTACTGGGCTGTGTTCGGCGGGTTCATCCCGGCCCGAATGACCAACCAGCTGATCCTCCAGGGGGCAGTGCCGGCGATCCTTACGCCCTGGTCGTCTGCGCTGCTGCACGGCAACTGGCTGCATCTTGGCATCAACATGCTGATGCTGCTGTTCGCGGGCGGCCAGGTCGAGCGGATCATCGGCAGGTCCGCCCTGTTCATCGCCTATCTGCTGGGGGCGCTCGCGGCCGCGGCCGCCCAATTCGCGGTCGATCCGTCCGGCACCATCCCGATGGTCGGAGCAAGCGGCGCCATCAGCGCCCTGTTCGGCCTCTATGCGCTATTCTACGGCCAGCCCAAGCAGGTGACGAAACATCGCGGCCTCAACCGCGGCATCCATGTCCTTTGGCTGCTGGTTACCTGGGTGGTGCTTCAGTGGATGGCCGGCCTGCTCGCCGGCGGCGAAGGTGTCATGCTCGCCACGCCGGCCCATATCGGCGGATTCATCGCCGGACTGCTGCTGCAGCGGCCGCTGCTGCTGTGGAAATATCGGAAGGCTTAGCTCTTAAATCCTCCCCGAGCTTGCTCGGGGAGGTGGCAGCCCAAAGGGCTGACGGAGGGGCCCCTCCACCACCAGCTGCGCTGGCGGTCCCCCTCCCCGAGCGAGCTCGGGGAGGATTTATACCTTCGGCCGCGAAATGCCTTCCGTGCCGGGCTCGAGCAGCCGGTGGAGGTGGACGACCACATATTTCATCTCGGCGTCGTCCACCGAGCGCTGCGCCGCTCCGCGCCAGGCCTCCTCAGCCGCGGCATAGCTGTCATAGAGGCCGACCAGGTCGATATGCTCAAGGTCGACGAATTCCAGGCCCTGCGGATCCTTGACCCGGCCGCCGAAGACGAGGTGGAGCTTGCTCATGGGCGGCCCGCTAGCATCAAAGTCGGCGGTCCAGCAATCAGCCTTTGTTGCGCGCGGCTTCGAGGGCCGCCTTGCCGCTGGTGCGCGCTGCCTCGCTGAGTCCGTCGACGAGCGACTGCACCGCGCCCTTGCCGGCCTCCGTTGTAATGTTGAGTTCGGACAGCTTCTCCCGGCCCGCTTCCCTGGCGGCATCGAAGGCGCCCCTCGCGCCGCCGGTAATGCGGCCGCCGAAATCGCCCAACAGTCGCTCCTCGGTCCTCGTCCTGGGAAGCAGCGCCGCGATCAGCGCGCCGAGCGCCAAACCGCCGCCAAGCGCCAGCAGCGGCGAGCCATCGACCCCATCCAGCGCCTGCGCGCGTGCATTGTCATAGGCCTCGATCGCGCGCTCGCGAGCGCCGGCGGACTGAGTATCGCGATCATATTGTTGCCGGGCCATCATGCTTTCTCCGTCTTCTTGGGCGTGGCGCGCCTGGCTGGACGCGCCGGACGCCGTGCCGGTGGTTTCGGCTTGGATGCCGATTTCCTCGCCTTCAACGCCGCGGGCTTTGATCTGGGTTCAAACAATGGCGTCATGACGTCGTAGAATTTGACCGTCGCGGCCTTGATCGGTTCGCGGGCAAGGAACATCGCCAATGCGGCAATCACCCCACCGACGGCGAGAGGCCGCTTGGCGACCGCGTCGACCGCGCCTTCGGCCAGATCCGCCCCTTTGTCCTTGGCTTTCTCCCAGACGTCGCTGGCGATCGCCTTGGGCGCCAGCCGCCCCTGCAGCTCGCGCGCCGTTTCGATCAGGGCCTCGCGGGTCCTTGCCACCTCGATCCTGGCTGCGGCAGTCCTGGGATCGTCGGTCACGAGCCTGCCTTCATCCTATTGATGGCAGCCATGTAAAGCAGCCAGGCCGCACCCGCGGCGAGGAGGATCGCCACAATTCCACCCGCCAGCGGCCCGACCAGGGGAGCAAGCGCCATCACGACGGTGACGGCAGCGACCGTCACCGCCGCCTGGGCGAACAGCAGCGCTGAAAACAGCAGGATCGCCGGCCATTTAAACTCATCCGCCTTGGCTTCGGCCGTTGCCTTCGCCAGGCCCAGCTCGGCCTTGGCATAGGCTTTCCCTTCATCGATCAGCTGGCCGAACAGCTCGCCGATCGGCTTCTCGTCGACCTCGTCCTCGCCCCCGCTGGTCATGTCCTAGCCTTCGTCGCCCTTATCCTGGTCGAGGCCTGCCTTGATCAGCCGCACCAGCGCAAAGCCGATAATCGCAGCGCCGGCGAGCGCAACGCCAGGGCTCTTGCGAACAAACTCGCGCGTGTCATCGATCAGCTCGTCGGCATCCTTGGCCGCGATGCGGTTGGCGGCATCCTCGAGCGCGCCGGCCGCGCGCCGGGCATATTCGCCATATTCCTCGCCGAGCCGGTCATCGAGGCTGGTCGCGGTGTCGCCGACCAGCTTCGAGACATTGGCCAGCGCTTCACCGGAGCGCTCCAGCCCCTGACCGACCAGTTCGCGCGCCTTATCAGCCGCCTGGCCGGAGAATTTGTCCGTGCCGCTCTTGAGCTTGTCGATCGCCTTGTCGCGGGCTGTGGGTTCGCGCACGATCAGGGACTCCTCATTTTCGGTTGCAGATGCGCCGGCAACGACCGTGTCGGTGCCTTCGGGAAGTTGTTTGGGATCGGCCATCGTCCTGTCTCCTCCTTATCCCGCTCAACCCGGCACACCCGCTCATCGTTCCGGCGTCGCTGTTGCGACGATCCATAAGTTGCACCCTTTGCCGTGCGCCGTATAGGGGCCGCAACGAGTTCAGCCGCTGGTTCATCGAAAAAGGGGGTCCAATGACCGCGATCGTCGACATCCATGCCCGGCAGATCCTGGACAGCCGGGGCAATCCGACGATCGAGGTCGACGTGACGTTGGAAGACGGCTCGATGGGCCGCGCCGCGGTCCCCTCCGGCGCCTCCACCGGCGCGCATGAGGCGGTCGAGAAGCGTGACGGTGACAAGTCGCGCTGGGGCGGCAAGGGCGTCAGCGAGGCGGTCCATGCGGTCAACGGTCCGATCGCCGACGCGATGGTCGGCCATGAGGCCGAGGACCAGGCCGAGGTCGACGCGGCGATGATCGATCTCGACGGAACGCCGAACAAGGCGAAGCTCGGCGCCAACGCCATCCTGGGGGTCAGCCTGGCAACCGCGCGCGCCGCAGCGGAGGCGCGGGGCCTGCCGCTGTATCGCTATGTCGGCGGCGTCGGGGCAACCATGTTGCCGGTGCCGATGATGAACATTTTGAATGGGGGCGCCCATGCCGACAATCCAATCGACTTCCAGGAATTCATGGTCATGCCGGTCGGCGCGCCAAGCTTCTCGGAAGCGCTGCGGTGCGGGGCGGAGATCTTCCACGCGCTGAAATCGGCGCTCCATGCCAAGGGCCTCAGCACCGCGGTTGGCGACGAGGGCGGCTTTGCGCCGAACATCGCGTCGGCCCGCGCGGCGCTCGACCTTATCGCCGAAGCGACCGGGGCCGCCGGCTACAAGCTGGGCAGCGACGTGCTGATCGCGCTCGATTGCGCCTCGACCGAATTCTTCAAAGGCGGTGCCTATGAGATGGCAGGCGAGGGGCGGACCCTCTCGTCCGAGGAGATGGCCGACTATCTGACCGAGCTTGCCGGCGCATATCCGATTGCCTCGATCGAGGACGGGATGGCCGAGGACGACATGGTGGGCTGGAAGGCGCTGACGGACAAGCTGGGCGGCCGCGTGCAGCTGGTCGGCGACGATCTGTTCGTAACCAACGAACTGCGCCTGGCCGAAGGCATCAAGCACGGCATCGCCAACTCGATCCTGGTCAAGGTCAACCAGATCGGCACCCTCACCGAAACCGCCAATGCCGTGCAATTGGCGCAGTCGTCCGGCTATACCGCGGTGATGTCGCACCGCTCGGGCGAAACCGAGGATTCGACCATCGCCGACCTGGCGGTCGCGCTTAGCTGCGGACAGATCAAGACGGGCAGCCTGGCGCGGTCCGACCGTACCGCCAAATATAACCAGCTGCTCCGGATCGAAGAGGAGCTGGGCGACGCGGCCGGCTATCCGGGGGTTGGGGCGCTGCGGGCTTACAAGGCATTATAGCTTCACGTCATCCCGGCCTTGAGCCGGGATCCGTTTTCCTTTCGATGGGTTGGCAAAGGCAGGCAGACCCCCGATCAAGTCCGGGGTGACGAAATAAATCTGACATCGCGGAGACTTAACCCTTGCCTTCATGGCGTCTTTCTGATTCTCCTAAATCCATGAGGGGCAAGCCCAAAAGCATTGGATTGATCCGCCGGGCGGTCTGGCCCGTGGTGGCGCTGCTCGTCGTCGGAACTTTTGCCGGCCATGCCATTGCTGGACAGAATGGATTGTTCGCATGGCGCGGCTATTCCGAGCAGCTGGAACTTCGAAAGGCCGAACTGGCGGCACTGGAAGCCGAGCGCGACGCGCTGAAGCACAAATCGGCATTGCTCGATCCGCGCAGGGCAGATCCCGACCTCGCCGACGAGATGGTCCGCAAGGACCTGGGTCTGGTCCGGACCGACGAGGTGGTCGTTCCACTCGAGGACTAGGGTTCGTCCCCGATTGGCTAATCCTTTACGCTACGGCATTGCCCTTTCGGGTTCGCCGCTCCTATAGCGCGCGGACAAGACAAGACTGGAGAGGTCCGTGGCGAAAACCGCCCGCAAGACCGCGCCTCGCAGCGCGGCACCCGCGACGCCTAACCGTGCCACCGCGACGGCCCCGTCGCGGAGCAACCGCGAACGGCCCAAGGAGCCGCAGCGGTACAAGGCCGGCAAGGACGAGCTGCTCGATCTTTACAAGCAGATGCTGCTCATCCGGCGCTTCGAGGAGCGCGCGGGCCAGCTTTACGGGCTCGGGCTGATCGGCGGCTTCTGCCATCTCTACATCGGCCAGGAAGCGGTCGCCGTCGGCCTGCAGTCGGCCATGAAGGTCGGGCGCGACAGCGTCATCACCGGATATCGCGACCATGGCCATATGCTGGCCTATGGCATCGACCCGAAGGTGATCATGGCCGAGCTGACCGGACGTGCGGCGGGCATTTCCAAGGGCAAGGGCGGATCGATGCACATGTTCAGCGTCGACCACGGCTTCTACGGCGGGCACGGCATTGTCGGCGCGCAGGTCTCGCTGGGCACAGGGCTGGCCTTCAAGCACCAGTACAGCAACGACGGCGGCACCTGCCTCGCCTATTTCGGCGACGGCGCCGCCAACCAGGGCCAGGTCTATGAAAGCTTCAACATGGCGAAGATCTGGGACCTCCCAGTGATCTACGCCATCGAAAACAACAAATATGCGATGGGCACGGCGGTCGAGCGGGCCGCGTCGGAACCCGACTTCTACAAGCGCGGCGAAAGCTTCCGCATCCCGGGCATCCAGGTCGACGGCATGGACGTGCTGGCGGTCCGAGGCGCCGCCGAGGAAGCGCTTGCCTGGACCCAGGCGGGCAAGGGCCCGATCATCCTGGAGCTGCTGACCTATCGCTATCGCGGTCATTCCATGTCCGACCCCGCCAAATACCGCACCAGGGAAGAAGTTCAGGACTATCGCGAGCATCGCGACCCGATCGACCATGCCGCCGCCGAGCTGGCCAAGCTTGGCATCAAGGAAGATGAGCTCAAGGCGATCGACAAGGAAATCAAGGATATCGTGGTGGAAGCTGCGAAATATGCTGAAGATGCGCCGGAGCCCGACGCGTCCGAACTTTACACCGACGTGCTGGTGGAGAGCTACTGATGGGTATCGAGCTGAAGATGCCGGCACTTTCTCCGACGATGGAGGAGGGGACGCTCGCCAAATGGCTGGTGAAGGAAGGCGACAGCGTTTCGTCGGGCGACATCCTGGCGGAGATCGAGACCGACAAGGCGACCATGGAGTTCGAGGCGGTCGACGAAGGAACCATCAGCAAGATACTCGTGCCCGAAGGCTCAGACGGGGTGAAGGTCGGAACCGTGATCGCGCTCATGGGCGCCGAAGGTGAGAGCGCCGAGGGCGCGCCCGCCGCCGCCAAGGCGGATGAGCCCAAGGCGTCCGCGCCGCCAGTGTCCGCGCCGGAATCGGAGCAACCGACGCCGCATTTGATGGAGACGGCCGCACGCGACCTGGTTGCCGATGTTGCCGCGACCCATGACGCGCCCGAGGTGCCGGACGGCACGCCGCTCAAGAGCATGACGGTTCGCGAAGCATTGCGCGACGCCATGGCCGAAGAAATGCGCACCGACGAACGGGTGTTCGTGATGGGCGAGGAAGTTGCCCAGTACCAGGGCGCGTACAAGGTCACGCAGGGCCTGCTCGACGAGTTCGGGCCGAAGCGGGTGATCGACACGCCGATCACCGAATATGGCTTTGCCGGCATAGGCACAGGTGCGGCAATGGGCGGTTTGAAGCCGATCATCGAGTTCATGACCTTCAACTTCGCCATGCAGGCGATCGATCACATCATCAATTCGGCGGCCAAGACCAACTATATGTCCGGCGGGCAGATGCGCTGCCCGATCGTGTTCCGCGGGCCGAACGGCGCGGCGGCGCGGGTCGGGGCGCAGCACAGCCAGAATTACGGGCCCTGGTACGCCAGCGTGCCGGGTCTGGTGGTGATTGCCCCGTACAGCGCGGCCGATGCCAAGGGGCTGCTCAAGGCCGCAATCCGCAGTGAGGATCCGGTCGTATTCCTGGAAAATGAACTGCTCTACGGCCAGCATTTCGACGTTCCGGAACTGAACGATTATGTCCTGCCGATCGGGAAGGCGCGTGTCGTCCGGCCGGGCAGCGATGTGACCCTGGTTACTTATGCGATCGGCGTTGGGGTGGCGCTGGAGGCGGCGGAGAAGCTGGCGGCGGAGGGGATCGATGCGGAAGTGATCGACCTTCGCACCCTGCGCCCGCTCGACAAGCAGACGGTGTTGACGTCGCTCGCCAAGACCAACCGCCTGGTGGTTGTCGAGGAAGGCTGGCCAACCTGCTCCATCGCCAGCGAGATCATGGCGATCTGCATGGAGGAGGGGTTCGACGACCTCGATGCTCCGGTGCTGCGCATCAACAACGTCGACGTGCCGCTGCCCTATGCCGCAAACCTTGAGAAGCTGGCATTGATCAAGGCGGATGACGTCGTGAAGGCGGCCAAGGCGGTCAGCTATCGCTGAGCAGACGGACCGCGACCTGGTCCGGCTGCACTGGCCGGCCGAACTGAGACCCGCATTCGATGCACTGTTTGCCATCGACGATGCCCTTGCCGAAGTGGTGACGTCGTCGACCCAGCCGGCGCTGGGCGCGATCCGGCTCGCTTGGTGGCGCGAGGCGCTGCAACGGCTCGATCACAGTCCGCCCCCGCCCGAGCCGCGGCTGCAGGCGGCTGCGGCGGAGTTACTGACGATGGGCGTCACCGGTGCGATGCTCTCAGGGCTGGAGGATGGCTGGGCAACTCTGCTTGACGAAGAGCCGGATATCGAACGGGTGGTCGAGCGCGGGACTCTGCTGTTCGCAATGGGTGCCAGGCTGCTTGGCGCCGACGACCGGCGTCTCGATCCCGCTGCAAGGCTTTTCGCCCTCGCACAGGTGGCCCGAAAGCGACTGATGCCGACGAGTCATCCGACGAAGCAGTTGGACATGCTGGCCGGCCACCGCTTCCCGCGCCGGTTGAGGCCGTTGACCGCTCTGGCGCGGCTCGCGGCGCGTGACGTCAAGCAAGCACCGTCAATCGAAGCGGAAGCGACGCCGGGCAGGGCGCTGGCCTTGCTTTCCCATCGGTTGTTCGGGCGAGTTGCCTAGGGTTTTTTCGCAGCGCCCTTCTTGGGTAGGCGTTCGTCCAGCAACGCCTCGACCAAGTGGCCGCGCTGGATCCGCGAGCGGCGGTCAAGCGGCATCCGGTAGAGCGACTTGAGGAAGGCCATGTCCCAGTCGGTCAGCGATGACTCGATGCTGTCCGGCTGAAATAGTCGCAGGATGGAGTCCGGAGGTGGGTCGGATGCGCTCAATTCGGCGAACGCGACCATGCCGGCATAGGCCGCGATCGCGTCCACCGGCGTCTTGCCTGCCTTGTTGGCGTCGACCACCACCGTTGCACCATAAAGCGATCGCACCGTCGGAGTGCGAACATTGCTTCCGCTATTATATTGCTGGGTGGAGGTCACTCCATCAACCGTGGGAAGGCCAATCGGGCTGTTGCCCTCGCCCGCTGTTATCCAGGGCGCGGACAGGTTGTTCGACTTGACCCCGTCCCTGTCGAGCATCTGGGTCGCATACCACCAGCGTACCGGGGCTGCGCCATTGAGCAGTTGCTCCCGCTCTTTCCCGGACAATTCGTCGAGCTGGCGCGGCTTTCGCGCATGGATGTGGCGAACGACCTGGCCGGCATCGGGGGCAAAGGTCACCGTCACGTTGGGCTGGCAGTCGACGCGCGCAACGGGGATATTCGCTTCGCGGGCGATGCCCAACATGAGCCCGACAACCCGTGCTTCCTGTGGAGCGGTCAGCCCGATCACCTTGATGCAGACGGGGACCACCCAGCGGGCAACCTGCTGCTGGCCATTGGCGACGCCGGTACGCTTGACGAAGTCGACGGCGCGCTCGCGGGCTTGGGTGGGATCGATGCGCGTCCCTCGGACGACGATTATATTGTCGGGCGCATCCTGGGACGCGGCCGCGGACGCGGCAGGCATCATGGAAAGGGCAACAAGGCGCCAGATAATGCGCAAGGCACATACTCCCGGGGTCATCGTCATTAGGGCTTGGAGCGGCTTCGGCTGTCAAGCGGGTACAGGCGGGGGCGAATTGACAATCGACCAACGGAGATTACTCCTCGGCACGCCGGATCGACATGCTCAGGGAGCACATATGATCCGTTGGATCGCCGGCATTGCCGCAATATTGCTGATCGTCACAGGCACCGTGCTGGCCTTGTCCGGCCGTGCCGAAAGGCCACTGATTCCGCCGGCGCCACAAGCCCGGCTTGCCTCGGCGCCCGTCATTCCCTTGTCACCGATACCCAATGCGCCTGAAGCCGATGCCAAAAGCAAAGAGGAGAAACGCTTCGCTCGCGCCGACCAGAATGAGGATGGGCGGATCACCCTCGCCGAGCTGGTCGAGCCGCGGCGCGAAGCATTTGCCAAGCTCGACGTCAATTCCGACGGCAGGCTGAGCTTCGAGGAATGGGCGGTCAGGACGATCGACAAGTTCCAGGCCGCCGATGCGGACCACAGCCAATGGCTCGCGCCGACCGAATATGCCACGACGGCCCCCAAGCTGAAGAAGAAGCCGGCGTGCCGCTGTGGATAATTCCTCCCCAGCTTGGCTGGGGAGGGGAACCATCGAAGATGGTGGAGGGGTAGATGCCGCCGCCCCGTGAGAAGAATGAGACCGTGCTGAAAGCTCGTGCTCTCAGGCGCAACATGACCTTGCCTGAAGGCATGCTATGGCTTGAGCTTCGCAAGCGCCCGGAGGGGCTTAAGTTTCGACGACAACATCCGATCGGAAATTATATCGTCGATTTCTACTGCCCGGCCGTGCGCCTGGTCGTGGAAGTGGATGGATTGAGTCATGAAATGGGCTTCAGGCCGGAACGGGACACTCGTCGCGACCTGTGGCTGCATGGCCAGGGTATGCACGTAGCTAGATTCAGGGCGGTAGATGTCTTGCGAGACCTCAATTCGGTCGTTCTCGCAATTCTCGTGGCTGCTCGAGAGCTACCCCTCCACCATCCCCGCGTCCGCGGGGACGGTTCCCCTCCCCACGACGGCGTCGCGGGGAGGAATTGATTCCAGCCACTCTTTCAGCGCCGCTCGCGCGCGGTCGGTGTATAGCCGCTTGCGGTCGGCCTTTTTCGCCTTGGGTCCCTCGATCGGCGGCATCAGGCCGAAGTTGACGTTCATCGGCTGATAGGTCTCGGCATCGGCGCCGCCGGTGATGTGGCCAAGCAGCGCGCCGAGTGCGGTCTCCGGCGGCGGCGCGGACAGGGTGCGGCCCTGGGCCTCGGCAGCGGCAAAGCGGGCGGCGAGAAGCCCGATGGCGGCGCTCTCGACATAGCCTTCGCAGCCGGTGATCTGCCCGGCGAAGCGGACGTGCGGCAAGGCCTTGAGGCGCAGCTGATGGTCGAGCAGCTCCGGCGAGCGAATGAAGCTGTTGCGGTGGATTCCGCCCAATCGCGCGAATTCGGCATTCTCCAGGCCCGGGATGGTGCGGAAGATGCGCACCTGCTCGCCATGCTTCAGCTTGGTCTGGAATCCGACCATGTTCCACAAGGTGCCGAGCGCATTGTCCTGGCGAAGCTGGACCACCGCATAGGGCCAGCGGCCGGTGCGCGGGTCGTCCAGCCCGACGCCCTTCATCGGGCCATAACGAAGCGTTTCCACGCCGCGCGATGCCATCACCTCGATCGGCATGCAGCCTTCAAAGTAAGGCGTATCTTTTTCCCATTCCTTGAACTCGGTCTTCTCGCCCTCGTTCAGCGCCGCGACGAAGGTCTCATACTGCTCCTTCGTCATCGGGCAGTTGATGTAATCCTTGCCGCCCTTGTCCCACCGCGCCGCCATCCAGCAGACATCCATGTTGACGCTGTCGCGATGGACGATCGGCGCAATGGCATCGAAGAAGGCGAGGGCGTCGCTGCCGCTTACCTTGGCGATGGCCTCGGCCAGGCCCGGCGCGGTCAGCGGGCCGGTGGCGATGATGGTAAGGCCGGATGCGGGAATCTCGTCAACCCGTTCGCGCACGACCTCGATATTGGGATTGGCGGCAATTCGGGACGTCACTTCGGCGGCGAAGCCGTCGCGGTCGACCGCCAGCGCCGAGCCGGCGGGCACGCGGTGCTTGTCCGCCGCGGCCATGATCAAGGAATCCAGCGCCCGCATCTCCTGGTGGAGCAGACCGACCGCATTATTCTCGGCATCGTCGGAGCGAAAGCTGTTGGAGCAGACCATTTCGGCCAGCCGGTCGGTCTCATGGGCAGGCGTCATGTCGCCGCCCCCCCGCATTTCGCTAAGGCGCACCTTAATGCCGGCATTGGCCAGTTGCCACGCGGCTTCCGATCCGGCCAATCCGCCGCCGATGATGTGGACGTCATACTTCATCGTGGTCGCCGATAGTCGCAACCTATTGAGTCGTCACCCTGAACTTGTTTCAGGGTCCATTTTCGGAAAGGGCAGTATGGGCTCGAGAATGGATGCTGAAACAGGTTCAGCATGACGGAGGGAGCATATGCGCATCTTCACCATCGGTTATGAGGCGACGACCATGGCCGAGTTCCTTGCCGCGCTGAAGGCGGCGGGGGTCGAGCGGGTAATCGACGTCCGCGCCTTGCCGCTGTCCCGCCGGCCCGGCTTTTCCAAGACGCCGCTGAAGAATGCGCTCGCCGAGGTTGGCATCGACTATGTGCATCTGAAGGCGCTTGGCACGCCTGCGGACGGGCGCGCCGCCGCGCGGGCGGGAAAACAGTCGGAGCTGGAGCGCATCTATGCCGCGCAGCTCGACCTGCCCGAGGCGATGGTGCAGGGCGAACAGATGCGCGAGCTGGCGTCGGAGAAGCCCAGCGCCTTGCTGTGCTACGAGCGCGAACCCGCCCAGTGCCACCGCTCGCTATTGCTGGACGCGGTGGCCCGGGACGCCGATGTCACCCATTTGTTTCCCTAGAATTCCGCCAAGGTCCTGGCTTTCGTCTCGCCGACGATCAGCGCCTCGATGTCGGGGATCGGCCGACCGGTCATTTCCTTGGGGATCTCGCACACCAGCCGCCGCTCCGCCTCCTTGTGAAGTTTCTTGCGGATCGTTCCGAGTGTCCTCGGCGGCGCGATGATCGCCAGTGCGTCGAAGCCGTTAGCCAGCACGCGCCTGTTGACCTCGTCAGCGGCGGAGTGCGCCCATCGATCCTCTTCCTGCTGGTGAAAGTCGGTTTCCTCCATTGCCGGACGCCCAAAGCCGAAGCTTTGCTTGGACGAACCGGCTGCGTCGGACTTGAGTTCGCGGTCGGGCACGTCAGGCCGCTCGTCGAACGCTTCGGTGCGAAGATCGATCTGATTCTCGTCGCCATGGTTGCGGAAGAAGAGCGTCTTGCGTCCGTCCGTGACGAGGACGAGGGCGTTGTTGGCTAGCGGCATCGGCTTCTCCTTCTGCGGGTGGAACATCTCCCCCGACCAACGCGCCCTAACTGCCCCCCGTTCCCCTAGGCGTCTTCGCCCGACGCTAGATCGTCACCAATGGTCGCACCGGTGTCCGGGGCGAGTTCGTCGCCACCCTCCAGCTCGACCTCTTCCTCTTCGCTCTCATCGATCTGGGCGACCGAAACGACCTTCTCGTTTTGGGCGACATTGAAGATGGTTACGCCCTGGGTATTGCGCCCCGCAATCCGGATATCCCCCACTGTGGTGCGGATCATCTTGCCCTGGTCGGTGACCAGCATCAGCTGCTCGCCCGGCTTCACCGGGAAGCTGGCGACCACACGGCCATTGCGTTCGGACGTGACGATGTTGATGATCCCCTGGCCGCCGCGGTTGGTGCGGCGATATTCATAGGTGGACGAACGCTTGCCATATCCGTTTTCGGTAATGGTCAGCAGGAACTGCTCGCCGGCCGCCAGCTCGGCGTAGCGCTCCGCGGGAAGCGTGCATTCTTCGTCCCTCTCGCGCCAGGCGGGGCAGCGCAGATAGGCCTCGCGCTCCTCCTGCGTCGTGCCGACGCGGCGCAGGATCGACATGGAGATGACCTGGTCGTCATTCACCAGGCGAACGCCGCGAACCCCCATCGAGGCGCGGCTCTGGAATTCGCGCACGTCGGTCGACTTGAAGCGGATCGCCTTGCCGTTGCGGGTGGCGAGCAGGACGTCGTCCTCCTCGGTCAGCAATTCGACGCCGATGATGCGATCGAGCGTATCCTCCTGCTCCTCATCGCCATCGCCCTCTTCGGCCGTGCCGAACTTCATCGCGATCTTGCCGGCGGTTGGGATGTTGGTGAATGCGTCCATCGAATTTCGGCGCACCGTGCCCTTGGCCGTGGCGAACATGATGTGCAGGCCGCCCCATTCGGCCTCGTCCTGGGGCAGCGGCAGAACCGTGGTGATGGTCTCGCCTTCGGCCAGGGGCAGCAGGTTGACCATCGGCCGGCCCTTGGCGGTCGGCCCGCCTTCGGGCAGGCGCCACACCTTCATGCGATAGACCCGGCCGGTGTTGGAGAAGAACAGCACGGGATTGTGGGTGGAGGTGACGAACAGTTCGGTGACGATGTCTTCGTCCTTGGTGCTCATGCCCGAGCGGCCCTTGCCGCCGCGCTTCTGCTCGCGGAACAGGGCGAGGGGCGTGCGCTTGATGTAACCGGTCATGGTCACGGTCACGACCATGTCCTCGACCTCGATCAAATCCTCGTCCTCAAGGCCGTCGAACGCGGCGGTGATCTCGGCCACGCGAGGAGTCGCGAACTCGGCTTCGACCTCGTCGAACTCCTCGCGCATCACTTGATAGAGGCGGGCGCGATTACCCAGGATTTCAAGCAATTCGCCGATCGACGTAGCCAGCCCTTCCAGCTCGCCGCCAATCTCGTCGCGACCCAAGGCAGTAAGCCGATGCAGGCGGAGCTCGAGGATCGCCTTCACCTGAGCTTCGGATAGCCGGTAGGTTTCGCCCTTGGCTTGCGGCTCGACCGCCTCCACCAGCGCGATATATTGCCGGATCTGGTCGCCTGGCCATTCCCGGCTGACTAGCTTTTCGCGCGCCTCGGCGGGGCTGGCCGAGCCGCGGATCAGCTTGACCACCTCGTCGAGGTTGGTGACCGCTACCACCAGGCCAAGCAGGATATGGGCCCGTTCGCGCGCTTTCAGCAGCTCGAATTTGGAGCGGCGGGTAATAACCTCTTCGCGGAATTTGACGAAGCTCTCGATGATGTCGCGCAGCGCCAATGTCTCGGGCCGGCCGCCGCGGATCGCCAGCATGTTGGCCGGGAAGCTCGATTGGGCCGGCGTGTGGCGCCACAGCTGGTTCAGGACCACTTCCGGCGTCGCATCGCGTTTCAAGTCGATGACGATCCTGACGCCCTGGCGGTTGGACTCGTCGCGGATGTCGGAAACGCCCTCGATCCTTTTGTCCTTGGCCGCCTCGGCGATCTTTTCGACCAGGCCGGATTTGCCGACCTGGTAGGGAATGGCGGTCAGAACAATCGAGCGCCGGTCGCCGCGCCCTTCCTCGACATGCGCCCGGCTGCGCATCAGGATCGACCCGCGGCCGGTGGTGTAGGCAGAGCGAATGCCTGCCGTGCCGAGGATCAGCGGCGCCGTTGGGAAATCGGGGCCTTTGACATGCTCCATCAACCCTTCCGAGGTAATCGCCGGATCGTCCATATAGGCGCGGCAGGCAGCGAGCACCTCGCCGAGGTTATGCGGCGGGATGTTGGTGGCCATGCCGACTGCGATGCCGCCGGCGCCGTTGACCAGCAGGTTGGGGAAGCGGGCGGGAAGCACCTGCGGCTCGCGCTCGCTGGCGTCATAGTTCGGCTGGAAGTCGACCGTATCCTTGTCGATATCGTTGAGCAGAAAATTGGCGACTTTGGCGAGCCGAGCTTCGGTGTAACGCATGGCGGCCGGCGGATCGGGGTCCATGGAGCCGAAATTGCCCTGGCCGTCGATCAGTGGGACACGCAGCGACCAGCTTTGCACCATTCGTGCCAGCGCATCGTAAATCGCGCTGTCGCCATGGGGGTGATATTTACCCATGACGTCACCGACGATGCGGCTTGATTTGCGGTACGGACGGCCGGCGACATAGCCCGCTTCCTGGCAGGCATGGAGGATTCGGCGGTGAACCGGCTTCAGGCCGTCGCGCACGTCGGGCAGCGCGCGGCTGACAATCACCGACATGGCGTAATCGAGGTAGCTGGTCTTCATCTCCTCGACGATGGAGATGGGGGCAATGTAACCGCCCGGAGGGGTGGTCTGGTCGTCGGCCGGAGGCTGGGTCGCCAAAAGGAAATCCTGTCGTTTCTGTTCTTATCGGGCATGGGAGAATCACCTGCCGAGCAGCAGGCGACGCCCCCTCCGGGTCCTGCTAGCTGATGCAGTCATGGAGCGCCACCCCCGCACGCGCGCTACACGCGTACGCGCGCGAGGCTCAGGGCGGTTCAAATAGGGTTCAGGCCGCAAAAGTCATTGGCGCTTTTCGTGTCCGGGCGAGACGTCTATGGGGCTGCCCGGTATCTCAGATTTTTTTGCGACCGGACCGTCGAACTGGGGCCGGCGCGACAGGAGACTGGAATGAAACTGAACCCGATCGCACTCGCCCTTTCACTTGGAGGCCTTGCGGCCGCTTCGCCGGCGCTTGCCCAATATGCCTCGCCGCCGCCCCCTCAGGCGCCGAACGTGCCCCGGGCCGAGACCGCGACGCAGGCGAAGGGGCCGGAGATCAAGGTGTCCGCCGGCGCCCGCAAGGAAATTGCCGCGCTGCAGACCGCGGTCAACGCCAAGGACGCGGCGACCATCCCGGCCGCCTTGGCGGCCGCCAAGGCCAAGGCCAAGACCAAGGACGATCAATATGCGATCGCCCAGTTGCAGCTCAAAGCCGCGGTCGACGCCAACGACAAAGCGGCGATGCTTGCCGGGCTGCAGGCCGTGATCAGTTCAGGCTTCCTCTCGCCGGCCGAGACGCTGCCGCTGTACATGAACCTCGGCCAGCTCAACTATAACGCCAAATCCTATGACGCAGCCGCCGCGGCCTTCGAGCAGATGTTGAAGATCGATCCGAACCATCTCGACGCCACGGTCATGCTCGGCGAGACCCGAAACGGGCAGGGCCGTACCGCCGAAGCGGTGGCGTTGATCCAGAAGGCGATCGCGGCCAAGACCGCTGCGGGCCAGAAGCCGGACGAGTCCTGGTACAAACGCGCGGTCGCGCTGGCGTTCAACGCCAAGCTGCCCAACGCTCCGGAACTGGGGCGGCAGTGGGTGGCGGCTTATCCGACGGCCAAGACGTGGCGCGACGCGATCCGCATCTATCAGACCAGCAGCGCGCTCGACGACAACGCCTTGCTCGACACCATGCGACTGGCCCAGGCGACCGGTTCACTGGCCGGCGAGAGCGATTATTTCCGCTTCGCCAATACGCTGGTGACGAAAGGCTTTTCCGGAGAAGCCAAGCTGGTCCTGGAGCAAGGCTTTGCCGCCAAATCGATCGACAAGTCGAGGGCGACCTTCAGCCAGCTCTATGCGCTGGCATCGACCAAGGCCCAGGGCGACCGGGCCACGCTCGAAGCCTCTGCGCAGAGCGCGCTCGCAGCCGCCACTGCCCGCCAGGCGATGGTCACCGCGGAAGCCTATTATGGCTATGGCGACTACCAGAAGTCCGCCGAGCTGTTCCGCGCCGCGCTGGGCAAGCAGGGCGTCGACAAGGACCTCGCCAACCTGCGCCTCGGCATGGCGCTGGCCAGGGCAGGGGACAAGGCCGGAGCCACCGCGGCCCTGAACGCCGTCGGGGGTACCCAGGCCGGTGTCGCCAAGCTGTGGCTGACCTACGTGTCGACCGCGGCCTAGCCACGGATCGAAAAGTCCATGGAATGGGGCGCCGGGTCCACGGATCCGGCGCCTTATTTTATGTGCCAATTCGGGATGGTTAACCTTTCCCTACTGTCGCGCATACGCATGAACCCGCAAGGCTGGGCAGCTTTATCCGGCGGGGGATTTTGGATTAGTGCGTTTCGATGACCGCCTCAGGACAGTAATGACCCAACCGGTCGCGGACGCGCACGACCGGACCGTCCGCTGGCGCCAGCTTGTCGACCTGCTCTCCCGCCCTCACGACGAGTTGGATCCCGCCTTGCTCGATGCCGCGTTGACAATGGTCCGCTCCGGAGCCCGTGCCGTACCGAGGGCGGTCCGAGCCGCGACGGCCCGGAGCATCGCCGGACGAGCGGCCGAGCCGCGCCTCATCGCCACTTTCGCAGCCGACAGGCTGGAGGTCGCAGCCCCGCTGCTGGCCGCCGCGCCGTTGGACGAAGCGGGCTGGGCGATCGTCCTTGCCGGAGCTAGCGACGAGGTCATTGCCTTCGTGGGCTCGCTAAGGGGCGAGGCAGCCGTGAAGCCAGCCGCGCGGACGGCGGAGCCTCCGGTTGGAGAGCCCGAAGAACCTGCTCCGTCGATCGGCGACATGGTTGCCCGGATCGAGCGGCTGAAAAGCAAGCGCGACGCGGAAGTCGGTGCGGAACCGGTGCCGGGCGCGACGCCGGAGCTACCGGAGCCGAGGGTTGCCCCATCAACGGGTGCCAACCTGTTCCGCTGGGAATGCGACGCGTCCGGCCAAATCGGCTGGGTCGACGGGGCGCCACGCGGCGCGCTGATCGGCCGCAGCCTGCCGACCGAAGACGGCGCACCGCGCGAACTGGTGCGCGCGTTCACCGACCGGCTGCCGTTCGACGACACACCGGTCAAGCTGCCCACGCCCGCCCTGGAGGGTGAATGGCGATTGAGCGGCATTCCGGCCTTTTCGCCCGCTGACGGCCGCTTCCTCGGTTATCGCGGGATCGCTCGGCGCGAGGGTGTCGAGACCGAGCCGGAGACGGCCTTTGTTTCCCCGCCTGCCGGAGCGATGGATGCCGAGACGCTCCGCGAAACCATCCATGAGATCAAGACGCCGCTGAATGCTATCATCGGCTTTGCGGAGATCATCGATGGTCAATATCTGGGCCCGGCGCACCGCAATTACCGGCATCGCGCCTCGGAAATCGTGACGCAGGCGCGAATACTCCTGGCCGCGATCGAAGATCTGGACTTTGCGGCACGCTTGCAGGGGCAAATGGGGCAGCAGGAAACCGCCTGCGACCTTGGCGACATCTTGCCGCCATTGGCCGAGGAATTGGGCAACAGGGCGATGTCCCGTGATGTCCGCCTGCGCATTGTTACATCGCTGGAATCGCTAAGGTGCGGCATTGAGCCCGAGCTGGCCCGCCGCTTGTTGAGCCGGCTGCTGGGTGCCGCGGTCGATGCCGCTCCGAATGGGCAACTGGTCGAAGTCGACGTCCGCCAGGCGGGAAGGACCGTGACCGTGTCCGTTACCCGGCCCATCTCGACCCGGCACCTTACCGACGAGCAGATCATGGACCCATCGTTCCAGAGCGATGAAGAGAGTTCGTCACGGCTGGGGCTGGGGTTTGCGCTGCGGCTCGTAAGGGGGCTTGCGCGCCTTGCCGCCGGCGAGCTCAGGCTGACGCCGGCAGAGTTCCTGCTGGTGCTGCCGGGGGTTAAGTGAATTTGAGCCGATTGCCCTGCTTGCGGCTCCGCTTGTTCGATGGTGGGCCCGGCAGGACTCGAACCTACAACCAAGCCGTTATGAGCGGCCAGCTCTACCATTGAGCTACAGGCCCCACCTTCGCCGTCACTGGAGTTAAATCCCGTGACGTCAGTCCTGTCTCCTGCCTTGCGGCGCAGGCTGTCCGGCTTTCACTGGCACTTCGCGCTGCATGCGATTGCAGGGCAATCGCCACGCTGCGCTCGGCAGTTCAAGCGATGGTCGGGGAGACAGGATTCGAACCTGCGACCCTCTGCTCCCAAAGCAGATGCGCTACCAGGCTGCGCTACTCCCCGACTGGAAGGGCGCCTAGCAGCGCATCTTGGCCGCGAAAAGGCTAATTCGCCTTGTTCGTATCGACGTCGACGTCGACATTCTTGGCCTTGTCCGCCGCCTTGTCGACGTCGTTCGAGATATCCTCCGAAACATTCTCGGCAAAGTTGCCGACATCCGCCGCCGCATTCTCGGCGACGTCCTGATTAAATGTCGCCGATATCGTGTCGTTCTCGTCGTCCTTGGTGACCTGGCAGGCTGCGAGCGCGAGCAGCGGCAGGGCTAGAACAGCAATGGTGGTGCGCATGATTTTCCTCCCGACCTGTTCTGGTCGATGGACTTAACGCCGCTTGCGCGATTTCGGCTCCTCAATTCCGCCGGACAGAACGGCCAGGACGGTCGTCCAGGCCGCGACATTCTGCCGAAGCTGAGCCGGATCGATCTTGTCCAGCGTGTCATCGGGCGTGTGATGCAGGTCGAAATAGCGCGTCCCGTCCTGGCTCAACCCGATGGCGGGAAGCCCGTCTTCGATCATCGGCCCGATGTCTGATCCGTCGGCTTCGTCGAACTTGCCGGTGACGATGCCGAGTGGGGCGAGTGCCCTGCCGATGGCCTCGGCCTCCGCCTTGCGTGCATCGCCCAACTTGCTGTTGACCTTCCAGATCTTGTCGGCGCCGAAGTCGCTTTCGATGAGCGCGTAGTGCGGCTGCTTGCCATATTTGGCGCGATAGTCGCGCCCACCGAACAGGCCCATTTCCTCCGCCCCGAACCAGACGATGCGGATGGTCCGCAACGGACGCCCGGCATCCATGATGTGCTTGGCCGCTGCCGCCGCGATGGCGACGCCGGCACCGTCATCGATCGCCCCGGTGCCCTGGTCCCAGCTGTCGAGGTGACCGCTGACCAGGATCGGCGGCAGCGACGGGTCGCGGCCCGGAACCTCGGCGATGACATTGCCCGACTGGCGGGTGCCGAGGCTCCGGCTTTCCAGCACCAGCTTCATCCGGACCGGCAGGCCGCGCTTCAGGATGCGCAGCAGCTGGTCGGCGTCGGGGTTGGAGAGCGCCCCGGCCGGGATCGGCTTGGCGCCGTCGCTGAAGGTCATGACGCCGGTATGTGGGTTGCGATGGCGGTCGGTTCCAATCGACCGGACGACAACCGCCAGCGCGCCTTTCTGCGAGGCGATGGTCGGCCCCTGGCGGCGCGGCGCGCCGAACTGGCCATAGCCCGATCCGTCCTGGTTGGCCGGCATCGCATGGTCGACGAACACAATCTTCCCGCTGACCAGTTCGTTGGGCGCAGCCTTCAGCGCATCGATGCTGTCGAATGCGACGATGTCTCCCGTAATGCCTTCGGCCCCGGTCGATCCGCTGTTGCCCAGGGCGGCGATCGCCATCGGCTGCGGGAAGGGGGCGATAATCTCCGCGCTCTCGTGACCACGGACCCAGACCGGCATGTCGAACGGATCGACCCGCACATTGGCGAAGCCCATCGCGTTCAGTCGCTTGACGGCCCAGTCGCGAGCCCTGTCCTCCGCCTCGGTGCCGGCAAGGCGCGGCCCGACCTCGGTCGTCAGGCCTTCGACAATATCCCAGGCATAATGGTCGTCGGCCAGTGCCTTGTCACGAAGCACGGCGACTTTCGGATCCACCAGCGGCGAAACATGGACCTGCGCAATGATTGGCGAGGCGGCGGCAAGCAGCGAAGCTGCGATCAAGGGACGAAACATGGGAATGAGCTAGCCTCCAGGCTGCGGAGTGCAACCACCGTTCGTCGAAAACGGCTATCAAATTTCAGGCATCGTCCATCAAAGCAGCCGCAATTGGTCGCCCTGCGGAGGCTCGAACAGGTCGCGGCGCAGCGGTATCCTCAAGCGCGGAAGGTTTAGTTTCCGGCAGGCGATCTCAAATCGCGTGCGCATCAGGTCGGCCCAGGGACCCTGGCCCTTCATCCTGGTGAAGAAATTCGGATCATTGTCGCGCCCGCCCCGAAGCGACTGGATGGTCGCCATCACCTTTGCCGCGCGATCCGGGTAATGCTCGTCCAGCCAGGCACGGAACAGCGGCGCCACTTCATGAGGCAGCCGGACCGGCAGAAAGGTGGCGCCGCGCGCCCCGGCTTCGGCCGCCGCCTCCATGATCGCTTCCAGTTCATGATCGGTGATCTGCGGGATGACCGGGGCGATTGAAACGAAGGTCGGAACAGCCGCCTCGCTCAGCACCCGGATCGCCGCCAGGCGCTTGCGCGGGGCGGGGGCCCGAGGTTCGAGGGTCTTGTGGATCTTTGGATCGAGCGACGTCACCGACAAGGCAACCGCCGCCAGCCCCAGCTTCGCCGCCGGGGCGATGATATCCAGGTCGCGCACCACCCGGTCCGACTTGGTGGTGATGGTGAAGGGATGCCGCGTTTCCAGCAAGACCTCGAGGATGGACCTGGTGATCCGCCAATGCTCCTCGATCGGTTGATAGGGATCGGTGTTGGTCCCCAGGGCGATTGGGGCGACCGTGTAGCCTGGCTGCGACAGCGTTGCGTGGAGGAGCTTGGCCGCGTCGGGCTTGGCGAACAGCCGGCTTTCGAAGTCCACGCCAGGCGAAAGATCGTGATAGGCGTGGGTAGGCCGGGCAAAGCAATAGATGCAGCCATGCTCGCAGCCGCGATAAGGGTTGATCGAGCGGTCGAAGCCGACATCGGGCGAGCTATTGCGGGTGAGGATGGTCTTGGGCCGCTCGACGGTCACCGAGGTCCGGCGCTGCACGATCCCATCGAGGCTTTCGACACTGTCGAGCCAATCGCCGTCCGCGACCCGCTCCTTGAGGTTGAAACGGGTCGGGGTCGCATTGCGCGTGGCGCCGCGCCCACGGATCGACTCCACCGGCATGACGCCAGCTTAATTGATACAGCGGAACATAACAAGAACGCTTTAGCGCCGCCTCGATGGAAAATCGGGCCATTTGTGCTGAGCGAGAGCGGTAAGGGTAGGGGTGGGCTGGCCCTGCAACCCCTGGATCACCCACATATTACGCAGCACGGACGGGACATAGAAACGCGTTTCCCAATAGGGGATGCTTTCGATCCACAGCAGCGGATCGCCGCGGTCATAATAGGCCCAGCGTTCGACCGGCAGCGGACCGGCATTATAGGCGGCGATGACCTTGGGCAGCTGGCCGCGGGTCGCCGCGCTGTTGCGGATCAGCTCGATGAAGGCCTGGCCATAGTCGATGTTGACCAGCGGGTCCTTGAGGCTGGCCACACTGACGCTGTTCGCAGTGCCACGGGCGCGGGCCGTGTCTCCCGCCGTACCGGGCCGGACCTGCATCAGGCCGACCGCTCCCGCCGGGCTCACCGCATCGGTGCGGAAGTTCGATTCCTGGATGATATGGGCATAGGCCAGCGCAGGGTCGACCCGCCAACCATTGTAGGGCGTCCAGTTGGGGATCGGGTAACGGTCCGCGACATCGACCTGCGCGCCGGGCTGGCCGAAATTGGCAAGCCAGAATTGTGCACCGGGCAGCTGCAGCTTTTCGGCTATCCGGACCAATGCCCGCTGATCGGACGGGCTACCGATCTTCGCCTGGTGGCGAAGCAGCGCCTCGGCGCTCGATCGCCAGCCGATCGCGGCCAGCTCGGCGGCGCGCCGGACGTTGGGCAATGCCTCGACCCGGCCCAGGTCACGCGGGGGTGCGGTCCGGGGGAGCCGCTTGTCCATTCCCAGCGCTTCGCGCGCCAGCAGCCCGTAGAAGCTTTCCTGGGAGCGGGCCGCCACATGCAGCAGTCCGTCAACTTCTTGCGGCCGCCGGCTGGCCAGGGCTGCACGGGCAGTCCAATAATAAGCCGCCGCACTGAATTCGGGCTCGCGGGCAAGCCGCGCCGCCTCGCGGAAGGATCCGTAAGCCGCATTCCAATCCCTGAGGCGCCAGGAAGCGAGGCCCGAAATCCAGGCAGCTTGCGCCGCCCAATCGCCGGCGGCTCCGACACGGCCCTGATCTGCCACCCTTCGCGCGTCAGCATCTCGACCGCCGACGAAATAGATCCAGGCGACGCGATGCGCTGCTTCGGCCCGGGCTTCGATCGACAAAGACGGGTAGGCCGACAGGTAGAGCGCTTCGGCACCGGTACCGTCGTCGACCTTAATCATCGGCTCGAGCGTGAGACGCAGCTGATCGGCGACGGGATCGCCTGCGACCGGCCGGGTCTTGCCGCGGCGAGGCGCGCTGCCCAGCGAAACCGTCGGGCGCGGCCAGTAAATGCCCGGCATGTCGGTCGTCGTGGCGCCGCGGCTGTACGCCATGCGGTACAATTGCTCGGCTTGAGGCAGCTCGGGCGCTGCGGCCAGCAAAGCAACGATCGACTGCACCTCGACCTTGGGCGAGTCCTTGGCCGTATAGAGCTCCGCCCTGGCAAAGGGCTTGAGCGGCCCTTCCGGCATTGCCTCGATGCCCAGCCGGGCGGCCTCCCACTCGCTGTTGGCGATTGCCAGGAAAACGCCACGCCAGTCCCGTGGGATCACGATCGGCCTGGGCGGCGGCGGTGCGGGCTGCGTTACGGCCGGAGTGGTGGCGACCGGGGGCGCCGCGGGCTGATCGGCCGTAATTTCGTTAAGCGGGGCGAGTGGGTCGGTTTCCTGCGCGAACGCAGGACCGGCCAGAAGAACGCTTGCACCAAGAACCCAATCAAGCCGCATCAATCACTCTCGCTCATCAGCAACAAAAGGTCGCGCCAGGCCAACGCCTTGTCGGACGGGCGCTGCAAAAGCCAGCGCGGATGAAAGGTAACTATCGTGCGCACCCCTTCAATCCGATGAATGCGGCCGCGAGCCCGGGCCAACGGCTCGCCCAGCAGCGCCCTGGCCGGGGCGTCGCCGAACAGGATCAGCCGCTGCGGCCTTGCCAGCCGGACATGGTCGCGCGCGATTTCCCCGCACGCCTCCAGATCGCCGTTGAAGCGCGCGCCCGGCGCATGAAAGGGTGAGAGCGCGCCAATATAGGCATCATCGGGGGTCATGCCGATCGCGGCCAGCATTCGCGCGGTGAGAGACCATGCCTCGCCGCCAATCGGCTTGCCTTCCGCTGCATCCTCCCGGGCCGGAAGGTCGGACAAGAGCATGACTTTCGCACCCTCCGACCCATGCGGCGCCACGCGAATCGCACCCGATCGATCCATCGGTAGCCCCGGGGCGGTCGCCAGCCATACCTTGAAGGAATCCAGTTCCGCCGGCTTTTCCAGGGGTGCGGGGGGAACCGCGGGCGCAGCAGCGGGAGATGCACCGCGACCAAGCCAGTCGCGCGGAATCTCACCTACCGCCACGTCGACACCCGCATCGCGCCACCAGCCCAACAGGCTGTCGGCCGCAACGCGGTCGATTGCTTGCATTTCCCCACCCATCGGCCTTCTGTCGTCCAAGGTTGACTGCCTGGTCAAGGAATTGGCAGGGCAAACAGGGCCGGAATGACGGCCAAGCGCGATGAGGGGAAGCCGATGAGCCAGCGCGAATCGATGGAATATGATGTCGTCATCGTCGGCGCAGGCGTGGCCGGCCTCGCGGCCGCAATCCGCCTGAAGCAGCTCGCCGAGGAAAAAGGGCGCGAAATCAGCGTCTGCGTGCTCGAAAAGGGCAGCGAGGTTGGCGCTCATATCTTGTCGGGCGCGGTGATCGATCCCAGGGCAATCGAGGAATTGTTTCCCGACTGGCGCGATCGCGACAGCCCGTTGACCGTACCGGTCACGGAAAATCATCACTGGGTGCTGACGGCCAGGCGCAAATGGTCGCTGCCCGCGCCGTTTCTGCCTCCCTTCATGCATAATGAGGGAACCTACACCGCCAGCCTCGGCAATGTGACGCGCTGGCTGGCCGGCCAGGCCGAGGCCCTTGGCGTTGAAATCTTCCCGGGATTTGCCGCCGCCGAGGTGCTGTTTGACGAGGGCGGATCGGTAAAGGGCGTGGCCACTGGAGACATGGGCGTCGCCCGCGACGGTACGCACAGGCCGGACTATCAGCCCGGCATGGAGTTGCACGCCCGCTATACGTTCTTCGCCGAGGGCGCGCGGGGCCACCTGACCAAGGAACTGACCCGCCTGTTCGACCTGCGCAAACTATCGGGCCCGCAGGTTTTCGGTATCGGGATCAAGGAATTGTGGGACGTTCCTGAGGACAATTATAGGCCTGGCCGAGTGATTCACACCCAGGGCTGGCCGCTCGACGATGCCTGGGGCGGGGGGTTTCTCTATCACCAGGCCAATGGACAGGTGGCGCTCGGCTTCGTTGTGGCGCTCGATTACAAGAATCCCTACCTCTCGCCATTCGAGGAATTCCAGCGTTGGAAGACCCATCCGGCGATCCGCGCCGAGATCGAGGGCGGCAAGCGCATTTCCTATGGTGCCCGGGCCATCAACGAGGGGGGGTGGCAGGCCATTCCCCAGCTGGCATTTCCCGGGGGCGCGCTGGTTGGCTGCGCGGCGGGATTCGTCAACGTGCCGAGAATCAAGGGCAGCCACACCGCGATGAAATCCGGCATGCTGGCGGCCGAAGCGGCGTTCGATGCGATCGCGGCGGACCGGCGGGGCGACGTGCTGGACAGCTACGAGCCGGCGGTGCGCAAGAGCTGGATTGCCGACGAGCTCAGGATCGTGCGCAACGCCCAGCCGGCGGTGGCCCGCTGGGGATCGACCATCGGCACCTTGTTCGCCGGCCTCGACATGTGGCTCAACTGGCTGAAGCTCCGCACTCCCTGGACGCTCAAGCATCACGCCGACCACACCCAGATCGGCCGCAAGGAGCATTATGCGCCGATCGTCTATCCCAAGCCGGATGGAAAACTGACGTTCGACCGGCTGGGATCGGTATTCATTTCCAACACCAACCATGAGGAGGATCAGCCGATCCACCTCACGCTTCGCGACCCCGAGATACCGATCAAGGTCAATCTCGCACTCTATGACGCGCCCGAGCAACGCTACTGCCCTGCAGGCGTTTACGAGATTGTCGAGGATGCCGGTTCACCGAAGCTTCAGATCAACGCGCAGAACTGCGTCCATTGCAAAACCTGTGATATCAAGGACCCGACCCAGAACATCAACTGGGTGGTCCCAGAAGGTGGTGGAGGTCCCAATTACCCGAACATGTGATCGCCCGTTCACCGCCAGTTTGGCAGCCGTCATTTTAGGCTTGCTGGCATCGACCAGCGCCGTCGCCGCGGCACTGCCGCTGTCGACCTATGTCAAGGCCCGGGCGGCCGAAATGAATGGGGACGACGCGCGCTCGGCGCAGCTGTTCGCATTGATGGCGGAGGCCGACCCCGGCGACCGCACCATTGCCCGGCGGGCGATCGCCACGGCGATTCAATCCGGTCAGGGCAAACTGGCCGTTTCGCTGGCGCGTGAGATTCCGCCCGACGAGCTGCCGATCGACGCCCGGCTGATGCTGGCCGCGGATTCATTGCTGCGGGGCAAGGACAAGGAAGCTGTTGCCGCGCTTGAGAAGGGCACGACTTCCACCGAAGCCGATTTATTCGCCCCGCTGATGAAGGCCTGGGAGCAGACTGCCCGGGGCAAGTCCGACGGTGTCCAACTGCTGTCGCAAATCTCTGCCTCCAGCCCGCTGGCGCCGATCGCCGACGAGCAGAAGGCCGCCATGCTGTTTGCGCTTGGCAAGGCGGACGAAGCGCTGCCCGTTGCGCGCAAGGTGCTGATCCAAAGCGGAACCGGCGGCCGCAACGCGAGGCTGAGGCTAGCCTATGCCGACTCCCTCCTCCGGTTGAAGCGGACCGATGACGCCCTGGCGATGCTGCAGGGAGATGACGAAGCGCTGGCCGCGGCGCGTGCGCGCGTTGCTGCGCGAAGGCCGCTGGACACGGCGCTGGATACGCCCGCCGCGGGATTCGCCGAAATGCTCATCGCGCTGGCGATCGACCTCGGCCGGGAGGACAACAAGGGGCTGCCCATCGCGCTGACCCAGATCGCGCGTCACGCCAACCCGTCCAACAGCGAAGCGACGATCCTGCTGGCGCTGCTGTTCGATGGGGATGGCCGGCCCGACAGCGCACTGGCACTGCTTGGTGCGGTGCCGGCCGATGACCTTCTGGCGGGAGAGGCGCTCGACATCGAAACGCGCATCCTCGGCGACAAGGGCGATTATCCGCGCGCCCTCAGCCGGGCCGAGGCCGCTACCAAATTGCCCAATGCCGGGCCCCATGATTACGGGCGGCTGGCCAATGTCCTTGGAGACATGGATCGCCACACCGAAGCGGCAGCTGCCTATGGCGAGGCCATTTCGCGCTCCGGACGGGGTGAAAATGCCTCGCTGTGGACGATGCACTTGCTCCGCGCGGCAAGCCTGGAGCAGGCGGACCGCTGGGGCGAGGCCAAGGTCGAACTGCAAAATGCACTGCAACTGGAGCCGGATAATGCGCTGCTGCTCAACTTCCTTGGTTACGGGAAGCTGGAACGGGGCGAGGATCTGGATGCGGCCGAGGCAATGATCCGCAAGGCCTCCGCGCTAAGGCCCGACGATGCGTCGATCACCGACTCGCTGGGATGGGCCCTGTTCAAGCGCGGACGGCTTAACGAAGCGATCGAGACTTTGACCCGGGCCGCGGCGGCCGACCCCGCGCAGGCGGAAATCCATGAGCATCTCGGCGATGCGCTGTTCACCGCGGGTCGCCGGATCGAGGCGCGCTTCTCATGGCAGGCAGCAATGCTCACCGCCGACGACAAGGAGAAGTCGCGGATCGAGAGCAAGATGGAAGCCGGGCTGACCGCAGCCACCGCGGCGCCTTGATTCGCGACTCCGAGCTGGCACCCGCCAAGGTCAACCTGGCGTTGCACGTCCGCGGGCGCCTGCCCGATGGCCGGCATGCCCTGGAAACGGTTTTCGCCTTCTGCACCGACGGCGACCGGATCGAGGCGGAGCAGGCGGATCGGCTGAGCCTGGAGATAGGTGGCCCCTTTGCCGATGGGCTGGAGAGCGGCGACAATCTGGTAATGCGTGCGGCAAAGGCGTTGCAGGCCGCGGCCGGGGTTTCCCGCGGCGCGCACTTGTTTCTCACCAAATATTTGCCGATCGCTTCAGGAATTGGCGGAGGATCCGCCGATGCCGCCGCTGCCTTGCGCCTGTTGACGCGCCTGTGGAGCATCAGTCCGGACCACGCCAGCGCGGTCGCGCCGGCATTGGGGTCCGATGTGCCTGCCTGCCTGCTCAGCATGCTGGCGCGTGGGGAAGGGGCGGGCGATGTGCTCAGGCACATCGATGACCCCTTGGCCGGCGGAACCCCGCTATTGCTGGTCAATCCGAAGGTGCAACTGTCGACAGGTGACGTCTTCGCCTCCTGGGACGGCATCGACCGGGGTCCCCTCGATGACTGGCGCGAGGGCCGCAACGACCTGGAAGCGCCCGCCCGGTCGCTGGTTCCGGCAATCGGCGAGATGCTCGACTGGCTGAGATCGCAAGCTGGCGTCACGTTCGTCCGGATGTCGGGTAGCGGCGCCACCTGTTTTGCGATGTTCGGGGACGGGGAGGCGCGAGATGCCGCCGCCTCCGCATGTCCGCCAGACTGGTGGCATTTGGCGACTTTTCTGCGATAGGGCGGCCAGATGGCCCGTCCGATCCTCACCACCGCCGACATGCGCGCCGCCGAAGCGCGCGAGATGAGCAGCGGAACGCCGGAAACGGAGTTGATGGATCGGGCCGGGCATGCCCTGGCCGAAGCAGTGAGGCTCCATGCCGGCCCGCGGCAGGTGTTGGTGCTGTGCGGACCAGGCAATAATGGCGGCGACGGCTATGTCGCTGCACGCCGCCTGGCCAGCATCGGATATCCGGTCCGCGTGGCGGCACTGGCAGAGCCGGGCTCCGATGCCGCGAAGTGGGCCAGGAAGCAGTGGGGCGGCCCGGTCGACCAGTTCGAGGACGCCACCCCAGCACCCATCCTGATCGATTGTCTATTCGGAACCGGTCTTAGCCGTGGTCTGGAAGATGTTGTTTTTAAGCATCTTTCCATGCTGGTCGATCAAGCATTGGTGACGGTCGCGTGCGACCTGCCGAGCGGGGTAGCCGGCGATGACGGAACCCTCCTGTCACCCGTTCCTTGCTATGACCTTACGGTGACTTTCGGCGCGCTGAAGCCCGCGCATCGCCTGATGCCGGCCATGGCGAAGATGGGCCGGGTCGTGCTTGCGGATATCGGCATCGACGCCCGATCAGACTGGTTCGAGATCGATGCGCCCAGCCTGCCGCCGGTCGAGCCCGAAGCCCATAAATACAGCCGCGGACTGGTCCATTGCCTGGCGGGGCAAATGCCGGGCGCGATCGCATTGGCCGCGGCGGCGGCGGCGAAGAGCGGCGCGGGCTATGTCAGGGTTTCCACCTCGCTGCCGATCGCGGGGCTGCCATTCTCCATCGTCCAGACGGGTGGCGCTGACCTGCAGGATGAGCGGATCGGCTGCATCCTGGTCGGACCCGGCCTTGGCGACGTGCCGCAGGTGCTGACCCTGGCGTTGACGGTGCCGCGGCCAATCGTGATCGACGCCGACGCGATCGGCCTGGTCGGCGAGCCTGAGCGGCTGCATGGCCATGACACCATCCTGACGCCGCACGAGGGCGAGTTCGGCAAGCTGTTCGGCGACATCAAGGGCTCCAAGCCGGAACGGGCGCTAGAGGGCGCAAGGCGTTCGCAGTCGGTCATCGTCCTGAAGGGCCCCGACACGATCGTTGCTGCGCCCGATGGCAGGGTGGGTTTTGCGCCGCCGGCGCCGGCCTGGCTGGCCACTGCCGGTACGGGCGACGTCCTTGCCGGGATGATCGCCGCGCTTCGGGCGCGGGGCATGGAACCGTTCGAGGCGGCATGCGCAGCGGTATGGCTTCATGGCCGGGCAGCGGAAATAGCCGGCCCGGCAATGATCGCCGACGACCTCGTCGCTGCCATTCCGTCCGCGCTGGCATGACCGAAACGATCGTCCGCATCGCCGCTCGTGGCGATGGCGTCACTCCCAGCGGGCGCCACGTCCCCTTTGCGGTGCCGGGAGATGTCCTGCTGGATGACGGCAGCCTGGAGAATGGCCCAGGCCACCAGGTTCCTCCGTGTCGCCACTTCCCGATATGCGGCGGCTGCCAGTTGCAGCACCTCACCGATGCCGCTTACGCGGATTATTGCCGATCCCGCGTGGCAGGAGCGCTCTCCCAGCATGGCCTGGAGACCCAGATCCGGCCGCCGCATCTTTCCCCACCGCGATCACGGCGCCGCGCCACTCTCCGGGCGCTGAAGGCGGGCGGCAAGCTGCTCATCGGCTTCAACGAAGCCGGCAGCAACCGCGTCGTCGACATGGCAGAGTGCCACATTCTCCACCCGCGCCTGTTTGCACTGCTGGATCCGTTGCGCCGGCTGCTTCGACTGACCTTACACGCCAAGCGTACGGCCGAGGTGCAGCTGGTTTTGGCCGATCAGGGCCCGGATGTTGCGCTGAAGGGTGTCGAGATCAGTGGCCTCGAGGCAGTCGAGGCGCTGACCGCGTTCAGCGAGAACAACAAGCTGGCGCGGCTTAGCGTCGACGAAGGCTATGGGGCCGAACCTCGTTACGAACCCCAGCCAGTGACGGCGACCCTGGGCGGACTACCGGTCCCACTGCCGATCGGCGCCTTCCTTCAGGCCACCGAGGACGGTGAGGCGGCGCTGGTCGAGGCGGTGCGGGAAGCGACCGCTGGCGCCCATCGGATTGCCGACCTTTTTGCGGGCCTGGGGACCTTCGCCTTGTCGCTGGAAGGACAGGTTACGGCTGCCGAGGCCGGCCGCGATGCGGTACTGGCGCTCAAATCCGCGACAGCAGGGGCGGGCCGCCCGATCCGGGTCGAGCACCGCGACCTATATCGTCGGCCCTATGATGCGAAGGAGCTTGGCTCCTTTGACGCAGTAGTGCTCGATCCGCCGCGGGCGGGGGCGCAGGAACAGGTGCGCCAATTGGCGGCCTCCACGGTGCCGCACATAGCCTATGTCAGCTGCAATCCGGCGACCTTCGCTCGCGATGCCGAAATCCTTGCCGATGGCGGCTACGCGCTGGATTGGGTCAAGCCCGTCGGCCAGTTCCGCTGGTCGACCCACGTCGAGCTGGCAGCAGCGTTCAGCCGTAAGCTGCGAGCAGGTCGCGAGTAATCTGGACGGCAGCAGGCAGAATCAATGCATAAACAAGGAGCGTCGCAACAAGCTTCACCGCCCGAGTGAACTTGCTTTTCGATGCGGGCTCCGAGAGGCCCTGCAGCGCCCAGCAAGTCGCAAACCCCCACGCCAACCAGCAGGCGAATCCGCGACCGGAACCCATCAACGCCAAGACGATGCAAACCAGATAGAATTCTAGTGGCTTGACCTTGGTATTCCAGGGCATGCGACCGACCTGGGTCAGCATTTCCTCCCGCGTTAGCGGCGGATCCGCCATGATTGCCCGATACATGACCGGAACGCCGGTAAACCATGCAACCTGTTCCCAGATGATCAAGGCCAAAACAGGAGCAAGGATAGGGCTGTAGTTCATCTTCGGACGCTCGCCGGAACCTCCGTGCTACGATATCAAGAAATTAGCCCCCGACGTTGGCCAGTCGGTTCCGTTAGCCTACCAGCCCATGCAGTCGTGCAGGATCCGCGCTCCCGCATGGACCGTCAGGCCGAGCAGGCAGAGCGAGGCCAGCGCGAAGATCGTGAAGCGGTATTTCACGGTGTTGACGGTGCACTGGATCAGGCTGTGCGCGACCCTCAGGCCGACATAGCCCCATGCCAGATACTGGTTGACCGGCTGGTCCATGCCCATCAGCGCCAGCGCAACGACGATCGCATAGAAAATGGTCGGCTGCTCGAGCAGGTGGATGTAATTATGCGATTTCCACTGCGCCTCGTCGGGTGCCTTGCCCTCCAGGTCAACGCCGCGCGCGCCTGCCGGAATATTACCGAGCGTGATCCCCATCTTCCTGAAAGCGGCGAAGCGGGTAACGGCCATCCAGGCCATGATCACCAGGGTCCAGGCGACCAGCGCCACGACCGGCGCCAGCAACGGGCTATATGTCATGAATTTCCCTCCCCCTCTTTTGGAGGAGGCGAACGGTGCGTCACTTTGTTACGCTTGGCAATCGATCTGTTGACGCCCGGCACAGCTGTGACGGCAGGACCGGCTACTTCCTTGCCTCGGTGAACAGCATCATGCTGAGGCCGGCCCCAATGACCAAGGCGAAGAATGTGCCGACCTGGCCGATCTCCATGCCACCGATCGCCATCGGAAACCCGACCAGCAACCGATAGAGGGCGGCGGCGGCAACCAGCAGGAAAATCAGGGCTGCTGCCGAAAGGACGATCTTGCGGGTTCCCATGTGCGTCTCCCCATTTGGAATGGCGATTGTAACTCAAATCGGCCTGTATTTCGCGCGTCACGATCATTGCGAAGCGGTGGCGGCGCAATCAGTAGAATCCTGCAGGCGCGAAAATGAAAAAAAGCCCTCCCACGGCGCGGTCCGCGGGAGGGCTTTGCAGTCAGGGAAATCCTGGGATGAAAGCTATTCGAACAGCTTCGCGAACCGCCGCTTCTCGCGGTTGCGCCAATGGCCGCGATGATAGGCGTCGCTTGCCAGCAACGGCAGCACCGACGTCGCCTCGGCATAGACCATCTGCTCGAGCGCGGTCGAAACCTTGCCCCAGCTGGCGGCTTCCTGGAGGGTCGAGGAGCTGCAGGCGCCGTCGCGGACGTCGGCCACCGTGATCTGGACCGCATATTTGTGAACCTCGACATCGTCGTGGCCAAGGATTTCGGCGCAGACGACCGTGTCCTGCGCAAAATTCTTCGGAACGCCGCCACCGATCATCAGGAGGCCAGTCGTGCCGGCCGCGATCTTGATGTCGGTCAGCTCGCGGAAGTCGGCGATGCTGTCCATGGTCATCCAGTGGCCGCCGCGCTTCATCGCGTCGACCTGATGCTTGACCAGGCCGAAACCGGCCGAGCTATCGGTGAAGGCCGGGCAGAAGATCGGCACGTCATGCTCATAGGCGAGCTTGACCAGGCTGTTATCCTTCTTGCCGTTGCCTTCGCTGAGCCACTTGCCCATTTCGCGGATGAAGGCGCGGCTCGAATAGGGGCGCGGCTCCAGGCTGTCGGCGATCTTCCCGATCGTATAGTCGCAGTCCTGCAGCGCAATTTCGTCGATGTAGGTGTCGTAGATGCGGTCGATGTAGAGCGATCGCAGTGTATCATCGTCGGGGATCTCGAGCGCCTGATAATGTTTGTGTCCAAGCGCTTCGAAGAAATCCATGTCGACGATGCTGGCACCGGTGGCGACGATCGCGTCGACCATGTTGTTGCGGACCAGCTCGGCATAAAGATCCATGCAGCCGCCGGCCGAGGTCGAGCCGGCAATGACCAGCCACACCGAGCAGTCGGGGTCGGCCAGCATCTGATTGTAGATGCCGGCGGCGCGGGCGAGGTCGCGGCTGGTGAAGCTCATCTTGCCCATTGCCTCGACGATCGGACGAGCATCGAAGCTGGTGATGTCGACATGCTCAACCTGCTTCGAGAGAAGCTCGGCCTTGCGCGTGTCGTTGACCAGGGCCTCGGCGTCCTGGACCTTGTTCAGCGTGTCGGTGGTCATTGTCTCAAATATCCCGTCATTCCCGCGAAAGCGGGAACCCCGCTACTCGCGAATCTAGTAGATAAACAAGCGGGTCCCCGCTTTCGCGGGGATGACGCGCTATTTGGCTGGACTTACAGCGTGACGACGTTCGTGGTGCGCGTGCGTTCCGCGACGTCGATGTAAAGCGAAGCCATGGGCTCGTCATCGACGATCACCCGGTCTTCGACCCCGAAGCCGTTGAAGCCGGTGCGCATGGCACAGCCATAAGCCCCCAGCATGCCGACCTCGATATAATCGCCGGCCCGGATATCGGCGGGAAGCTCGAATGGCCCCGCCATATGGTCGAGGTCGTCGCAGGTCGGACCGTAGAAGCTGAACGGCATCGGCCTGGCGTCCGATTCCTCGTCGCGGACCAGCTTTACCGGATAACGCCAGCCGATATGGGCAGCGTCGAACAGCGCTCCATAGGCGCCGTCGTTGATGTAAAGCTCGCTGCCGCGGCGCTTTTCGACGCGAACCAGCACGCTTGCATATTCCGCGCACAGCGCGCGGCCCGGCTCGCACCACAGCTCGGCGGAATAGCTGATCGGCAGGGCCTCGAAGGCGTTGTGGATGACCTCGAAATAAGCCTCGAGCGCGGGCGGCTCCATGCCCGGATACCAGCTGGGGAACCCGCCGCCGACATCGACGATGTCGACCGTCACCGCCGCTTCCACGATCGCATCGCGGACGCGCGTCATCGCTTCGCCATAGGCGGCCGGGCTCATCGCCTGGCTGCCGACATGGAAGCAGAGGCCGAGGGCGTCCGATGCCTGGCGAGCGGCCATCAGCAGCGCCTTCACCTCATGCGGCTCCGCGCCGAACTTGGATGCCAGGCTCAGCTTCGAATGATCGGACGATACGCGCAGGCGGACCAGCAGGTTAAGGTCGCTGGCGTTGCGCGTGGCGCGCAGGATCTTGTCCAGCTCCTCCAGCGTATCCAGGCTGAAGGTCTTCACGCCATAGCTGAAATAGGCCTCGGCGATCGCTTCCTCGGCCTTGACCGGGTGCATGAAGCACTGGACTGCTTCGGGCAGGGTTTCCGCAACCAGGCGCACTTCACCGATCGACGCCACGTCATAATGGGTGACGCCGGCGTCCCACAGGACCTTCAGCAGCTCCGGCGAGGGGTTGGCCTTGACCGCATAGAGCGACTTGCCCGGAAACTTCTCGGCAAAGAAGCGGGCGGCACGCGTGGCGGCATGCGGACGGAGGAGCGTGACCGGCTGGACCGGGCGTTGCTCGACAATGGCGGCAACGTTGCCGTTGCCGTCAGGGGCTTTCGCTAGCCCCAGCGCGCGATGATGCTTGTGCAACTCAAGGGACCTCCAACGGGTAGTTTCGACCAAAAGCTGCCTTGCGGTTGGAAGTCCCATGGGGCAGCGGAGGCGCGATATATGTAAGGGGGTCCCCTATGTAAAGATTTTTTGGACCCGCCGGGGCGCATTAATCTCTAAGGCGAAACGGTTCGCCGAAAAGACAAGGAGTCCAAGCACTTGGAATGTTGTCCACAAGTCACTCGTGATGACGTTCTTGCAGCAGCCGCGCGCATCGGCGCCGCGGTGGAGCGAACGCCGCTGATCGAAACACGGATTCGCGGGAGCCGCGTCTGGCTGAAATGCGAATGCCTGCAGACCGGAGGATCCTTCAAGCTGAGGGGCGCCACCAACCGGCTGATGCAGCTGACTAATGAAGAGCAAGCTACGGGCGTGGTTGCCTTTTCGTCCGGCAATCATGCGCAGGGCGTGGCCATCGCGGCGAAGCGGCTCGGCATCCCGGCCATCATCGTAATGCCGGCGGATGCACCGGCTTTGAAGGTGGAGGGAACCCGGTCGCAAGGCGCCGAAATTATTTTCTACGACCGTCGCAGCGAAAGCCGGGAGGAAATCGCGGCTCGGATCGCTTCTGAAAAGGGTTCGGTGGTCGTCCCGAGCTTTGACGACCCGCATATCGTCGCTGGGCAGGGGACCGCGGGCCTGGAGATATTGGAACAGCTGGGGACATCGCCGGCGCAGATCCTGGTCAATTGCGGTGGCGGAGGGCTAGCGGCAGGCATCGCGCTCGCCTGCCCGGACGCGAATATCATCGTCGTCGAGCCCGAAGGCTGGGACGACATGCGGCGGTCGCTGGAACTGGGCGAGATCGTGCCGGTCGGCCCCGACGCGCCGCCAACCCTGTGCGACGCACTGCAGACGCCCAGGGTTTCCCCGATCACCTTCGGGATCCTGAAGGCGCGGAACGTCAAGGGAATTGCGGTCAGCGAGGAGGAAGTGGCGGCCGCGGTGCGCTGGGCATGGGAGAAGCATCAACTGGTCGTGGAGCCAGGGGGTGCGGTGTCGATCGCGGCTTTATTGGCGGGTAAGGCGCAAATCGTGCCGGAGACGGTCGTGACGCTATCGGGCGGGAATATCGACCCAGCGCTGCACGCCAGGCTGGTCGCCTAACCGTTAGCGATACGATATTCGCCTGCGTCGACATGCGACGGTGAATTCCGCTCGACGGCCCGGGTCAGTTCCTCAAGCTCGGCGGCCAAGGTCTGCAGCTCCGCGATCAGCACCTTTGGGTCCAATTCGGCGAAATTGGCCGATGCGTCCATCAAGGATTCCAGCATCATGGCAATGCCGGGGAGGATGGTCCCCTCGATCCGGTCGAACGCCTCCTCGAGGCGTGCCTGTTGCTGCTGGACATCGCGCATGGACGCAAGCATTGGCCCTCCACAGTTAAGAAGCCGTGAAAAAGGTCCAATTCCGTGGAAAATATTGCCGCTGCCGCGCTGGCCGTGACCATGATCGCGGCGTTCCTGCTGCTGGGCTTCGGCCTCAAGCTGGTAATGAACCCCGCGCACCGTCAGCGCGGCCTGTTGATGATCGCCTGCGGAGTCATTTTCATCGCCAATGTGCTGATCTGGACCTACTAGTTCCCCTGCGAAGGCGGGGGCCCAGTCATCGCAAGCGAAGCGCAGCGATGCCCAGTGCGACCTCTGCATTTTGGCCCTTTGGGCGTCTGGGCCCCTGGCTTCGCAGGGGAACAGGGATCACCTGATCGGGCAGTTCGGGTCCAGGCGATAATCGAGATAGTCGTCGACGCTCTTCATCAACAGGTCCAGTTCGTTGGCGAAGAAGTGATTGGCGCCCGGGATAGTGTCATGGGCGATGGTGATGTGCTTCTGAGTGCGAAGCTTGTCGACCAGCTTTTGGACCGCGCCCGGCGTGACCACTTCGTCGGCTTCGCCCTGGATGATGATGCCGGAGGCCGGGCAGGGCGCGAGGAAGCTGAAATCATACATGTTGGCCGGCGGCGCGATCGAGATGAATCCGCGGATTTCCGGGCGGCGCATGAGAAGCTGCATGCCGATCCAGGCGCCAAAGCTGACACCTGCAACCCACGTCACTTCGGCTTCAGGGTGAATTTGCTGGACCCAGTCGAGCGCGCTGGCCGCGTCCGACAGTTCCCCAATGCCGTTATCGAATGTGCCCTGGCTCTTGCCGACACCGCGAAAGTTGAACCGCAAGGTCGCGAAGCCACGGCGGACGAAATCCTTGTAGAGCAGCTGGACGATCTTGTTGTTCATCGTCCCGCCCGCCTGTGGATGGCTGTGCAGGATCAGTGCGACCGGCGCGCGCGGACGCGGTCCCGGGTTGAAACGGCCTTCCAGACGGCCTTCGGGTCCGGGGAAAATTACTTCGGGCATGGGCCTCGCTCGGTCGGAAATAGGAACTGAAATGCCGCGGAAGGGATGCACCACGGCGGCGGCTCCTATATAGGGCTGGCGCAACCTCTGGCAACGGCAGGATTCCGAGCTTTCCGATGATCGACTCTCAGGCCCGAATCTTTCTCGACCATGCTGCCACCACCCCGGTGCTTTCCGAAGCGCGCGCAGCACTTCAACGGGGCTTTGACGCCTGGGCAAATCCCAGCTCGCCCCATGCCGAGGGACGCAGGTCACGGGCCTTGCTGGAAGAAGCGCGCGCCAGCCTCGCCGAAGTACTGGGCTGGCGTCATGACGTCATTTTCACCAGCGGCGCCAGCGAAGCGATTGAGATCGCGGCAGCCAGGGCGCGCATAGCCGGCCGGGCGCACGGCGCGACCGAGCATGCCATTGTGCCGCATGCGATGGGGCGGAGCTCCAAGATCATTCCCGTCGGCACCGACGGGCTGATCGACGAGGCTGCACTGGACGCCGTGCTCGCCGATGGACCAGCGCTGGTCGCCATCCAGATGGTCAATAATGAGACCGGGATCCTCCAGCCGCTCGACCGGCTGGCCCCCAGGATACGCGAGGCGGAATCCTTGCTGCTGGCCGATTGCGCCCAAAGCGCAGGCAAATATCCGCTGCCGGATGCCGACTTCATCGCTGTGTCGGCACACAAGCTGGGCGGCCCACCCGGGATCGGCGCGCTGCTGGTCAGGAACCTGGGGACGCTGGAGCCGGTTGGCGGCCAGGAAAAGGGCTACCGCCGGGGAACGCAGGATGCGCCCAGCGCATTGGCCTTCGCCGCGGCGTTGGCGGCCAAGCCCTATGACATGGACCGGCTGGCCCGTCTGCGCTCCCGGCTCGACGACGGTGTGAAGGCGGTCGGCGGAGTGGTGATCGGCGAGGGCAGCCCGCGATTGCCGACCATCGGCGCGGTGGCGCTGCCTGGTGCGTCCAGCGCGTCATTGCTGGTCCAGTTCGATCTCGCCGGAATTGCGGTATCGGCTGGCAGCGCCTGCTCGTCGGGCAAGATGAAGGAAAGCGCGGTGCTGGCGGCCATGGGCGTGGCTCCGGATGTCGCCGGGGGCTTCCTGCGGATCAGCTTCGGGCCGGATACGAGCGGGGCCGAAGTGGATGCCTTCCTGGCGGAATGGGCGCGCATTGCGAGACGCGCTCGGGCGGCATGATCTACCTCGACTATCAGGCAACGACACCGGTTGCGCCCGAAGTCGCCGCGGCGATGCGGCCGTGGATCGAGGAAAAATTCGCCAATCCGCATAGTCCGTCACGGTGGGGACGCGAGGCGGCGGCGGCGATCGAGGTGGCGCGGAACCAGGTTGAGCAGGCGCTGGGGCTCGCCGGCGGCCGCTTTGCCTTCACCAGCGGCGCGACCGAAGCGCTTAACTGGGCGATCAAGGGCATATTCGAGGACAGCCAGCGCCAGAAACTCGTCACCGTGGCGACCGAACATGCCGCGGTGCTCGATACCGCGGAATGGCTCGAAGCGAAGGGGATCGAGGTCGTCCGCCTCAGGGTCGATGCCGACGGGCTGATTGATCTCGACCTCGCCGAAGCGCTGATCGACGAAAAGACCGCGATGGTCGCGGTGATGCTGGTCAACAATGAGATCGGGGTGATCCAGCCGATCGCCGAGTTGACGCAGATGGCGCATCGGGTTGGCGCGTTGATGCTGTGCGACGCAGTGCAGGGGTTCGGCCGCTTGCCGATCCCGGACGGACCCGACCTGATCGCTGTCTCGGGCCACAAGATTCATGGACCCAAAGGCATTGGCGGGCTGTGGATGCGGGCGGGGGTCGAGCCCGAACCGCTGCTTCATGGCGGCGGGCAGGAGCAGGGCCTGCGGTCGGGGACTTTGGCACCCGCACTGTGTGTGGGCATGGGAGAGTCGGCGCGATTGGCCGCCGAACGGCGTGAAGCGGATTTCGTCCATATTGAGAAACTTTCTGAGATTGCGCTCGCAACATTCGGGCAAGGCTGGATTATTAATGGCAGCCTTGAGCAACGTTATCGCGGCAATCTCAATCTTCGCCGTGACCTTCTGGATGGAGCGCGGCTGATCGCTGACATGCGCAATATCGCATTCTCGCTAGGGTCTGCCTGCGCCAGCGGATCGGGACGTCCGAGCCATGTGCTGCGCGCGATCGGGCTTACGGACCGCCAGGCCCGCTCATCGATCCGCCTCGGTTTCGGTCGCTACACCGGAGAGGAAGAGCTGGCCTCGGCCTGCCGGCGGATCAACGAAGCGGCGCATCAGCAAACGGCCCTGCCTGTATGATCACGGTGCGGTTTCTGAAGGCCGATGGGACCTTGGACCATGAGGTCGAGGCGCCAGCGGGCACCAATCTGCTCGACCTGGCACAGCGCGAGGGGCAGCCGCTGGAAGGCGCCTGCGAAGGGCAGATGGCCTGCTCGACCTGCCATGTGGTGGTGGCAAAAGCGGATTTTTCGCGCTTGCCTGCCGCCAGCGAAGAGGAGGACGACCTGCTCGACCTCGCCTGGGCGGTGCGTCCGACCTCACGGCTTGCCTGTCAGATCAACCTGACCGAGGATCTGGGCACGTTGACGGTGCAGATGCCTGGCGGCGCATATAACCTGGACCGCTAGTTCCCCTGCGAAGGCAGGGGTCCAGACGCCCGAAGGGCCAACTCTTGTCCATCGCGATCGATCGCTGCGCTCCGCTTGCGATGACTGGGACCCCTGCCTTCGCAGGGGAACAGTTCAGCTTGCATCCGGTGCACATTGCCACCATATGGCCCGCGGAAGTCGGCGGACGGCGCTGTCGCCAACCTGGTCAGATCCGGAAGGAAGCAGCCACAACGATTTCGTGCCGGGTCGTCGGCTTCCACCGCATAAGCTGCCGAGTGCAGCGAAGCAGCACGCAGAGACAGCGAATGCCGGCCAGCCTGCAGCGAAGCTGACAGGACTGACGGCGCGGATTTACTCCGCGCCGGCCCGCTCCCCGATAAGAAACAAAAGCGGGGCCCCCGCTTTCGCGGGGATGACGAATGGGCCTAAACCATCGCCATGGACGACGAATCGCCGGGCCTTGGGCTCGACCTTCCTGAACAGCCGCAAAAGCCTGACGAGCCGCACTATCGCGTGCTCGCCCGGAAATATCGCCCGCAGACCTTTGCCGAGCTGATCGGGCAGGATGCGATGGTCAAGACGCTCGGCAATGCCATCGAGCGCGGCCGCATCGCCCATGCTTTCTTGCTGACTGGGGTCCGCGGGGTCGGCAAGACGTCGACCGCTCGCCTTGTCGCCAAGGCGCTGAACTGCATCGGGCCGGACGGGCAGGGCGGACCGACCATCGATCCCTGCGGCGTGTGCGAGCCATGCCGCGCGATTGCGGAGGGGCGGCATATCGACGTGATCGAGATGGACGCCGCATCGCACACCGGCGTCGACGACGTCCGCGAGATCATTGAGGCGGTGCGCTACGCGTCGGTCTCTGCGCGGTACAAGATCTACATCATCGACGAGGTCCACATGCTCTCGAAGAGTGCGTTCAACGCGCTCCTTAAGACCCTGGAGGAGCCGCCGGCGCATGTGAAATTCCTGTTCGCCACGACAGAGGTGAACAAGGTCCCTGTCACCGTCCTGTCGCGCTGCCAGCGGTTCGATTTGAGGCGCATCCCGGCCGAAAAGCTGGCCGAGCATTTCGCCCATGTCGCCAGGGCGGAAGGGGTGGAGGTGGAGGAGGAGGCGCTCCACGCCATTGCCCGGGCCGCCGAAGGTTCGGCTCGCGATGGCCTTTCGATCCTCGATCAGGCGATCGCCCATGGCGAAGGTAAGGTCACCGCGGGACAGGTGCGCGACATGCTCGGCCAAGCCGACCGCGGGCGCATCCGCCACCTTCTGGAAACATTGCTGACCGGCGATGTAACCGCGACCTTGGCCCAGCTCGATGAGGCCCATGCGCTGGGGATCGACCCGGGCTCGCTGCTTCGCGGGCTGATGGAATCGCTCCACGCCGTCACCCGGTCCAAGGCCGGGGCGGGGGTCGACCTGCTCCAATCGGCGGAGGAGCGGGAACATTCGGCCGAGCTTGCCGCGAAGCTCAGCTGGGGCAATCTCCACCGGTTATGGCAGTTGCTGCTCAAGGGCCTGGAAGATGTCCGCATCGCGCCCGACCCGCATGAGGCTGCGACCATGGCCTTGCTGCGGTTGATCCACGCCGCCGACATGCCTGATCCCTCGGCGCTGGCGGCAGTGCTTGCCGGTGGCGGCGTCTCCGCTTCGGCGCCCCCGACCCGCCTTGCGGCTTCCCCACCGGAGCCCAAAGCCAGCCTGCCGGTTGACTTTCCCAGCTTGGTGGAGACGGTCGAACGACAGGGCAAGCAACTGCTCGGCCTCCAGCTGCGCGACCATGTCGGGCTGGTCAGCTTTGCTCCCGGCGAACTGGTGCTGAAACCGCTGAAGCCCTTGGGCCCGGATTTCCCGCGCGAGCTGGCTGCGGCCGCCAGGGAGGCGACGGGCAAGAACTGGCAGGTGAGGCTGACCGACGAGGGCGGTTTGCCGTCGTTGCAGCAGCAGGAAATGATGGCCGAGGAACGAATGCGCGCCGAAGTGCTTGAGGAGCCGAACATAAGGGCGTTGCTGGAGGAGTTCCCCGACGCCACCCTGGAAACCATCGACCGGAAAGAAGCTTGAGCATGCCCAGCCTCGACGACATCATGAAAATGGCCGAAGCCGCCCAGGCGCAACTGGCCCAAGCGCAGGAAAACCTCGACAAGGTCGAGGTGGAAGGCGTGTCGGGCGGCGGACTGGTCAAGATCAAGGCAACCGCAAAGGGCCGGATCCTCGGCGTCTCGATTGACGACAGCCTGCTGGTGCCCTCGGAAAAATCAATGCTTGAGGACCTGATTGCCGCGGCCCTCAATGACGCTCGAGGAAAGGCGGACGCGGCCGCCGGCGAGCAGATGCAGGCGATGACCGGCGGCCTTGAGCTGCCGCCCGGCTTCAAGCTGCCGTTCTAGCAAGCCTTTCCCCGGGAAATTCCTGCTTGTAAGGCCCTTGCAACGCGGCAAAGCTGCGGCAGGACAATTGGTTATGCACCCGGGGGTGAGAAGCGTGCGGGAACTTGGGGCAATGCAGGATTGGCCGCTCAGGGTGATGCGGCTGGTCGACCATGCGGAACGTGAGCATGGCGACGGCGAGATCGTGTCGGCATGGGCCGACGGTTCGGTCACCAGGACGAATTGGCGCAGCGTCGCCCATGACGCACGGCGCATGGCGCAGGCGCTGGAGGCGCTCGGCCTGAAGCCTGGCGACCGGATCGCCACCTTGGCGATGAATCACAGCAAGCATCTGACCGCCTGGTACGGCGCGATCGGGATGGGCGGCGTTCTTCATACGATCAACCCACGCCTGTTCGACGACCAGCTGGAATATATCGCCAACCACGCCGAGGACCGCGTCCTGCTCTACGATTTCGCTTTCGCCGGCATTGTCGCGCGGATGAAGTCCAAATGGACGACCATCGAGAAATATATCTGCTTCGATGGCCCGGCGGGCTGGACCGGCCCTGACGAAGCGTTCGACGAATGGTTGGCGCCGCACGACGGCAATTTCCAATGGATCGACGGCGACGAGCGCGATCCGTGCGGGCTCTGTTACACCAGCGGCACCACGGGAAATCCCAAAGGCGTGCTGTATGAGCATCGCTCCAGCATGCTGCACGCCATGGCCGAGGTCGCGCCGGACTGCTTCGACCTCAAGGCGCGCTCGGTCGTTCTTCCGATCGTCCCGATGTTCCATGCCAACGCCTGGGGCCTGCCCTGGGCGGCGCCGATGGTCGGCTGCAAGCTGGTGCTCAGCGCCGACTATCGCCCCGCCGAGCTTTGCCGCCTGTTCCGCACGGAGAAGGTCAGCCACAGCGCCGGCGTTCCGACGGTCTGGCTGGGGATGATCGAGCACATCGAAAAGAGCGGCGAAGACTTGGGCGACCTCAAGATCGTGACCATCGGCGGATCGGCGGCGCCCCGCGCCATGATCAAATGGTTCCGCGACCGCGGCATCCAGGTCGGCCATGCGTGGGGCATGACCGAAATGTCGCCGATCGGCACCATCGGTGCGCCGCCGTCGAACTGGGACGAGATGAGTGACGAGGAGCAGATGGAATATACCGTCAAGCAAGGGCGGTCGTTGTTCAACGTCGAGCTTCGTACGATCGATGATGAGGGCAACGTCCTGCCCCGCGACGGTAAAACCTCGGGCCGGCTCCAGGCACGCGGACCCTGGGTCGTCGCTCGCTACTTCAAGGAAGAAAAATCGGCGGTCGACGGGGATCAATGGTTCGACACCGGAGATGTCGCCGCGATCCATCCCGACGGCACCTTGCAAATCACCGACCGGTCGAAGGATGTGATCAAGTCCGGCGGCGAGTGGATTAGCTCGATCGAGCTGGAAAATGCCGCGGTGGGCTGCCCGGGCGTCGCCGAGGCGGCGGCAATCGGAATTCCGCATCCCAAATGGGACGAGCGCCCGCTGCTCGTTTGCGTCAAGGCGCCGGGCAGCGACGTCTGCGCGGTGAAATTGCGTGACCATCTGACCACTCAAGTGGCCAAATGGTGGCTGCCGGATGCGATCGAGTTCGTCGAAGAGCTGCCCCACACCGCGACCGGCAAGCTCAGCAAGAAAACCCTGCGCGAGCAGTTCAAGGACTATCGCTTCGCCGACGCCGGCGCGATGGTTGGGCGGGACTAGCGACCTGTTCCCTGCGAAGGCAGGGGCCCAGTCCGGCGCCGCAGGCGCTGCCTTTCGGCAGCGGTCTAGGCTCCTGCCTCCGCAGGAGAACAGCAGTGCTGGACGACCTCGCCCGCATCCCCTAAATGCCCCCTCAAAATCCCTCAGTTCCAAGGAATCGCGACCCCATGGCCGCCCAATACAGCTTTGTGATGAAAGGCCTGACCAAGACCTTCCCCGGTGCGCCCAAGCCGGTGTTGAACCAGATCCATCTGCAATTTTATCCGGACGCCAAGATCGGGATCGTCGGGCCCAACGGCTCCGGCAAGTCGACTCTGATGAAGATCATGGCCGGCCGCGATACCGAGTTCCAGGGCGAGGCATGGCCCGGCACCAACATCACCGTCGGCTATTTGGAACAGGAGCCCCAGCTCGACCCGACCAAAACGGTCATGGAAAATGTCCGCGAGGGCGTGAAGCCGGTCGCGGACATGATGGACCGTTTCAACGAAATCAGCATGTTGATGGGCGATCCTCCCGCCGATTGTGACTTTGACGCGCTGATGGCCGAGATGGGCGAGCTGCAGGAAAAGATCGACGCGGTCGACGGCTGGACGCTCGACAACCAGCTCGAGATCGCGATGGACGCGCTCAACTGCCCGCCGGGCGACAGCAGCGTCACCAATCTGTCAGGCGGTGAGAAGCGCCGTGTCGCCCTGTGCAAGCTGCTGCTGGAGAAGCCCAATATCCTGCTGCTCGACGAGCCGACCAACCACCTCGACGCCGAAAGCGTCCAGTGGCTCGAAAAGCACCTGGTCGACTATCCGGGCAACGTCATCCTGGTCACCCACGACCGATACTTCCTCGACAATGTGGTCAACTGGATCCTTGAGCTCGATCGCGGAAAATATTTTGTCTACGAAGGCAACTACTCAACCTACCTCGAGAAGAAGGCCAAGCGGATCGAGCAGGAGAGCCGAGAAGATGAGGGGCGGCAAAAGGCGATCAAGGAAGAGCTAGAGTGGATTCGGCAGTCGCCCAAGGCGCGCCAGTCCAAGTCCAAGGCGCGCATCAAGGCATTCGATCAGCTGGTCGAGGCGGCCGAGAAGCGGGTCATCGGCAAGGCCCAGATCGTCATCCAGTCGCCCGAGCGGCTCGGCGGCAATGTGATCGAAGCCAAGGGGCTGACCAAGGCCTATGGCGACAAATTGCTGTTCGAGGATCTGTCGTTCAACCTACCGCCCGGCGGAATCGTCGGCGTCATCGGCGCCAACGGCGCGGGCAAGACCACCTTGTTCAAGCTGATCATCGGCACTGAGACGGCCGACGCCGGCAGCATTGCCATCGGCGAGACGGTCCGCCTCGGCTTCGTCGACCAGAGCCGCGATGCGCTAAACCCCAAGCATAATGTGTGGGAGGAAATCTCGGGCGGCCACGAGCTGATGACCGTCGGCAAGCAGGAAATGCAGACCCGCGCCTATGTCGGCGCGTTCAACTTCAAGGGCAGCGACCAGCAGAAGAAGGTCGGTCAGCTGTCAGGCGGCGAGCGCAACCGGGTCCACCTCGCCAAGATGCTCAAGGAGGGCGGCAACGTGCTGCTGCTCGACGAGCCGACCAACGACCTCGACGTCGAGACCCTGCGTGCGCTCGAGGAAGCACTGGAGAATTTCGCCGGCTGCGCGGTGGTCATCAGCCACGACCGCTTCTTCCTCGACCGCCTGGCGACCCATATTCTGGCGTTCGAAGGCGACAGCCATGTCGAATGGTTCGAAGGAAACTTCGAGGCCTATGAAGAAGACAAGCGCCGGCGGATGGGCCCGGAAGCGGACCGCCCGCACCGGATGACTTACAAGAAACTGACTCGGTAGAGTCTATTCCCGCACGGCTTCCCCGACAGCAGTATGGATGTCCTCGCGGATTTCCTGGCGGATTTGCTCGCGGACGGCGTCGCGGTCGCGGTCGGAGACATGCTTTTGCTGTTCGATCCGCGCCTTTAGGGTTTCAACCTCGGTCCGGGCCTGGTCGCGACGGATTTTGGCAGCCTGGATTTCCTCATCGCTGGCATCGCGCACGCCGAGCATGGCGAGATGTGCTTCGGCCTTGACCAGCCGGCCGACGGCCCTGCCAAATTCGTGCCTGGTTTCGCGCGGGATGTCGATCTGGCGCCCGTCGGAACCGACGACCTGCATCTTGTCGAAGCTGCCCTCGACCCGGGCCTCGATTGCTCGTTCAGCCTTGGCTGACAAGACATGTTGATGGCCCCAGGAAAATATCCCACCGCCCTCCTGCACGATGATCCCGGCAACCAGCGCGATGCCGGCTATGCCTATCCAAAATATGCGACTGAGCATGCTATGCCCTCTTCCGACTGTGTCGGACATATAATACAGCGTATCCGCGCTGAAAAGGTGCCTATGCCACATACTGCCAAGCCGACCTACTTCGATACCCAAGCGGACTTTCGCAAATGGCTGAAGTCTAATCATGAGACCGCGCCCGAGCTGCTCGTCGGTTTCTGGAAGAAGTCTACCGGCAAGCCGTCGATCGACTGGCCGCAGGCGCGCGACCAAGCTTTGTGCTTCGGCTGGATTGACGGGGTGCGGCGGTCACTGGGGGAGGAGGCCTACACCATCCGCTTCACCCCGCGGCGCAAGGGCAGCATCTGGAGCAAGGTCAATGTCGACCGGTTCAACGCGCTCAAGGCCGACGGGCTGATGACCGCTGCCGGCGAGCTAGTTTACGAGCGCGACAAGCACCGCAGCGGCGTCTATTCCTACGAAAAGCCGGTCGCCTCGCTCACTCCAGAAGAAGAGGCAGTATTCCGCAGGAATAAGCCGGCCTGGTCGGATTGGGAAAAAAGACCCGCCGGCTATCGCAGGAGTGCACTGGGTTGGGTCACTGGCGCGAAGCGGCCCGAGACCCGCGCCAAGCGGTTGAGAGAGTTGGTCGCCGTCAGCGCCGAAGGGCGACGGTTGCCGCAGTACGACTGGACGAAAAAATGATTGGCAATGTTGGATTTCGCTTGCCAGCCTGTTTCGCGGCTCTTTGTCATTGGTGAATAATCCGGTGGAACAGGCATAAGCTCAGTAAGGTCGCACGAAATGGCGCCTGACTCCGAGACTATTGTGACTTTAGGCCCGGGCCGGTGATCGCGGTCACGGGACCGCTGTGGCTCTGGAGCGGCGGTCATGCCAGCTGGCACTTCCTGACAGTGCCGGAAGAACTGGCGGCCGAGGTTCGAGCTCACAGCCTGGCCAACCGCGGCGGGTTCGGGTCGGTAAAGGTCGAGGCGACGATCAACGGCGCTCGCTGGAGAACCTCGGTTTTCCCGCAGAAGTCAGGCGGTTATATCCTGCCGGTTAAGGCGAGCGTCCGCCACGATGCTGGAATCGCTGCGGGCGACGAGGTCAATTTCGAGCTGGAAATCCTTTAGGGGACGGGCTCGCCGGTCGCATCCTCGGTGGCGATTACGGTGCGCTTGCGCGAGGCATCGAGGCTCCATGGTCCAGGTCCGGCCGCGGCGATCAGCAGGAAAATGAAACAGAACAGGATTGCTGCCTCACCCTGATTCTCCGACGGGAAAGTCGAGCGCGGCGCGTGCATCATCCAATAGGCCACCGCCATTTCGCCGGAGAGGATGAAGGCGACCGGACGCGAGAGGAATCCTGCCAGCAGGAGCAGGCCGCCGAACAGTTCGAGTATGCCGGCAATCCACAGCAGTGAACCGACCGGAGGGGACGCCATCGGGAATGGAGGGAAGCCAAGCAGCTTCGAAGTTCCGTGCAGCAGGAACAGAAGCGCGGCGACGATGCGGAGCAGGCTCAGCGCTTGTGGTGCGTAGCGGCCGTCGAACATGGCAAGCCTCCCTGTTTGGATGGGTAGGTGGTGCGTCCTTACGGATACGAAATCAAGCCGCTGCCAAGGATCGCCGGGCACATGATGCAGATTAACGCAGCCGCTTGACCAGCAGCCGTCCGTCCTCGCCGACCTTGGTGCCGAAATTGGGCACCGCCTTGATCAGCTCGCTAAGTCGGGTGAAGCCATAGTTGCGCACCGCGAAGCTCGACACCGCCTTGGCCCGCTGGCCCATTTCCGACAGCGAGGCATAGCCTTCCTCGTCGCGCTTCGACGCCTTGAATGCCGCGCCGAGCACCTGCAGCAATTCATTGTCGACCCTGCGCTGACCCGCGGCTGTCGGCGGTGCTTCAAGCAGTTCTTCCTTGTCGCTGGCCAGCGCGGCGACATCGAAGAAGCGGGTGCAGGCCTGCTGGAAGCTCTGCGGTGTCTTGGCTGTCCCAAAGCCATACACCGGAAGCCCGTCCTCACGAATTCGCTGGGCGAGGGGGAGGAAGTCCGAATCGGACGACATGATTCCAAAGCCGTCGACATGCCCGCGGTAAAGCAGGTCCATCGCGTCGATGGTCATTCGCATGTCGGTCGAGCTCTTGCCCTTGACCACGTCGAATTGCTGCATCGGCACGATCGAATGGAGCCCGGTCAGATTACCCCAGCCCTTGAGGCTGGTCTTGGCCCAATTACCGTAGGCCCGGCGGATGTTGATGGTACCCAGCTCTCCCAGGACCAGCAGCACCTCGTCGAGGTGATCGGGTGAGGCGTTGTCGGCGTCGATCAGCAAGGCAATGTTCAGCTCGGAATCGGCATAGTCGTTACGATCAGTCATCGAGTGTTTCGGCCTGTTTATCTGGCGTTCATCTTGCAACGGGGACGGAACGAAATCGGGGTCTGGGCGCTTTAGTCACATAAGTGTCGGGGCGAGTTTCAGGAGGATGGTGACATGAAGCGTCTAGTTTTAGCGTCGGCAATAGCAAGTAGTCTCACGCTCGCGGGCTGTGCGACCAACCCTTACGGCTACAATGATGGCTACAACAATGGCTATCAATATGACTCGCAGGGCCGGCGGGTAGCGACCGGCGCGGCGATCGGCGGCGTCGGCGGCGCGGTGACCGGCGCGGTCATTCCCGGCGTCAATCCAGTGACTGGCGCGGTAGTCGGCGCGGTGCTGGGCGGAATTGCCGGTGCGGTGATCAAGGGCCGGCAATATTATCGCGACACGCGCGGCTATTGCTATTACGTCGACCAGTACGGCAACCCGATCTACGATTATAACGTTCGTTGCTAGTCACTTAGGCGCATCTGCTTAGACGGGACGGAAGCGATCTTCCGCCTCGTCGAGCAGCCATAATTCGCCTTCGCGAATGGAAAAATGGCACCCTAGCAATTTGAGGGTGCCATTTTTTTCGCGCTCGGCGACGAACGGAAAGCTGCGTAGATTGGCGAGACTCTGGCGGATCGCGACTTCCTCGAGCAGCCGGTGAGCTTCCTCGCTTATCCCATGTTCGTGGGCGATGGCGTCGGCCGGGCCGTCAATCTGTGCCATCCAGGTCGCGACAAAGCCTCCTTCTCCCTCGGGCGCATCGTGGAACTGGCCGGTCAGCGCGGCGGAAATACCACCGCAGCCCTCATGGCCCATCACCACGATCTCGGCGACGTTCAGCTGCGTCACGCCGAACTCTAGAGCGGCCGAGACGCCATGACGTCCACCACCGGTCTCGAATGGCGGGACCAGATTGGCGACGTTGCGAACCACGAAGATCTCGCCAGGATTGGTGTCGAAGATGGTCGCTGGATCGGCGCGGCTGTCGGAGCAGGCGATGACGATGGCGCGTGGCGCCTGGCCCTCGGCCAGCTCCTGCCACCGTTCGCGGGCGGTCTCGAACCGGTTGGCGCGGAACCGCCGATAGCCTTCCAGCAGGTTGCCAAACCCTTGCATGCTCCCTCCTCTGATCTCGGGAGCCGGTTAATCGGGCGGCGCAGGGGTGGCAAGCGGCCAACCAAATCGCTATCTGGCCGGTCATGAACGCACCGCTTCCTCTGCCGCCCAAGCAGCGCAAGCCCGACTGGATCCGGGTCAAGGCCCCGGTCAGCGAGGGCTATCACGAAACGCGCCGGCTGATGCGCTCGCTCAACCTGGCGACGGTGTGCGAGGAAGCGGCCTGCCCGAACATCGGCGAGTGCTGGACCAAGAAGCACGCCACGGTGATGATCCTTGGCGATACCTGCACGCGCGCCTGCGCCTTCTGCAACGTCAAGACGGGGATGCCACGAGCGGTCGACCCGCTTGAGCCCGAGCATGTCGCGATCGCCGCTGCTAAATTGGGCCTCGAGCATATCGTGGTGACTTCGGTGGACCGGGACGATTTGGCAGACGGCGGCGCGTCACAATTCGTCAAGGTGATCGAAGCGCTTCGACGCGAAACGCCCAATACGACGATCGAAATCCTGACACCCGACTTCCGCAACAAGCATGAGGCGGCGGTCGAGGCGATCGTTGCCGCGCGGCCCGACGTCTATAACCACAACCTCGAGACGGTCCCGAGGCTCTATCCGACGATACGCCCCGGCGCGCGCTATTATGCTTCGCTGCGATTGCTCGAGCAGGTCAAGAAGCTCGACCCGTCGATCTTCACCAAGTCGGGCGTCATGGTCGGGCTCGGCGAGGAGCGGCTCGAGGTTCACCAGGTGATGGACGACATGCGCTCGGCCGGAATCGATTTCCTGACCATGGGCCAATATCTCCAACCGACGCCGAAGCACGCCAGGGTAGAGGAATTCGTCACGCCCGATGCGTTCAAGGCCTATGCCTCGATCGCCCGGGCCAAGGGCTTTCTGCTGGTCGCCGCGTCGCCGCTCACTCGGTCGAGCTATCACGCTGGCGACGATTTCCAGAAGATGCGCGAGGCGCGCAACGCCCAGTTGGCGAGGGCAGGGGGCGCCACCGCCTGATGCCCCGGCACAGCGAGACGCGCTACCTTCCCTACACCCCCGACCAGCTGTTCGACCTGGTTTCCGATGTCGGCAGCTATGACGAGTTCCTGCCTTGGGTCAGCGCGGTCCGCATCCGGTCGGATGATGAACGCGAGATGGTCGCCGACCTGATCGTCGGCTTCAACGCGTTCAAGGAGAAGTTTACCAGCCGGGTGACCAAGCACAGGCCGGGCCACATCTGCGTCGACTATGTCGAGGGGCCGCTCAAATATCTCAAGAATGAGTGGCGGTTCGAGCCGGCGCCGCAGGGCGGCACCAACGTCCATTTCTCGGTCGATTTCGCGTTCAAGTCGAGGATCTTCGAAAGCCTCGCCGGGTCGATGTTCGACCGCGCATTGAGGCGCATGACCGGCGCGTTCGAGAAACGCGCCGAGCAGCTTTACGGCATCAGCAGTTCCAGTGCGCAGAGCGCGGCCTGACGGCGGATACCCGAGCGGCCTTCCTTGGCGTCGAACAATTTCTGGTCGGCGACGATCTTGTCCGGCCCGGCTGCCCGCTCGGCGCGCGCGAACACCACGGTGCCGACTGGCTTCTGGTCGGTGCCGCCGTCGGGGCCGGCGATGCCGGTGATAGCTACAGCAACATCGGCGCCTGATGCTTCGAGAGCGCCCTGTGCCATCGCCCAGGCGGTGGCGACGCTAATGGCGCCGAAAGTTTCAACTACGTCGGGGAAAACCTTGAGCTCGGCGATCTTGGCGGCGTTCGAGTAAGTGACGTAGCCAGCCTCGAACACGTCCGACGATCCAGCGATTTCGGTCAGCGCCGCGCTGACCAGGCCGCCGGTGCAGCTTTCGGCAAGCGCCACTCGGCGGCCTGCCTGACGATTGGCGTCGATCACCTCGCGCGCCTTGGCGACCAGGTCATCGGGCAGCAGATAGTCACTCATGATTCCAAGCTCATCCTGATCGTCGCCACCGCTTGGGCGGCAATGCCTTCGCCGCGGCCGCTGAAGCCCAGCCGTTCAGTGGTGGTGGCCTTGATGCTGACCAGAGATATGGGGAGCCCGAGGATTTCCGCTACCCTCGACCGCATGGCGTCGCGATGGGGGCCGATCCTGGGTGCCTCGCAGATCACC
>JBJMUA010000065.1:0-24219 GCA_045811425.1 Sphingomicrobium sp. | reverse complement strand
CCTGGCTCCGGAGACGGCGCTGGCGGTCAATGCGCAGATTCCGCTGGCCGGTGGTCCCAATCCTGCGGCCGCGCCCTTCATGTTCGGCAAATCCTCCGCCCAGACCCGCGGCCGAGCCCTAGAATGCCTGACCAGCGCCATTTATTACGAAGCCGCGCAGGTGCCGGCCGACGGCCAGCGTGCGGTGGCGCAGGTGGTGCTAAACCGGGTTCGCCATCCGGCATTCCCCAATAGCGTGTGCGGCGTCGTCTACGAAGGGTCGACGCGCGCCACGGGTTGCCAGTTCACCTTCACTTGCGACGGGTCCATGGCCTACGCGCCGGTTCCGTCGCTGTGGAACCGCGCCCGCAAGGTCGCGGAGGCGGCCCTTGCCGGCTATGTCTATGCGCCGGTCGGCTACGCCACCCATTACCACGCCAATTACGTCGTCCCCTACTGGGCCTCCAGCGTAACCAAGACGCTCGTCGCCGGTGCCCATATCTTCTACCGCTGGCCGGGTGGCTGGGGCCAGCCCGGGGCATTCACCCATCGCTGGTCGGGGGTTGAGGGTAATCCCACCGCATTGCGGCTGGCCGCACTGACGGCGCCGAGGCCGGTGGTCCCGGTCATGAATGCCGAGTCAACGATCGAGAAGCTGGAGCAGGCCGGCGCCAGGGTGGTCCCCGGCAAGGACGGCCGCGTCCGCCTGCTGTTCACGCCAGAGGCGCGCGAAGCGGTCGAGAAGGTCAAGGTAACGCCCTATGTCGAGCGCGTCGCGGCGACCGACAACCTGCGTTTCGCGCTGAATGGCGGCGAGCCGGCAGAGCCCCAGGCCGCGTTTGGACGGAAGCCCGAGGCGGAGGCAGCGCCGGGCGCGCAATAGACGCGTCCGCTGTCGGCGGACTTGGGCGCTTCATAAAGTCAGGAAATGGCGCGAGTGACGGTGCTCGAACCCGCGACCTCCGGCGTGTCAGGCCGGCGCTCTTACCTACTGAGCTACACCCGCGCTTTGGCTGAGGCGGGGCAACTAGGAGAGCCGCCCCACCCTGTCAACAAGGTCACTCGTCTTTTTCTTCCTCCTCGCCGACATGCGTCAGAGTCCCCTCCTCAAAGAGGAAGCCCGCGATGTCGGGGGTGCCGGCGGCGGCGAATATTGTCTTGAAAATGATCAGCAATGGAACCGCCAGAAGGGCGCCGGTCGTGCCCCACACCCAGGCCCAGAAGGACAGGGAGACGAGGATCAGCAGCGGGTTGATCGTCAGCCGGTGGCCGACGATCAGCGGCGTGATGACATTGGCTTCAATGAGATGGAGGCAGATGAATGCCGCCGGCGGCAGCATGGCTGCCCAGGGGTCGACGAATGTCATCAGCCCGCCAAGCGCCAGCAGCAGCGCCGCCGCGATCGGGCCCAGGTAAGGGATGTAGTTGAGGACCGCGACGATGCCGCCCCACATCACCGGCGAATCCATCCCCAGCGCCCACAGGATCGCCGCAGTGAGCGCCCCCAGGCAGACATTGATGACGGTGATCGTGCCGATGTAGGTCGACGTCGCGTCGACTGTCTGCTGGATGACGCGCGCGGTGGTCAGCGCTCCTTCGAAGCTGCCGCGGCTGACGATGGTCCGCTTGCGCATCCCGGTCCAGCCGGACAGGAAGAAGTAGATCACCAGCAGGGCGAAGAACAGCTGGACGGCCGCATGAGGCGCCGAAGCGGTGATGATGCCGAGCATCGAGCTTGGCGTTTCGATCCGCACGGTGCGGGCTTGGCTCGCCTCGATCGAGATGCGCGCCGCCGTCTGGTCGATGAACTTCTGCAGGTTCGAATAGGCGTCGAGAACCGGGGCAAGCGCGTCCGTGACCCGGTCGATGCGCTTGGGGATCAGGGCTACCCAGTCGATGGCGGGATAGACGATCGCCGCCAGCGCGAAAATGGATAGCGCCAGGAAGACCAGCACGCACAGGGCGGAAGCCAGCTTGGACGGCACGCCGCGCCGCTCGAACCATTCGAGCATCGGGACCAGCGCGATGGCGACCACCAGCGCCGCCGTCACGGGCAGGAAGAACTCGGCGCCGGCGCGCAATGCGAACGGCAGGGAGATCAGGAGGCCAACGCCGCCCATCAGGGTCAGCGACGCCAGCAGGCGGACGCGCTTCAGCTCGAGCGGCGTCTGCTCATGTTCGCGGGGCGAATCGGCTGATGCTGTCCTGCGCACGTCCATCATGCGCATCTTAGCCGACATTGGGTCGCCCGCCAGATGGCGCATCGTTTCGACCAGGGCATGAACAAGGCCTCGCCACTGCTGACGAGGCCCTTGGTCCTGCTGGTGCCCCCGGTCCGACTCGAACGGACACTCCTTGCGGAACTCGATTTTGAGTCGAGCGCGTCTACCAATTCCGCCACGGGGGCTTCCCGCGCGGGGCCTAGCTAGGGGCTGATGAAACGACAGGCAAGCCGTCTGGCGTCAAACCGGCGGACTTCAATTCCTCGGCGCCTGCCGTCGATAGCTCAGCGCCTCCGCGACATGGATCCGGCCGACCTGTTCGGCGCCCGCCAAGTCGGCGATCGTACGGGCGACGCGAAGCACGCGGTGGAACCCGCGCGCCGAAAGACGCATCGCTGCCGACGCATCGGCCAGCAGCTTCCGGCCCGGATCATCCGGAGTGGCCACCGCATCGAGCAGGTCACCGTCCGCCTCGGCGTTGGTACGAACGCCTTTGCCCCTGTACCGCAAGGTTTGCACCCCGCGGGCGGCGGCGACCCGCTTCGCCACCGCATCGCTGCCTTCGGCCGGCGGCGGCAAGGTGAGGTCCGCGGCGCTTACGCCCTGGACCTCGACGTGCAGATCGATGCGATCGAGCAGCGGCCCCGAAACCCTGGCCTGATAGTCGGCGGCGCAACGCGGAGCCCTTGCGCAGGCGAGCGATGGATCGCCCAGATGGCCGCAGCGGCACGGGTTCATCGCCGCAACCATCTGCACGCGTGCGGGGAACGTAACATGCATGTTGGCGCGCGCGACGCTGACCGTGCCGGTCTCGAGCGGCTGACGCAGCGAATCGAGCGCGGCTCGCTGGAACTCCGGCAGCTCGTCGAGAAACAGCACGCCGAGATGGGCGAGGCTGATCTCGCCCGGCCGGACCTTCAGCCCGCCCCCCACCAGCGCCGGCATGGAGGCGCTGTGGTGCGGCGCCCGGAACGGACGGCGGCGCCTCAATGTCCCGCCTTCCAATTCCCCGGCAACGCTTGCGACCATCGACACTTCCAGTGCCTCGGCCGGTTCGAGCGGCGGAAGTATGCCGGGCAGGCAGGATGCGAGCAGCGATTTGCCGGCGCCGGGCGGCCCGCTCATCAGCAGATTGTGGCCACCGGCCGCGGCGATCTCCAGTGCCCGCTTGGCGACTTCCTGCCCTTTCACCTGCCGGAGGTCCGGTCCGCCGGCGAACGGCTCGGCTTCGCCCGGCTCGGGGGGTCGGAGCAGCTGCGTCCCCTTCAGGTGGGCCAACAGCGCGAGCAGGTCTGGCGCCGCCAGCACATCGAGGCTTCCGGCCCAGGCCGCTTCGCTGCCCTGCCTTGCGGGGCAAATCAGGCCCATGCCCCTGCCGCTGGCATGCAAGGCGGCAAGCAGCACCCCCGGCGACGCGGCGATCCGGCCGTCGAGGCTCAGCTCCCCAACCGCGACATAGTGCGACAGGCTTTCGGCGTCCGTCGCGCCGATCGCCGCCAGCAGGCACAATGCGATCGGAAGGTCGAAATGCGATCCTTCCTTGGGCAAGTCGGCGGGCGAAAGATTGATGACGATCCGCTTCGGCGGCAGCGCCAGGCCGATGGCGGAAAGCGCCGCCCTGACTCGTTCGCGGCTTTCCCTGACGGCATTGTCCGGAAGGCCGACGATCACCATCGCGGGCAGGCCGGTCGACATCTGGACCTGCACCTCGACGGATCGGGCTTCCAGCCCAAGATAGGCGACGGTGGCAACGGTGGCGGCCATCAGCGGCCGCCCCTGGCTTCACGCACGCAACAGTGACGCAAACTTCCCCCTGGCTCGGCGGGCGAACCCTAACGCATCCGAAACGGGTGGCAAGTGCGCCCTTGTCTGGCCAAAGTTCCTGCCCACATCCGGCCCATGTGGAAGCGTGAGCAGTGGAAGACATTCATCGACCTGCCCTGGGTTGAATGGACCTTGTTTGGCATCGGCATCCTGCTGATGATTGCGGCAATTCCGGTGGGCGCCCTACCGGGGCCCGGCGGCATTTTCGTCTTCGCCGCCGGCCTTGCGCTGGTGCTAAAGACGAGCATGTGGGCCAAGCGCCGCTATGTCGTTTTCAAGCGCTGGCAGCCAAAGGTCGGCCGTTGGGCGGACTGGGGCCTGAGGCGCCGGAGCTTCCGCAGGCGAGAGGCGCTGCGCAAGGAACAGGATGCCCCGGCATCACCGCCAATGGGAGTCGATGAAATCCGCGATCGGCGTTGACTTTAAATGGTCGCGCGACTATCGGCGCCCTCGACAACGGCCGCTTTGGCGGCCCTTTTTCATTCGAATTTGAAGGCATGAGCGATGAAGCGCACTTTCCAGCCGAGCAATCTGGTCCGCAAGCGGCGGCACGGGTTCCGCAGCCGCATGGCAACGGTCGGCGGCCGCAAGGTGCTGAACGCGCGCCGCGCCCGCGGCCGCAAGAAGCTCAGCGCCTAGTCACGATCCGCAAGCGCTCGGATTTCCTCGCCGCCAACCGCGGCAAGCGCGCCCCCATGCCCGGCTTCGTCCTGCTCGTTCGTCCCCGCGAAGACGACGATCCGACGATGCGTGTTGGCTTCACCGTAACCAAGAAAATCGGCAATGCAGTCATTCGTAACCGAATGAAGCGCCGCTTCCGCGCTCTTGCCCGTGACACCTTCCCCGAACATGGCATCCGCGGCGCCGACCATGTACTGATCGGCCGCGCAGGCGGTATCGAACGCGACTATGCAAGCCTGACCGCGGAATTGCGGCGCGCGTTGAAGAAGCTCGCTCCATGATCGCCAGGCTGCTCATCACCCTCACGCGCGGATGGCAGCTGGGGCCAAGCCGCATCCTCCCGCCCAGCTGTCGCTTCAAGCCAAGCTGTTCGGCCTATGCAATCACCGCGCTGCAACGCTATGGCGCGCTCAAAGGGGGCTGGCTGGCCCTCAAACGAATATTCCGTTGCCATCCCTGGGGCGGACAAGGCTTTGACCCCGTCCCCTGAATTTCAAGGACAATTTTGTGAACGATACTCGCAACATGCTCCTCGCCATTGTGCTGAGCGCAATTGTGCTGCTCGGCTGGAGCTTATTGTCCGATAAATTCCTGCCGACGGCGGGCCCCCAGACGCAGCAGGTCGAGAACGGCAAGGTCCGGCCGGTGCCCCAGCCCCAGGCCGCACCCGCCGCCGACGCTCCCCAGGCAATCCGCGCCCGCGACGTGGTCCTGGCGGAAACGCCGCGGGTCCGGATCGAGACGCCGCGCCTTGAGGGTTCGATCAACCTGAAGGGAGCTCGGTTCGACGACCTGGTACTGGTGCAGCAGCGTGAAACCATCGCCAAGGATTCGCCGCCGGTCCGCCTGCTTTCGCCAGCGGGAACCAAGGACAGCTATTTCGCCCAGTTCGGCTGGACCGGTCCGGGAGTCGCTGTGCCCGACGCCAACAGCGTCTGGACGGCAAGCGCCCCGGCCCTCGCTCCGGGCAAGCCGGTGACCCTCAGCTGGACCAATCCGACCGGCCAGCGGTTCGAACTCAACGTCTCCGTCGACGACGGCTATCTGTTCACGGTCAAGCAGCGGGTAGTGAACGGCGGCGGCAGCGCCATCGGTCTGCGCTCCTTCGGCCTTGCCAGCCGCGCCACCAAGAGCCCGGATCCGTCAAGCTGGACGAACCATGTCGGCCCGATCGGATTCCTGGCCGGGAAGGCCGACTATGACGTCGATTGGAAAACGCTCGACGAGAACAAGGCCGGAGTTACCCGCGACAGCCGCGGCGGCTGGCTGGGCTTCACCGACAAATATTGGCTCACGGCATTGATCCCGGCGGAGGGCGCGCCAGTGGAAGCCAGCTTCCGCAAGAGCGCCAGCGGCGCCTATCAGGCCGACTATGCCGGGTCGCCCTTCCTCGTCGGGCCCGGCCAGGCGGTCACGGCCGAGACTCGCCTGTTCGCGGGCGCCAAGGAAAAACAGTTGCTCGACCGCTACGAGAATGAGGGGATCAAGAGCCTGTCCAAGTCGATCGACTGGGGCTGGTTCGAATGGTTCATGCGGCCGATCTTCAACCTCTTGAACTGGTTGTTCGGCGTGCTCGGCAACTTCGGACTGGCGATCATCGCGCTGACCTTCATCGTCCGCGGCCTGATGTTCCCGATTGCCGACAAGCAGTTCCGCTCGATGGCCGGGATGCGCAAGGTCCAGCCCAAGATGAAGGAGCTGCAGGAGCGCTACAAGGACGACAAGCCGCGCCTGCAGCAGGAAATGCTGAAGCTCTACCAGGAAGAGAAGATCAATCCGGCGGCGGGCTGCCTGCCGATCCTGCTGCAGATCCCGGTGTTCTACGCGCTCTACAAGACCTTGCTGGTCAGCGTCGACATGCGGCATCAGCCGTTCGCGCTGTGGATCAAGGATTTGTCGGCGCCCGACCCATTGACCCCGGTCAACCTGTTCGGGCTCCTGCCGTTCCACCCGCCCGGCTTCCTGGCCATCGGCGTGCTGCCGATCCTGCTGGGATTCACCATGTGGATCCAGTTCAAGCTCAACCCCCAGCAGATGGACCCCGTCCAGCAGCAGGTCTTCTCGATCATGCCGTGGGTGTTGATGTTCGTGATGGCGCCGTTCGCGGCAGGGCTGCAGCTTTACTGGGTGACCAGCAACATCCTGTCGATCGGGCAACAATGGTGGCTCTACAAGCGCTACCACTTGCATTATTCCGACACGCATCCGGTCAAGGCTTAGTTTAGGATGGCGGAACCGGCGGATCTGGCTGAACAGGCGCGCAGGCTCTTCTCGGGGCCCATCGACTTCCTGAAATCGGCTCCCAGGCTCGAGCATCTGCCCGATCCGGGCGTGCCGGAGATCGCGTTCGCCGGCCGCTCCAATGTTGGCAAAAGCTCGCTCATCAATGCGGTCACCAACCGCGCCAAGCTGGCGCGCGCGTCGAACACGCCAGGCCGGACTCAGGAGCTCAATTATTTCGATGTGGGACGACCGCCGGTGTTCCGGCTGGTCGACATGCCGGGGTACGGCTTCGCCGAGGCGCCGAGGGACATGGTCAAGCGCTGGCGTTTCCTGATCAACGATTTTCTGCGTGGGCGGCAGGTGCTCAAGCGGGCCCTGGTGCTGGTCGATTCGCGCCACGGGCTGAAGGACGTCGACCGCGACGTGATGAAGATGCTCGACGACGCGGCCGTCAGCTACCACGTCGTCCTGACCAAGGCCGACAAGGTGAAACCCAGCGATCTGGAAACGACGATCGAGGCTGTCCGCGCGGAGGCCGCAAGGCATCCGGCCGCACATCCGCTCATCCTGCCGACCTCCAGCGAAACCGGGTCGGGCATCGCCGAGTTGAGGACGGCAATTCTCGAAGCCGCCATTTCCTAGACCGTCATGCTGAACTTGTTTCAGCATCCATTTTCAGGAAGGGCGGTTCAGTCTCCGGCATGGACCCTGAATCAAGTTCAGGGTGACGAAGGAAGGAAAGTCGCCAGGCCATGAAGCTGATTATCGGCAATCGCGCTTATTCCAGCTGGTCCATGCGCGGCTGGCTGGCTTTGAAGCATGCCGGTCTTGAGTTTGAAGAACTGGTCGTGCCGATGTTCGACCAGAATTGGGAAGAGAGGCGCGGCGGCAACGAGTTTGCGCCTTCACTGGGCAAGGTCCCGATCCTGTGGGACGAGGACACCGTCGTCTGGGACAGCCTGGCAATCATCGAATATTGCGCCGACCGCGTCGGCCGGGATCGCTTCTGGCCTGAAGACGAGGCCGCGCGCGGTATGGCCCGATCGATGGCTGCGGAAATGCATAGCGGCTTTGCCGCCTTGCGCCGAGACCTGCCGATGAACGTCCGCCGGAACTTCGGCACTGTCGAGATTTCGGCTGAGGTCGAGGCCGAGGTGGATCGGATCCTCAACCTGTGGGCCCAGGCCCGGGCCCGCTACGGCGGAACGTGCGACTATCTGTTCTGCAACTGGAGCGCGGTCGACATCATGTTCGCCCCGGTGGTCACCCGCTTTGTCAGCTATGGGGTCAAGGTTCCGCCATTTGCGGCCGCCTATATGGAGGCAGTCCTGCACCGGGCCGATGTCGTCGAGTGGATTGAACTGGCCCAAGACGAGCCCTGGGTCATCGAGGAGTATGAATCCGCGCCGGCCGCTTAGCTGCGCTTCGGATATTCGGTCCCATCGCGCCTGCAAAACCGGCTGTCGTCAGTAAAGACCATGTCGATGTCGCTGTAGCCACCGCCGGTTCTCGGTCCCGCGCTGATTGCGACGAACGTGCAGGGATCTTCCGACCGGTTGATGAGATGGTGACCGTTGGTGCTGCCCTTGGCCCAGGCCAAAATGTCACCCGGCTTAACCTCGGTCTCGCCATCGTCCTCGACCAGCACGGCCGTTCCCGAAAGCATGATGACCATTTCGTCTTCACCGTCATGCCAGTGCCGCTGGCTGGACCATGCACCCGGCTCCAGGGTCACATGACTGGCGCCGAGTTCGGTAAATCCGGCGAGGGGAGCGATGCGCTTCCACCATCGGCCCTGCACTTCCTTATGGAACGGATCGGGATAGCCGGTGGCGTTGGACGGCGAAATTGGCTCAAGATCGACTTTCGGCATGACGAGCACCTTGCTAGGCCCAAGCCATGACTTCGTCCATCGATCCGGTCGAACTGGCCGCCCGCCTCATCGCCTGTCCCAGCATTACGCCCGCCAGGGGCGAAGTGTTCGACCTGCTCGACGAAGTGCTTCGGGCCAATGGCTTTGAAGTGCATCGCTGGGTGATGGGCGAGACGCCGGATGGGCCGACCGAGAATATGGTCGCGATGCGGGGTTCAGGCCAGCCGCACTTCGGCTTTGCCGGTCATCTTGACGTTGTTCCGCCGGGCGACGGCTGGGCCAGCGACCCGTTCGAGGCGGTCGTCGCCGATGGCTTGCTGACCGGCCGGGGCGCCAACGACATGAAGAGCGCCATTGCCGCCTTTGTGGCCGCCGTAGCGTCATTCGAAAACCGGGCGGGCACCATCTCACTGCTGATCACCGGCGATGAGGAAGGCTATGCCACCTACGGCACGCCGCGCATCATCGATTGGCTGAACGAGCGGGACATCCGGCCGGACATGATCATGATCGGGGAGCCGACTTCGGTCGACCGGCTGGGCGACACGGTCAAGATCGGGCGGCGCGGCTCGGTCAACATGTGGATCGACGTGCCGGGAACGCAAGGCCATGTCGCCTATCCGCACCGCGCCGACAATCCGGTGCCCGGGCTGGCGCGGGTCATTTCGGCGCTGGAAGTGCTGCACCTCGATGACGGCACCGACGTCTTTCCGCCGTCGAACCTTGAATTCACCGGGGTCACGACCCCGACCCACGCCAGCAATGTCATCCCCGCATCGGCTACCGCGCAGCTCAACATCCGCTTCAACAACCTCCAACAAGGGGAGAAGCTGGTGAAGCTAGTTGAGGAAATCGCCGCTCGCGAAGCGCCTGGAGCGACGGTGCGCGCGCGAATATCGGGTGAAGCCTTCCTCACGCCGCCGGGCGAGCTGTACGATGTCATCGTGTCGGCGATCAGGGATGAAACGGGAATCGATCCCGAGCTGTCGACCAGTGGCGGCACCTCTGACGGCCGCTTCCTGATCAAACTGTGTCCAGTGGTCGATTTCGGCTTGCCCAACGCCAGCATGCACAAGGTCGGCGAGCATGCCGCGCTCGACGATATCTACGCCCTTAGCCGGATTTACCGGCGCGTACTGGAGAAAGTCTTCGCTTAAGCGACGCTGCGCGAGCCGCGGTCGGCGTTGCTCGTCCAGCTAAGGAATTCTTCCTCGAACATCGGGCTGGCGAAGACGAATCCCTGCACGGTGTCGCAGCCCATTGCGCGCAATATATCGGCCTGGGCGACAGTCTCGACCGCCTCGGCGACGATCTCCGCCCCGACGCCCTTGATCAACTGGATGACGGCCGTGACAACCACGCGCGCTTTCTCGCTCGTCTCAATGTCGGCGATCAGCGACTGATCGAGCTTGACCCGGTCAAGCGGCATCGACCTGAGGCGCGCAATATTGGAATAACCCGTGCCGAAATCGTCGATTGCGATCGACAGGCCGTCTTCGCGCAGCGATGCGATCTCGTCGAGGGCCGCTTCGGAGCATGCCATCGCCGCCGTTTCCGTGAATTCCAGCTCGACCAGCGAAAGCGGCACGCCGGCTTCGGCGAAGGTTGCGCGCATTCTCGGCAGGAAATCGGCGCGATCCAATTGGCGGGGACTGACATTGAATGACAGCCGGCGCTTGCTGCCTTGCGCTTTCCATTCCGCCAGCATCGAGGCAACCTCGGCCACGACCCAGTCACCGATGTCGGCGATGATACCGGTCTGCTCCGCCACCGGAATGAATGTGCCCGGTAGCCGCAAACCTTCCCGGGGATGGTTCCAGCGCAGCAGCGCCTCGGCGCCGCTTACTTCGCCTGTGGCGAAGCTCAACTGCGGCTGCAGGGCGAGGACGAATTCGCCGCGCTGCACGGCTTCGCTCAGCGCTGCCTCGGTGTCGATCTTGCGCTGGTGTTCCTCGGCCAGTTCCTCGCTGAACAGGCAATATCGTCCGCCGCCCTGCTGCTTGGCGCGGTACATGGCGACGTCGGCGGCGCGCATCAGGGATTCGATGGCAGTGCCATGGTCGGGGCTGATCGCGACACCGACCGATGCGCCAATGTCGACGCTGTGCCCGTGAAGCTCGAACGGTTCGGAAATGGCCAGGGCGATGCGGCGAGCGGCCCTCTCGGCATCGGCCACGTCGGAGATTTCCGGGAAGAAGATGGTGAACTCGTCACCCGCCAGGCGGGCAAGCAGGGGGCGCTGGACCTGGCTGTCGCCAAGCTCGGCCGTGACGACCACCCGCAGGCGGTTCGCGACCATGATCAGCAATTGATCGCCGCGCGCGTGCCCCAGGCTGTCGTTGACATTTTTGAAGCGGTCGAGGTCGACGAACAGCATCGCCGACCTGGTGTCCGCGGCCCGCGCCGCCAGCATCTTGTCGGCCTCGGCGCGGAAGTGGAGGCGGTTCGGCAGGGATGTAACGGGATCATACATGCCCAGCGCATGGGCGTTTTCGATCGAGGCACGGACCTCGGCGAACAGGCTATCCACCGCGGTAGCCAGCTTGGGCATATTATCGCGGACAATGCGGGGCGTCGGGCTGGTCAAATCGCCCTGCTCCACGGCGAGGAGCCGGTCGCCCAGGGCCGTCAGGGCGCGCGCGCTCTCGCTGTTCGGGCGCTCCGAGGCGATGTAGCTGACCAGCAGGCAGAAGGCGCCGGCCACGATCGAGGCAACGATCTGCTCGTTGAAGCTGGTGATGTAGAGAAAGGCGATCAGCGAAAACAGGAACGAGGCAACGCCAGCAGCGCCCGACAACAGGGCGTTACTGATCTTCTGCGCCGTCCCGTCTTGGTCCTTCGAAATCTGCCTGCCCCTTGCCGCCCGCCGAGCCGAGCGGGAGTTCCACCAAAACAGGCCTAAACAGGTGAGGTTAAAAAAGGGTGGAAACGGCTAAATTTTACGAAGGATAATATAGAGGCTTCCGCCACCGCCATGGCGGCGATGAGCGCCCCTCACCGCGGCGATGCGGGATGCATGGCGCGAAGCCGCCAGCCAATCATGGACCGCGGCACGAATCCGACCGCGTTCGAGGGGCGCCTCGCCCTTCCGCTCATGACCGGTGACCAGCAATAATATCCTTTCGCCGTAAGCGGTTGCGCGCTCCAGCGCCCGGTCGATCGCCTGCCATGCGCGATCGAGGCTGTGACCATGAAGGTCGAGCACCCGGTCCGGCTCGATGCGCCCCGACCGAAGCTTCCGGTCCCACCCGCCATCGAGCGTTGCGTCCTGGAGTTTTTCGATCCGCTTTGGAGTTACTCCTGCCGATCGCGGAGCCGGGACCCGGCCCTTTGCCTTCAGCAGCGGGGCCGGAACCTTGGCCTCGATTATCGGCGCGTCGGTCTTGTCACGGGACAGGGGGCGGATGGTGGCCGCGACCCTGCCCCATAGCGCCGCTTCTTCAGGGGACAGGCTGCGCACGACCTACCACCCCCTTTGGCAGCAGGATCAGGGCCCGGCCCTTGGCCGCCATTCCACCGGCCGTCAGGCGGGCAGCTTCGCCTGCGCCCCAGAATGTGTCGAAACGGTTCGCGCCCTTGATCGCCCCGCCCGTATCCTGCGCCACCCACAGTCCCGAGGCCTCGCGCCGATCCAGCGACAGGAAAACCGGCGCGCCCAGCGGCACGAACTTGGGGTCGGCGGCAGCTGAAGAGCGGCCGGCCACCGGGACATTCAATGCGCCGAGAGGACCCGGCCCAGTCAATTCCTTGAAAAAGATATAGCTGGGATTTTCGCGCATCAGCGATCTTCCGCCGTCTGGCTGGGATCGCATCCAGGCAATGATTGCGTCCATGCTCGCACCGCCCGGCGGCAGGATACCGCGGTCGCGCAACAGCCGCCCGACTGCCATATATTCGCGGCCATTCTGGTCGGCATATCCGATCCGAACGACCTGCCCGTCGGGCAGCAACAGGCGCCCCGAGCCCTGGATCTGCAGGAAGAACAGCTCGATCGGGTCGGCCGCCCACCCGATCTCGAGGCCGCGGCCCTGCAACGCCCCATCCTCGATCTCCGCGCGGGTGTAATAAAGGACGCAATAGCCCTCATGATCGACCCTTCCACGGCCCGTTCCCTCAGGGCCGTAACAGCGCACAAGGTCGTCGGGCTTGGCGTAGATCGGCACGTCATAGCCGGGCTGCTGTGTGCGCGACCCGCGAATCTCCGGCTCATAATATCCGGTCGCGAAGGCCTCGCCGCTACCAACCCGGACCCAGTCGAACCGGTCGCGGAAGAAGCTGGCCGCGTCCGTCACCGATTGCGCTTCAGCGCAAATTGGCTGCCAGTCCGCTGGCGATGTGAGGCCGCTCTGGTCCTGGCGGCGGGTGAGCGCTGGGCAACTTAGCTTGAAGGCCTCAAGCGCCCGCATGGCCTCCGTCGCATTCAATGGCTCTGGCTTGGCCACCACCACACCAGCCTCCCGGGCGGTGGCCGGCGGCGGCGGTGCCGGCGGTGCCGGAGTTGGCGCCGGTGCGGGCGCGGGGGTCGGAGGAAGTTGGGGCGGCTCGGGCCGGCGCGTGGCGCAGGCCGCAAGGACCAGCGTCAGCGAAAGGGCGAGCGCGCGAAGGGCGCTCGTCACTCTTCCTCGTCGGTTTCGACCAGCAGCCAGTTGGGATCGCGCGAGGCGATATTGCGGCGGAACGTCCAGCGATCACGCGTCTGGATCGCGTCCGACATGGAGCCGGCGACGACCTGCCCCGCTGCATTGCGGGTAACCGCGGCAATATCAGCCTCGAAGCGGACCGTAACCAGCGCCAGGCCGCGGTCCACTTCGGCTCCCGCGATGACCGCCTGGTCGATCGCGATCAGCCGGTTGTCCAGCACCAGGCCGTCTTTCGTCCGCTGCTTGATGGCCGCGGCGAATGTTTCATGGACATGGTCGTCGACAAAGGGCCGAATGGCATCGATATCGCCCTTCCAGAACGCCTCGAGGATCAGCTGATAGGCTGACTTCGAACCTTCGAGAAAGCGGCCGACGTCGAAGCTGGGATCCGCGGCAAGCAGGGCCCGGACCCCGGGACCGGCCATCGGCAGATAGGCAAGTTCGTCCGGCTCGACCGGGGTTGGCCGCGCAGTGGCGCGCGCCGTTGCCGGCGGCTGCATCCTTGCCTCAGCTTCTGGATCGGCGGGCTTGAGGATCGGTTGCTCATGGCCGGTCCGCTCACCCAGGACGCTGTAAAGCCTGAGGCCGATGAACAGTGCAACGAGTGCCAGGATGACGATAGCAGTCAAAGAGGAATCCGATTCAAAACGACAGAAATTTGATCCAACATAATGCCGATAACGCCTAGATTCAAAGGGCGCTCCATCCATTGCGCCGGGATGACACGGCTGCTAGTCGCACGCCCCAAGCGAGGCATGCCCAAAGCGGCATTCCTCCACCATCGTCAACCTACCTGATTTTCTTAAGGATTTTCCATGGCCGACCAGGACACGACCACCCCGACCGCAGAGGGCAATGACGAGGCCCAGGCCGCCATGGCGCAAGCTGCGACGATTGCCCAATATATCAAGGACTTTTCAGCTGAGAGCCCGTCGACTCCGCAAGTTTTTCAGTGGCAGACGCAGCCGACCCTGGACGTCCAGTTCGGGATCAATGGCAACAAAGTCGCCGATGACGTGCATGAAGTGATCCTGAAAATCGACGTGACCGCCAAGTCGGACAACGGCACCCATTTCATCATCGATCTCAGCTATGCCGGCCTGTTCGCATTTCGCAATTTCCCGGATGACGCGCTGCCGCCGTTCCTGCTGGTCGAAGCGCCGCGCCTGCTGTTCCCGTTTGCGCGGCAGATCGTGGCGGAAACGATTCAGAACCTCGGCTTCCCGCCGGTCCTGCTCGACCCGATCGATTTCGCTTCGGCCTATGTCGCCCAGATGGATTCGCAGCAGCAGGCGCAAGGCCAGCCCGGTGGCGACGGCGAGCCGCCGGTCGGCCACGCCTGACCTGAAGCGCGGCCGCGCATGAACCTCGTCAAGGCGACGGGAACGATCGGCGGGCTGACTCTGGTCAGCCGCATCGCGGGCTTTGCTCGCGAAATGCTGATGAGCCGGATCATGGGCGCCAGCGCGGCGGCCGATGCCTTCTTCGTCGCGTTCCGTCTACCCAACACCTTTCGGCGCCTGTTCGGCGAGGGCGCCTTTTCGGCCGGATTCGTGCCGCTTTATGCGCAGCGGCTCCACGGTGAGAATGGCGAGGCCGAGGCCAGGCAATTCTCGGAGGAAGTGCTGGCCGTCTTCGCTCCGACGTTGGTGCTGTTTACGATCTTTTTCGAGATCATCATGGGGCCATTCGTCTTCCTGATCTCGGGCTATCATGCCGAAAAGCTGGAGCTTGCCACGCTTCTTACGAGGATCACCTTCCCTTACCTGATCCTGATCAGCCTGGTTTCCCTCTTTTCGGGCATCCTCAACTCGCTGACCCGGTTCACCGCCGCGGCATTTGCCCCCGCCCTGCTCAATCTTGCGATGCTCGCCGCCTTGATTTTCGTGCCGGTGGGCGGCCGTACCACCGCTATTGCCCTGGCGGCCGCGGTCACTCTCGGAGGCGTGCTGCAGCTGGGCCTGCTGCTTGTGGCATGCGCCCGCGCCGGGATCGTGCTCAAGATGCGGCGGCCGCGGATCACCCCGGGCGTTCGCCAATTCGTCCGGGTGGTCATTCCCGCCACGCTGGGCGCCGGCGTCTACCAGATCAGCGCGTTCATCGACACCTTCTTCCTCGCGCGCCTGGGAACCGGTTCGCTTAGCTATTTCAACTATGCCGACCGGCTCAACCAGCTTCCCCTGGGCGTCATTGGCGCGGCGGTCGGCACGGCCATCCTGCCGCAGGTCAGCCGCTATGTCGGCGCCGGCGATCCCGTCAAGGCGGCTCACGTCCAATCCCAGGCGACCGAGTTGGCGATGCTCCTTTGCATTCCGGCGGCGATCGCGCTGTCGGTGACGTCAGGCCCGCTTATAGCCGCGCTGTTCCAGGGCGGCCGGTTCACCGCCGAGGATGCGGCGATCACGGCGATGACCCTGGGCATCATCGTCATGGGCCTGCCAGCCTATGTGCTGGTCAAGGTGCTGACCCCCGGCTTCTATGCACGCCAGGACACGGCCACGCCGGTCAAGACCGCCGCAGTGACCTTGATCGCCAACGTCGGCCTCAATTTCGCGTTGATTCCTACGTTCAAGATTGCCGGCCTTGCCGCGGCGATCGCCATCTGCTCCTGGCTCAATTGCGTGATGCTCTATGTCATCCTGCATCGTCGCGGCCATTTCCGGATCGAGGGCTGGCTGGCCAGCCGCGTTTTCCGTCAGGTGGTGGCCGGCGCCGCCATGGCCGCGGTGCTGTGGTTTATCCAGGGCCGGCTCGGCGGCTTCTTCGCTGGGTCGGCAGGCCACCGGCTGGTCGGCGTGGCTGCCTTGGTCGGCGCCGGCATGGCGGTCTATTTCCCGCTGGTCTGGCTGATCGGCGGCATGGACAAGGAAGATATACAAACGCTGCTGCGCCGTCGCGGCAGGCGCGGGAGCGATTCTGTATGAGCAAGGATATGCGCGTCGTCTCCGGCATCCAGCCGACCGGCGACCTCCATCTCGGCAATCTGCTGGGCGCGATCCTTCGCTGGGTGCGGATGCAGGACGAGGCCGAATGCCTTTTCTTCCTGGCTGACCTCCATGCGCTGACGATCGACGTCGAACCGGGCAAGCTGCGCGCCAATGTGCGCGAAATGGCGGCGGCCCTGGTCGCCAGCGGCATCGATCCCGACAAGTCGATCGTCTTCGCCCAAAGCGCGGTTCCGGCGCATCCTGAGCTTGCCTGGATCCTGCAGTGCACGGCCCGCGTCGGCTGGCTCAATCGCATGACCCAGTTCAAGGAAAAGTCCGGCAAGAATAAGGAAGGCTCCAGCGTCGGACTGTTCACCTATCCGGTTTTGCAGGCGGCTGACGTGCTGCTCTACCAGGCGACCCATGTCCCGGTCGGCGAGGACCAGAAGCAGCATATCGAGCTCGCCCGCGATATTGCGATCAAGTTCAACAATGACTTCGACGTCGAACTGTTCATCCCGCCGGAGCCCTTCATCGGCGGAGGCACCGCTGCGCGCGTCATGAGCCTTCGCGACGGCTCGGTGAAAATGTCGAAATCCGATCCCTCGGAGCAGAGCCGGATCCACCTGACGGACGACAATGACGCGGTGGCATTGAAGATTCGCAAGGCCAAGACCGACCCCGAGCCGCTGCCCGAAGACCCCGAACTGCTCGGCAGCCGGCCCGAAGCGAAGAACCTCGTGGGCATTTACGCCGCCATCACAGGCGAGACAGCCGAGCAGGTCCTGCAACGCTTCGCGGGTCAAGGCTTTGGCGCGTTCAAGCCCGCCCTGGCCGATGCGGCAATTGCGCTCCTTGAGCCGCTGCGCACGCGATTGATCGAGCTTCGGCGGGACGAGGCTGCGCTGGATGCGATTCTCGCCCAGGGAGCGGAAAAAGCAGCCTCGCTGGCGGCCCCTACATTATGTGAGGCCTATCGGGCTGTCGGCCTCAGGCTCTAGGCAGCGACTAAGTCGCCCGCGCGACTCCCACGCTTCATCGCCTATTCAGCACGTTTCATGCTATAGCATTCCGTCTTCACGGAATTTTCCGACTCGGATGGGTGTCAGCATGCGTATCAACAAACTCGCAGCAGCACTGCTGCTCGGCATATCGGCGCTAGGCCTTTCCGCCTGCGCAACGGGTCTCAGGACCCAGGTCTCACGCTACCAGGCAATGCCGGCCCCACAGGGCCAGAGTTTCGTGGTGGTACCCATGAACCCTTCGGACATGGGCGGGCTTGAGTTCTCGCGCTACGCCGCGCTTATCTCGCAGCAGATGCAGGCTCAAGGCTATGCGGCTGCGCCGTCGATCAACCAGGCCACGATGGTCGTGCAGGTTGGCTATGGCGTCGGCGACGCCCAGACCGAGATCCGCAGCTACCCCTCGGCCGGCTTTGGCTATGGCCATGGGTTCGGCGGGGGCTACCCCTTCTACTACGGCCGCCACTCCTATCTGTGGGGCTGGAATGATCCCTTCTGGTACGGGGGATATGGTGGATATGGCGACATCCGGTCCTACACTTATTATGTAAGCGAGCTGCACGTCGACATTCGCCGCAAGGTCGACAATGCCTCGCTGTTCGAAGGCGAGGCCAAGGCCCGGGCGCGGACCGATGATCTTGCAAGGACAGTGCCGAGCCTGGTCGAGGCGATGTTCACCGGCTTCCCCGGCAATTCGGGCGAGACGATCAAGATCACCATCCCGCCTGAGGGCAAGCAGCAGGCCAACAGCGGCTACTGATCGCCCGCCAGGGAGTACAACAGCCCGTCCGGCCACTGCCGGGCGGGCTTTTCTTTTGCCAATGTGAGAGGGCCCGCCGGATCGCTCCGACGGGCCCCCGACCAGTTGGGGACTGGACCTCTTCCCCGGGCGCCGCAGCGGCGGGCGCCCCCTACCCCAGATCAGCCCTCCAGCTGGCGCGTCAGCAACCGGATATCGGCATCAAGCTCCGAATCCGCGGCACGCAGACGCTCGATCTGCTTCACCGCATGGATGACGGTGGTGTGGTCGCGCCCACCGAAGCGGCGACCAATGTCCGGGAGCGACTTGGGCGTGAGCTGCTTCGACAAATACATGGCTACCTGCCGTGGTCGCGCCACTTCACGCGCGCGTCGCGCCGAAGTCATCTCCGCTTTGCGGATACGGTAATGCTCGGCAACCTGCGTCTGGATTTCATCGACTGAAATCCGGCGCTGGTTGGCGCGAAGCACATTGGCCAGCACTTCCTCGACAAACGCGACATCGATCGCCCGGCCCGTCATCATCGCATAAGCGGCGATGCGGTTGAGCGCACCCTCGAGCTCGCGGATCGAGCTGGTGATGCGCCGGGCCAGGAACTCGATGACGTTGCGCGGCATCTCGACGCCCGGGAGCGCGGCCAGCTTGGCGTCGATGATGTTGAGGCGAAGCTCATAGTCGGCCGGGTTGATGTCCGCGACCAGCCCCCAGCTCAGGCGCGACAGGATACGCGGCGCGATCCCGTCAAGGTCCTGCGGCGCGCGGTCGGAGGTGATCACCAGGCGCCGGCCGGCCGTGATGATCTCGTTCATCGTATGGAAGAATTCTTCCTGCGTTGAATCCTTGCCGGCGATGAACTGGACATCGTCGATCAGTAGCAGGTCAGCCGAGCGAAGCCGGCTTTTGAAGCCGATCGTGTCGTTTTCCTTCAACGCGCGAATGAACTCGACCATGAACTTCTCGGCCGACATCGACACGACTCGGGCCGATGGGCGGCGGTCCAGGAAGGCCTGGCCGATCGCGTGAAGCAAGTGCGTCTTGCCGCGGCCGGTGCCGCCATGAATGAACAGCGGATTGAAGGCGACGGTTTCGGCGGTGGCCAGGGTCTTGGCCGCGGTTGCCGCGACCTCGTTGGCCTTGCCGACGACAAAAGTCTCAAAGCGATAGCGCTGATCGAAGTTGGGTGCGGATGGATCGCGCTCTGCGGCGGTCGCCGGCGCGGCCGGGATGTCCTCCAGCACCAGGAGCGGCGCCGGCTTTGGACCGTCGGAACAGGCGATAATGCGCACATCAGTGACTATCGGCAGGACCGAGCGCCAGGCCAGTGCCAGCCGGTCGCCGAAATGGCTTTGAACCCAATCGGCCATGAACTGGCTTGGCATGACAATCTCTAGTTCGCCGGATTCCCCGTCGAACGCCCCGAGTTCCGCCGGCTTCAGCCAACCGTCGAAGGTGCGTGCGCCGCAGTCGCGGCGAAGGCCCAGGCGAATGGTTTCCCATGCGGCCTCAAGAGGCGCTGGGACCGTGCCGGCATCGGATATACGCAAATTGTCCCGACTGCCCTGCACTGGCGCGCGCCTCCTCAACCTCTGACTTTGACTGAGACATGGTGAGCCATCGCGCCCGACGCGAGTCGCAAACGCCGATAGCCCCACTAGTCTCTAGCCCCCCGGGTGCGGAATCGCCGCCGGAAAGAGTTTTCTGAGACCCCGGGCCGTTCGATTCAAGCAGCAAATTTCATCAATGTGAAATAAATCGGCTTGACAGAGGGAAGTAGCCGAAACTTAGAAAAAATCGCTGATTTCTGCCATTCTTGTCGGCAGCGAAACAAACAGCTTTGTGCGAATCGCGGGAATTCCTCGACTTTTTTAAGTCATCGAAATGAAACGGGCCGCCGCTGGAAGCGACGGCCCGTCCCGAAACATGACGTAAATTAAAAGTTAACCGAGTGCGGCGACCCGCTTGGTCAGGCGGGAGAACTTCCGCGAGGCGGTGTTCTTGTGCATCACGCCCCGCGCGACTCCGCGCGCAATCTCCGGCTGGGCCTGCTTCAGCGCGGTCACGGCATCGTCCTTCTTGCCGGCAGCCAGCGCGGCTTCGACCGCCTTGATGAAGGTGCGGATTCGGCTGACGCGGGCGCCATTGATCGCCGCGCGATTGGCGTTGCGGCGGATGCGCTTCTTTGCTTGCGGCGTGTTCGCCATCGATCGACCTCTAAAATCTCTTGTGTTTTCAACGAAAAAGCGGCGCGAAACCCGTGGGTCGCACCGGCGTGGCGCTCCCCTAGCCGAGGAGCCGATTCGCGTCAACCGCTGAGCGGTGTCAGCGCTGACAGGAAGGGCAGAAGAAAGTCGAGCGTCCGCCCTGGACAATGCGCCTGACCGCGCCGGAGCATAAGCGGCACGGCTCGCCTTCGCGGCCATATACGTCGAACTGTTTGGAAAAGTAACCGAGCTCGCCATCCGGCGCGGCGAAGTCCTTGAGCGTCGAGCCCCCGGCGCGGATCGCATCCTCAAGTACCGCCGGAATGGCGTCGGCGAGCGCATCGCATTTGGCGCGGCTGACCTTGCCGCCCGCCTTTCGCGGATCAATCCGCGCCCGGTACAGCGCCTCGCAAACATAGATATTGCCAAGTCCGGCAACCACTCGCTGATCGAGCAGCAGCAGTTTCACGGCCGCCGTGCGGTCCGCGAATTTCTCCTTGAGCCAGCGGCCGTCTATCGCACCCCCAAGCGGCTCGGGACCCAATGCGACGAACGCGGGCCACTGCTCCAATTCTCCCGTCGGAACCAGGTCAACGGACCCGAACCGCCGAGGATCGCGCAGGTGCAGCCGCCGTCCCTCCTCCGTCTCGATCAGCAGATGATCATGCTTGCCGAGTTCGGCCGGATCGATCCGCCAGGCGCCGGACATGCCGAGGTGGAACACCATCGTGTCATCACGGTCGGTGTGCACCAGCCCATATTTGGCGCGGCGCCCGAGCGAGATGACCCTCGCTCCGGTCAGTCGCTGGCCGAGGTCCTGCGGAAACGCACGGCGCAAGTCGGCGCGGCGGGTCTCGACGCGACGGATGCGCCTGCCCTTCAGCACATGTTCGAGTCCGCGAACCGTGGTTTCGACTTCGGGCAATTCGGGCAAGGCGCTTCCCTCGATTAAACTGGGGCGTTCCCCGCCCCTGTTCTCCCTGCTAGGGCGCGCGCATGGACAAGGTCAATTTCGGCGAGGAACTGGTCACGCCCGAAGAAAAGACGCGGCGCGTCGGCGGCGTTTTCTCCTCGGTCGCGCAGCGCTACGACCTGATGAACGACCTGATGTCGGGCGGGATGCATCGCCTGTGGAAGGATCGCTTCGTCGCGAAGGTGAAGCCGCGGCGCGGGGAGCGCATCCTCGACATGGCCGGAGGCACCGGCGACATCGCCTTCCGCATGGCGAAGAGGGGCGCCGACGTGACGGTCAGCGACATCAACCCCGACATGCTCAAGGTGGGCATGGAACGCGCCGAACAGCGCGGACTCGGCGGCCTGGTCTGGCAGGTCGAAAATGCGGAGAAGCTGAGCTTCGACGCCAACAGCTTCGATGGCTACACCATCGCCTTCGGCATCCGGAACGTCACCGACATTCCCGCCGCGCTTCGCGAGGCGCATCGCGTGCTGAAACGCGGCGGCCGCTTCTACTGTCTCGAATTCTCGACCAGCGAATGGCCTGGATTCGGCGAGCTATACGATCGCTATTCCGAGCATCTGATCCCGCGCATCGGCAAGGCCGTGGCAAAGGATGAGGAAAGCTATCGCTACCTGGTCGAATCGATCCGGCGCTTCCCGAAGATGGAAGCGTTCCGCGCGATGATCGGGAAAGCCGGCTTCAAGTCGACCAGCGTCGAGCCGATCCTGGGCGGACTGGTCGCAATCCATGGCGGCTGGAAGATTTGACCGCTGCGGTTACCCATCTCTGGCGCCTGCTCAGATGGGGCAGGACCTTGGCGCGGCACGGCGCCCTGCAGGGGATCGAGCGCGATCCGCTGACACCGCCCAATGTCCGCCGGCTTTGCCGGGTCGCCCGGTTCGGCGCGAACGTGCCCGACACCGTCGACTATGCCGCGGCCCTTCAGGAAATTGGCCCCGCGGCGATCAAGCTGGGCCAGGCGCTGTCGACCCGCCCGGACCTGGTTGGGATCGAGGCTGCCGAAAATCTGATCCAGCTTCAGGATTCGCTCCCGCCCGAGCCCTTCCCCGCGATCAAGGCGGCGGTTGAAAGGGCGCTTGAAGCGCCGCTCGACACCTTGTTCACCGAGTTCGAAGAAAAGCCGGTTGGTGCCGCATCCATTGCCCAGGTTCACCGGGCAATCACCACCGAGGGCCGCGAAGTCGCCGTCAAGGTATTGCGGCCCGGCATCGAGGAGGAATTCGCCCGGGCGATCGAGACCTATGAGTGGGCGGCGGCCCATGTCGAGCTCCTGGGAGGCGAGGTCGAGCGCCTGCGGCCGCGCATGGTCATTGCCTATTTCAAGCAATGGGTAAGGCGGGAACTGGACTTGCAGCGCGAGGCGGCGTCGGCGTCCGAGCTCAAGGACAATATGGTTGCCGAACCCGGCTTCCACGTGCCCGAGATCGACTGGCGGCGAACCGCGCGGCGGGTGCTGACCCAGGAATGGCTCGACGGCATCAAGCTGTCGGAGCGTGACGAGCTGATCGCGGCCGGCCAGGACCCGAAGGCGCTGGCGGCAATCCTGGTCCGAGCATTCCTTCGCCAGGCCGTGGTCGACGGCTATTTCCACGCCGACCTCCACCAGGGAAACCTGTTCGCGCTGAAAGATGGCCGTGTTGCAGCGGTCGATTTCGGCATCATGGGGCGGATCGACCGGCAGGCCCGGCTGTGGCTGGCCGAGATCCTCTATGGCCTGATCACCGGCAATTACATGCGCGTCGCGGAGATCCACTTCGAAGCGCAATATGTCCCATCGCATCATGACGTGGCGGAGTTTGCGACCGCCCTTCGTGCCGTTGGCGAGCCGATCCGCGGCCTCCCGGTCAAGGAGATCAGCATCGGCCGGATGCTAGAGGGACTATTCGCCATCACCCGCGATTTCGACATGCCGACCCAGCCGCACCTGCTGCTGCTGCAGAAGACGATGGTGATGGAGGAAGGCGTGGCGACCGCGCTCGATCCGGACATCAACATGTGGGAGACGGCGGAGCCCTTCCTCAAGGATTGGCTGCGCACCGAGCTCGGCCCGGAAGCCTATTATGCCGACCGGATTGTCGACACGGTGCGCGCGCTGAAGCTGATTCCACAGATATTGCGCAAGATCGACGCCAGCTATCCCTCGCCCGGCGGGGCACCGCCGCCGCCGCCCCTGGCCGATGTCGCGCTGATCGAGCGCAAGAGTTGGATGGCGCTGCTGGCATTCGGGCTTGGCACGGCGGCGGCCGCCGCTGCGCTGACCTATTGGCTGGCCGGCTAGCGATGAGTTGGGGGGCCTTTCCGACCCGGTTCGAAGGCTGGTCGAGAGCCCGGGCGCTCCTGCTGATCGGGGCGCTCCTGGCATTGGTGGCTGCCGCGACCTGGTCGCCCGCGACCGCCCCGGCACCCAGGACGCGCTCTTCTCCCGCCCAGCAGAGCGACTTGCAGCTTTATCGCGATATTATTGCCGGCGTGGCCGCCGGCGGCGGTTATTATCACGTTGCCGCGGAGGAGCTGCGCAAGGGCAATTATCCGCTGAAGCCCTTTGTCGCCTTCCGGTTGCCCACCCACGCCGTCGCCTATGCCGCGGTTGGAGAGCGGCCGATGATGTTTGTCATCTGGTCGATGTGCGTCGTGCTGATGTTCGCCTGGTGGCTCAAGCTGAAGTCTTACCTTCCCCTGCCATTGCTCGGCTTCAGCATGTTCCTGATCGCCGGCGGGCTGGGCGGCATGCTGCAGCCACAGACCGGCCTGTTCCACGAAAGCTGGGCGGCCTTGCTGTTGGCCCTGATGGTCGTACTCCATCGCCCCGGCAGGATCTGGCCGGCGGTCGTGCTCGGGGGTGCGGCTCTGATGATCCGCGAACTGGCATTGCCGATGATCCTTGCCAT